>JBKPTT010000100.1:0-17964 GCA_046735635.1 Acidobacteriota bacterium | reverse complement strand
TCGCCGCGATGGAGGCCTGGTGCGATGCCGGGCTCAGGGCCGGCGAACCGGACGCGGGGGTGCTGGTTGGCAGCGGCGCCGGTGGGATCGACGTCGCTGAGCGGCAGTACTACGAGTTCTTCAACGACGGCTGGAAACGCGTGACACCGTACGCCATTCCGGTATCCATCGTAGGGATGATCTCGAGCGAGATCTCGATCGCGCTCGGGTTGCATGGCATCAGCCATGTCGTTTCCACGGGCTGTACGAGCTCCACCGATGCCATTTCCTACGCGGCATCGCTCATCCGTTCGGGCGAGGCAGATGTGATCCTTTCGGGCGGCGCGGACGCCTGTGTGACACCGGGAATGATTTTCGGCTTTTCGAAGATGCGCGCCGTCTCGACGGCTTACAACCAGTGTCCCGAGCAGGCGTCACGGCCATTCGACAAAGGACGCGATGGTTTCGTCCTGGGCGAAGGGGCGTGGATGCTGGTGCTGGAACGCGAGGATCGCGCCCGTGCGCGCGGCGCGCGGATTTACGCGCGCGTCGAGGGCTACGGTTCCACATGCGATGCGTACCATCGCGTGCAGATGGATCCCGACGGCGCTCAAATCATCCGGGCCATGACACTCGCGATCGAGCGCGCCGGACGGGCGCGTGAGGAGATCGGCTACATCAGTTTCCACGGCACTTCGACCGTCCTGAACGACGCGGTCGAGTCGCGCTGCGTCCGGCGACTCTTCGGGGCCCGGGCGGATCGGGTCGCGGGCTCGTCGATCAAGTCGATGATCGGCCATCCGCAGGGCGCCAGCGGCGCAGCCGGCATCGTCGCCGCGGCGCTCGCGCTCGACAACGGCTATCTGCCGCCGACGATCAACCAGACGCATCCCGATCCTCAGTGCGATCTCGATTTCATTCCGAACATGGGGCGCGAAGCGGACGTCGAGGCCGCGCTGTGCAATTGCCTCGGGTTTGGCTCGAAGAACAGCGCGATCGTCCTCGGACGGGCGTGATATGTACGACGTGCTGATCGTTGGCGCGGGCCCCGCAGGTGCCGTCGCCGCGACAATCCTCGCGCGCGCCGGCGCGCGCGTGCTGCTGGTCGATCGGTCGCGATTTCCGCGCCCGAAGTTGTGCGGCGACACGTTGAACCCCGGGGCCGTCTCGCTTCTCGAGCGTCTCGAACTGACCGGCGCCATGCACGGCGCGCTGCCGCTCGAGGGGATGATCGTCACGGGTGCGCGGCGAATCCGCGTCGAAGGACGATACGAGGACGCACGCGCCTACGCGATTTCCCGGAACCGCCTGGACGATGGATTGCTGATTGCAGCCGAACGTGCAGGTGCCCACATCGAGCAGGAAGTGCTCGTCGACGATCCGCTCGTGGACACGTCAACCGACCCGACGGTGACTGGCGCCGTCGTCAAGGGGCGAGGCGGGATGACGCTGCGGTTACGCGCACGGATCACGATCGCGGCCGACGGTCGCTACTCTCGCCTGGCGCGCGGGCTGCGGTTGTCGCTGTCACCCGCGCGGCCTCGCCGGTGGGCCATCGGGTCGTACTTTCAGGACGTGGACGGGATGCGCCCGTTTGGCGAGATGCATATCCGCGACGGCCACTACATCGGCGTCGCGCCCCTTCCAGGCGCCATCGTGAACGCGTGCATCGTAACGTCGGCGCTGCGCGGCGGCACACCCGGAGAGATTCTCACGTGTGCCCTCAACCGTGATCCCGTTCTCGGCGGACGGTTCCACTCCGCCCGCATGATTGGCATGCCCGTGTGCCTGGGCCCGCTTGCCGTCGAGTGTGAGACGCCGGGGATGCCCGGCCTGCTGCTTGCCGGCGATGCCGCGGGTTTCATCGATCCGATGACGGGCGATGGTCTGCGCTTCGCCATTCGCGGCGCGGAGCTGGCTGCCCACGAGGCCTTGCACGCGCTGGAACGCGGGAACGTCGATCCCCACGTGCGGCTACGCCGCGCGCGCAGCCGCGAGTTCACGGCGAAGTGGCGCTTCAACCGAACCATGCGCTGGGTCATCGACGGGCCCAGAACCCTCCGTGCGGCGGAGATCGGCGCCGGCGTCGTCCCTGCCATCCTTCGACACGCGATTCGGTATGCGGGCGACTTGAACGCGGCATGACGATCGCCGCCGTTCTCTTTGCGCTCGCGTTCGGCCCGATGCTTCTCGAGGCGCGATTGTCGTCGCACAACGAGCGGGCGCTCCGTGCGCGCGGCGCGGTCGAACCGGCTACCGACGTGTTTCGGTGGATGCAGGTCGTCTACCCTGCGGCGTTCGCTGCCATGATCGTGGAATCGTCCTTCCGGCCGCACGGCCACGACAGAGTCCTCGCCGCCGGGATTGCGACGTTTACGGCGGCGAAGGCGATCAAGTACTGGGCGATCGGCACGCTTGGGCCACGCTGGACGTTCCGGGTGCTGGTCCCTCCGAAGCCCGTGCTCGCGACCGACGGTCCTTACCGGTTCGTGCGGCATCCGAACTACATTGGCGTGATGGGCGAGCTCGCCGGGTTCGCGGTGATGGCGCATGCGGTGTACGCGGGTGTCGCATCGGTGCTAATGTTCGCGTGGCTGATTGCGAGGCGCATTCGTGTCGAGGAGCGGGCGTTGCGTATCCATCCTGGCGGGACTCACCGCGATCACGCTGCTCGCACTTGAGAAGCAGGCAACACACCTTTACTCCGTTCCGGACCGCGGCGATCCGCTCTTTTCGATGTGGCGAATCGGCTGGGTGCAGCATCAGCTCGCCGCGGATCCGCGTCACCTCTTCGACGCCAACATCTTCTATCCGCTTCGCGCGACGCTGACCTACTCCGATGCCATGCTCCTGCCCGCGCTCGCGGCGTGGCCGCTCGCGGGAGTGGGGCTGCACCCGGTTGTCGTCTACAACGTCCTCCTGCTGCTCTCGTTCGTGCTCTCGGGGTTTGGCGTCTACCTGCTCGTTCGTGCGCTGGAGTGGGGTACGGCCGCCGCATGGTTCAGCGCCGTTGCATTCATGCTGACCCCGTTCCGGATGAACCACTTCAGTCATCTCGAACTGCAGATGACGATGTGGATGCCGTTGATGCTGGTGGGCATCATTCGCCTGGTGCAGACGGGACGTCCAGTGTATGTGGCCGGCATCGCGGTTTCGCTCGCGGCGCAGTGGTATTCGTCGATGTACTACGGCCTGTTCCTGACCGTGTACTCACTGGGGTTCGCCGCGACTATGGGCTGCGCAGGAACGATCCCGGTTCGACGCGCGGCTCTCGTCGTCGCGGCGTACATGATGGCTGCGGCCGTCGTCCTGCCGCTCGGATGGGAGTACATGCAATCGCAACCCGCGCGCGGAGTGCGGCAGGCCGAAAGCATCCGGGAGTTCAGCGCCGTGCCCGCCGACTACCTGACGCCGGGTGTTGCAACGCCGGCGTATCGCCAGTGGCTCCCACGCGTCGCCACGGCCGAACGCGCGCTGTTTCCCGGCATGCTCCCGCTGTTGCTGTTGATTCCGGCGATGTGGCCTCCGTGGTCTGCACCGCGGGCCGCGTTTGTCGTCGCGGGGCTGGTGGCTTTCGACGGCTCGCTGGGTCTGAATGGCGTTCTCTATCCCGCGCTGTACAAGGCTGCGTTCCCGTTCCAGTCGATTCGTGTTCCCGCGCGCTTCGGCATGCTCGTCATGCTCAGCGTGGCCGTGCTCGGGGGATACGGCGCCTCGCGACTGATCCCGCGGTTCAAGACATCATCGGCTCGGCGTGCATCGGGCGCTGTGCTCACCGCGCTCCTCATGATCGACGGCTGGCCCCGGTACGATTCGCTGCCGATGTGGAAGTCTCCTCCATCGATTTACGAATCGCTGCCGGCTTCCGCGGTGCTGTTCGAGTTTCCCGTACACCCGCCGCCCGATCGTTTCGCCGAGAACCTGCCGTTCATGTACTTTTCGATGTGGCACTGGCGCCCGATGGTGAACGGCTACAGTGGGTTCAATCCCCGCGAGTACGCGGCAACGCTCGATGGGACGCAAGGGTTTCCAGCGCCGCCCGCGCTCGACTTTCTGAGGCGCCTTGGCGTCACACATCTGACGGTGCACTGTCGGTTGTGGGAGCCTGAGGTCTGCGCAGCCACGACCGCCGATCTCGATCGGCGCGAACGCGTGCGCCTGGTCGCGCGCGTCGACTGGTATGGCGCGCCGTCCTCTCTCTACGAGCTCCGCCCGTAGCGCATATACTCCGAAGGTTGTTGCTCCTTCACCGCTATGCTCGGGCCGCGGATCTCGTCAGCGCGGCGCTGCTGCTTCTCGCCGCATGGCTGGCCCTCGTCGGCATCAACCGTCATTTGGTCTTCGACCGCGTGCTTGCGCCGCCTTCGGCCTCGCTGGTGCTCTACGCCGCGCTGTCGATTCAGATCGTCCGGCACGTGCTCTGGCCCCGCCCGACCGCGTGGGCGCGATTGACCGTGCTCCGAGCCAGGGTCATGGCGCGTCCGGACGTTGCGGCGGCAGTCCACGCCTTTCTCGGAACACGCATCGCCGTCTTCCTCGTCGCCTTCTTCGCGGTGCTGACGATCGGATTGGGCCCGAAGCCCGGGTTCATTCTTTCCCGCGAGCCGCTCGACAACCTGCCGGCACGGTTCGACGCCGGATGGTACGGGGGCATCGCGCTCGATGGCTACACGTGGGATCACACGTTCCAGCGCCAGCGCAACATCGCGTTCTTTCCGGCGCTGCCGATGTTGATGCGCCCGGTTGGCGTGCTGTTCGGGATGAACGACCGGACGGTTCCGCGCGAGCGGCGCATGCTGCGCGCTCTGTGGGCGGGCGTCGTGATCTCGCTGGCGGCATTCCTCTGGGCGTTGTATTACGTCGCGCGGTTGACAGCCGACATGGTCGGCGCTGACTACGCAGAGAGCGCGACGCTGCTCGTGGCGGCATATCCGTTTGCGCTCTACTACAACGCGCCGTACACGGAATCGCTGTTTCTGCTCGGCGCCGCGGGCGCCGCGTATCACTTTCTTCGTGGTGAATGGATCGCCTCCTCGGCGTTCGGTCTGCTCGTCGGCCTCACGCGACCAAACGGGTGTTTCCTGAGCATCCCGCTCGGGATTCTCGCGCTGCAGCAATTCGCCCGGACGTGGCCCGTCGCGTCGGATCCCGGATCCCGGATCCCCGGTCCCGGCCGTGCGGCCGTCCCGTCGTTCGTGACGGCCTCCATGCCCGGCATCGGCATGCTCATCTTCACGCTCTATCTGTACCGCCTGACGGGCGTGTGGTTCGCGTGGGCCAGGAGCCATGAAGCGTGGGGGCGTACCTACAAGGGGCTGGATCCGTTCGTCACGGCGTTCGGTTGGCTGTGGAACGAGCCTTTCCTGCAGGTGGTGGGGAACATTCCGTTCAACGTGCTGAACGCCATTGGACTGATCTTCGCGCTTGCGCTGACCTACCCGGTCTGCCGGCGGCTTGGACTCGCCTGGGGAGTGTTCGTGCTGGTCAACGTCGTCCCACCGCTGTTCGCGGGTGGCGTGCTGTCGATGGGACGCTTCACGGCGACGCTGTTTCCGCTCTTTATCGCGCTCGCCGCCGTCGTGCCGCGCCGCAACGTGCCGTCGTGGGTTGCGGCATTTGCCGTCGGGCAGGGGCTGTGTGCCACGCTGTTCTTTACCTGGAGAGAGCTGTTCTAGTGCAACGTTCGCTGACACGCTGATTACGCGCCGACGGCACCGCCTCTTCGCATCTCCACCACCCGAGCCGTGGCCCGTGGCGGCCTGGGCACTGGCTGTCACTCGTCGATCGGCCCACGTTCTTCGATCTTTCTGTGCCTGTCGTGGCAACAAGGCCGGCAGGCCCATATAATCGGACCAGGTCCCTATGCGACGTTTTCCCGTTCGTCCCACCGTCGCCCTCATCCTTTGTCTCTGTGTGTGGACTGCCGTCAGCGTGCGCTCGCATGGGCAAGGCGCAACTTCTGCGCAGGCATTCCCGGCGAGCGCGTGGCGCGCGATTGCGCACGGCAAGCCAGGCGATGCCGAGACGCTCGCGCGAGCACGCCCGGCTGACGATCCCGCGGCCGTCGCGGTGCTCGCCCATCTCGTCATCGACAAAGGCCGGTACAACGATGCGCTGGCCCTGCTGGAACCTGCGGCGCGTCGAGCGCCGCTGAGCGACGCCGCGCTCGAGCTGGCGCTGGTGTATCAGCGCCTCGGCCGCCAGGGGGACGCCGCGCAGTTGCTGAATGCGCTCTATCAGCGCACACCCGACGACCCGCCGGCGCTGCTGCGCGCAGCTCGTGCGGCCGCGGCACTCGGCCGCGCGCGCGACGCCAACGCGATCTTCCGCGCCGCGTCGCAGGGTACGCCGAATCCGGCACTGGATACCGCGTGGGGTCTGCTGTTTCTGGACAAATGGAATCGTGCGGAAGCGGTGAAGTCGTTCCAGCAGGCGCTGGCAGCAGATCCGGAGTGGGCGCCCGCGCACGCCGGACTCGCGCGCGCGCTGAGCGAGGACGATCCTCCTGCCGCGGCTGCTTCCGCCCAGCGGGCTCTCGAGATCGACTCGCATCTCGCCGACGCCGAACTGCTCCTCGCCGAGCTCGATCTCGACAACACGCGCTGGGACGCGGCGCGCGAACGGATCGCGCGCGTGCTCGCGTACAACCCGCAGCAGCTCGACGCGCTGGCGCTGAGCGCGGCCATCGCATACGTCCGGACCGACCGCGCGGCGTTCGACACGGAGGCGAAGAAAGCGCTCGCCATCAATCCCGCGTTTGGCGAGGTCTATCGAGCCGCGGCCTCGCTCGCCGCGCAGAATTATCGATTCGAGGAGGCGGTCAGCCTTGCGCGGGAAGCGGTCAAACTCGATCCGACGCACGCGAGAGCCCATGCCGAGCTCGGCATGCATCTGATGCGCACCGGCGAAGAAGCGGCCGCGCGCGAATCGCTCGAGCGGGCATTCAAGATCGACCCGTACGACGTCGTGACCTATAACCTGCTCGCACTCCTCGACAGCCTCGACAAGTTCGTCGAAGTGAAGGAAGGCGACGTCGTCCTCAAGCTCGACCCCGACGAAGCGCCCGTGATGCGCGAGTACGCGATGCCGCTCGCGCAGGAAGCGCTGAAAACGCTGTCGGCGAAATACAACTTCAAGCCGACCGGGCCCATCCTCGTCGAGATCTTTCCGAAGCACGACGACTTCGCCGTGCGCACGCTCGGCCTGCCCGGCATGATCGGCGCTCTGGGCGCCTGCTTCGGGCGCGTCGTGTCGCTCGACTCGCCGCATGCCCGGCCGCCGGGCTCGTTCTCGTGGCAGGCGACGCTGTGGCACGAGCTGACGCACGTCATCACGCTGCAGATGTCGAATCAACGGATCCCGCGATGGTTGACCGAAGGGATCTCCGAATACGAAGAGACGCAGGCGGGACGCGGCTGGGGCCGCGAGATGGAAATCCCGTTCGCGATCGCGCTCGAGCGCGGCAAGGCGCTCAAGGTCGCGGACCTGAATTCGGGCTTCACGCGGCCCGACACGATTGCGCTCGCCTACTACGAGGCTTCGCTGCTCGTCGATCACATCGTGCAGACCTACGGGCAGGACAAGCTGCAGGCGCTCGTGCGGTCCTACGGGCACGGCGTCGAAGGGAACGAGGCGATCGAGAAGGTCGTGGGCGTCACCGTACCGCAGCTGCAGGCCTCGTTCGATAAGGCGCTCGACGCGCGATTCGGATCGATCCGAGCGGCGCTCCGCGACATCCCGGGCGTGACGCCGCCGGCATCGACCGAGCACGGCGAGACGAAGGGCGAGGGCGGCGGCTCGCCGGCGGGCAACGTACGGCCCACGCCTCGTCCGCAAACCGTCGATCTCGCTGGACTCAAGGCGGCCGCGGACGCCCACCCGGGCAGTTACGCCGCGCAACTCGAATATGGCCAGGCGCTCGCCGCCGCTGGCGATCGCGCCGCGTTCGGCCCCCTTGAAAAGGCGGCGCAGCTCGTTTCCGGTGCCACGGGTGACGACAGCCCGCATGCGGTGATGGCGGCGCTGGCCGAAAAGCTCGGAGATACCGGGCGCGCCATCAAGGAATATCAGGCGCTCCTCGCCGCTGACCATGCCGCGGTCGAACCCGCGCGGCGGCTCGCCGCGCTCGTCAGCAAAGGACCGAGCGGCAACAGTCCCCGGATTCTCGCCGACGCCTACGACCGCGTCGTCGCCATCGATCCGTTCGACCCGGCGGCCCACGCTGGTCTTGGCCGTCTGGCGCTCGACAACAACCAGGTGGACACCGCAGTCCGCGAATTCAAGGCCGCGCTCGCGATTGGGCCCGCCGATAAAGCCTCGGCCCACTGCGACCTCGGGGAAGCGTACCTGCGGGCGAACAAGCCTGCCGAGGCCAAGGCTGAAGCGCTCGCCGCACTCGAGATCGCGCCGAGCTTCGACCGCGCACAGGAACTCCTGCTGCGCGCCATCAAGGGTACCGGCGCCGCCGGTGGCCACCCATGAAGCCGTTCCTGCCGGCAGCGGCCGTTGCCGGGCTGCTGCTATGGGCAGGTGCCGCGGCGTTCTCTCCCGGCGCTGACGCGCAGCCCCCGGCGCGCTCCGATCCGCGTTTCGCCGGCCTCGAGTGGACGTTCGTCCGCATTCGATACAGCGCGTGGACCATGCCGCCCGGGACCACGTGGAACCCGGAGGACGAGCCGTGGTTCATCGATGCTCCCGCGGCGGAGCAGAATCTATCGCGACGTGTCCGGACGGTCACCTCGATCAAGGTCAACGATCCGATCGTCCTCACGATCGAGGATCCGGAGCTCTGGGCCCATCCCTGGATCTACATAGTGGAGGGCGGCAACCTGCGCCTGAAGGAAGCGGAGGTTCCAATACTCCGCGAATTCCTCCTCCGCGGCGGCACGTTGACCTTCGACGACTTCCACGGTCCGATTGAATGGGCAAACGTCGAGAGCGAGCTTCGCCGCGTGTTTCCCGATCGGAAGATCATCGATCTTCCTCCGACGCATCCGATCTTTCACTGCTTCTACCAGTTCGATTCCTTCCCGCAAACGCCAGGTCTGGGCTCGTTCCTGCAGGGGCGCACCTATGAAAAGGGGGGCTACGTTGCACACCTGCGTGCCATCGAAGACGACAACGGCCGCGCGATGGTGCTGATCAACTGGAACGTGGACATGGGCGACGGATGGGAATGGTCGAACGCGTCCGAGTATCCCGGGTACGTCAAATACACCGCGCAGGCGTACCGTATGGAAATCAACGAGATCCTTTACTCCCTGACGCACTGATGGACACGAGCACCGATATCGCTGCGGTCGCTGAGCGCGTCGCGCAGGGACGCGAGCGGATCCTCGCGGAGATCCGCAAAGTCATCGTGGGACAGGACGACGTGATCGATCAGGTGCTGATGGCGCTCTTCACTGGCGGCCACTGCCTGATCACCGGCGTGCCGGGACTCGCCAAGACGCTTCTGATCAAGACGGTCGCGCAGATCCTCGACCTGTCGTTCAAGCGGATTCAATTCACGCCGGACTTGATGCCCGCCGACATCACGGGCACGGAGGTGCTGGACGAAGAAGGCGGTCACCGATCGCTTCGTTTTGTGAAGGGTCCGATCTTCGCGCAGATTCTGCTTGCCGACGAAATCAACCGCACGCCGCCCAAGACACAGGCGGCGCTGCTCGAGGCGATGCAGGAGTACCACGTCACGGCCGCCGGGCGCACGTATGCGCTCGAGCGGCCGTTCTTCGTCCTCGCGACGCAGAATCCGATCGAGCTCGAAGGCACCTATCCGCTGCCCGAAGCGCAGCTCGATCGGTTCATGTTCAACATCGTCATGACCTACCTCTCCGAGGACGAAGAGGTACGCGTCGTCACGACCACGACCGGCGTACAGACGCACACGCCCGCTCCGGTGTACAGCGGAGCCGACATCCTGGAGATCCAGCAACTCGTGCGGCAGGTCGTCGTCGCCGACGAGATCGCGCGCTATGCAGTGCGGCTGGTCGATGCCTCGCGCCCGGGGCGACAGAGCGATCTGAAGTTCGTACGCGAGTGGGTGAAGTGGGGAGCAGGCCTTCGCGCATCGCAGGCGCTCATTCTCGCCTCCAAAGCGCGCGCGCTCATCATGGGGCGCTATCACATTTCCGTGACCGACGTTCAGGCGCTCGCACGGCCGGTCCTCCGGCATCGCATCATTCCGAACTTCTACGCCGAGTCGGAACGGATCACGGCCGACAACCTGATCGATCGGCTCCTCGAGGCGGTGCCGCCGCCGCGTAGCGGAATGTAACCATGCGATCCGCCTCCACCTCTCGCGACCTGCGATTCCTGGACCCGGCCGTCATCGCGCGGCTGGGGACGATGGAGCTGAAGGCGCGCACGGTGGTCGAGGGATTCCTGTCGGGGCTGCATCGGAGTCCATACAAGGGCTTCAGCGTGGAGTTCGCGGAATACCGGCAGTATCTGCCGGGTGACGATCTCTCGACGCTGGACTGGAAGGTGTACGCGCGAAGCGATCGGCATTACGTCAAGAAGTACGAAGAAGAGACGAACGTCGAATGCCATCTTCTGGTCGACGTGAGCGCGTCGATGGGATATCGCGGCGCGGCGGCGATGAGCAAGCTCGAGTACGGCTCGGTGCTCGCCGCCTCGCTGGCCTTCCTCATGAACAAGCAACGCGATGCGACCGGGCTCATCGCGTTCGACGATCGAATCGCCTTTCGCATGCCGGCCGGCGCGCGGTCCGGTCACCTGCACGCGCTCCTGCTGGCGCTCGAGCGGCTGCAGCCAGGGTCGAAGTCCGCACTCGGACGTCCGCTCCACCAGCTTGCGGAGGCGCTGACGCGCCGCAGCCTGGTCGTGCTGATTTCGGATCTGCTCGACGAGCCGGAGCCCGCGATCAAGGGCCTGCGGCACCTTCGCTCCCGCGGGAGTGACGTCGTCGTCTTTCAAGTCCTGGATCCGAACGAGCTGACGTTTCCGTTTCAGGGCGCGTCGCGTTTCAGGGACCTCGAGAATGCCGAAGAAGTGACGGCGGAGCCCTCGTCGATCCGGGCGTCGTACCTGCGCGAGCTCGCAGGGATGACGCTCCAGTACGATCGTGAACTGCGCGGGTTCGGAATCGATTACGTACAGCTCGATACGTCGCAACCTCTCGATTTCGCGCTGCTCGCGTACCTTGCGGCGCGATCCAGACGGAAATAGGCGTGCGTTTCCTCTATCCAGCGTTTCTGGCCGGGGCAGCCGTCATCGCGGTTCCGATCGTGCTGCATTTGCTGCGGCGCGACATCGCACCCGAAGTCCCATTCAGCGCTGTCCGCCTGCTTCGGCGGTCACCCATTGCGCGGTCGCGGCGGCGCCGTCTTCGCGATTTGGTGCTGCTGGCTGCACGGGTCATGGCGGTCCTGCTGGTGGCGGGCGCGTTCGCACGGCCGTACTTCGCGAAGGCCTCTGTCGCGGCCTCGCTCCGCATCATCGCGATCGATCGATCGTTCAGCATGAGCGCGCCGGGGACATTCGCGCGCGCCCGTGCGCTGGCGAGCGCGGCGATCGACGAAGCGGCGGCAGGGGAGCGCCTCGCCGTCATCGCCTTCGATGACCGCGCCGAGGCGGTCAGCGAGCCTGGAGGCGCCGGTGCCGCCCGTGCTGCGCTGGATACGCTGAAGCCATCAGATGGGGGAACCCGCTACGCGGGGGTGCTCGCAAAGGCGGCGGAGATTGCGGGCGGCGATGCGACCCGAGTCGTGATCGTGAGCGACCTGCAGGCGGACGGGTGGGGCGGAGAGGTGCATGCCGCCGTGCCCGCGAACCTTACGGTCGATGTAAGGGATGCAGGCGCGCCGACGGTGAACGCGGCGGTTACGGCCGTTCGAGTGTCGGCGGACCGCGTGACTGCCACGATCAGGAACGAGGGGAAGCTGCCCTGGAAAGGCGACGTGCGCGTCGAGCGCGACGGCCGGGTTGTTGCTACGGCGTCGGCCGTGGTAGTCCCTTCATCGTCGGCTGATATGGCAATCAATTACCGGTCGCCATCCAGCGGGTCCATCGCGGTAGCCATCGACGATCCCGCCGGCTTCAACGGCGACAATCGCCGCTTCGTGACGCTCGATCCCACGGTCCGGTCGTCGGTACTCGTCGTGACTTCGGGCGCGGCCGACTCCGGCTATTACGCGTCCCGCGCGCTGGCTGCGGCGCTCCAGGAGAGCGAGGTGCGGACGCTGAGCGCGGCGGCACTCAAACCGGACCAGCTTGGCCGCCTCTCGGCCGTCGTGCTGTTATCAACCCGCGGGATGGAACGGCGCTCGCGCGATGCAATCGCGGCATTCGTACGTGCGGGCGGCGGGCTCTTCGTCGCCGGGTCTGCGGAAGTGGAGCCTGTCGTTCTCACGACAACATTCGGATGGAAGCCGGCGTTCACGGCCGAGGAGCAGGCGGCCGACACCGTGGCGTTCTCCGCGACCGACCTTCGTCATCCAATCCTGCGAGCGTTCGGGCCTCTCACGGCTAACCTCGGCCAGGTGCGCTTCAATCGCACGTGGCGAGTCTCTGACGCCGGCTGGCAACTTGCGGCGCGCTTCAGCAATGGGACGGCGGCGCTCGTCGAACGGCGCGAAGGCGCCGGGCGCATCGTGCTCTTTGCATCCGATCTCGATCGTCGGTGGAATGACTTTCCAGTCAACCCGTCCTACGTGCCGTTCGTCGCGGAGAGCGTCCGCTACGTCTCGGTTTCGCGCGACACGCGTCGAGACTACGTCGTCGGTTCGGCGCCAGCGGGCGCACAGCGGCAGCCCGGCGTGTACCAGACCACCGACAAGCGGCTCGTCGCGGTAAACGCTGACTCTCGCGAGAGCTCGACTGCCGTGATGTCTGTCGCGCAGTTCATGTCGATGATCGATGTCGTGCCTCCCGCCACGGCTGCCGGTCAGGATCTTCGGGCGAGGCAGCTCGAGGCGCGGCAGAGTTACTGGCAGTACGGATTGGTGTTGATGCTTGCCGCGCTCGTCGCGGAATCGTTCGTGGGGCGGCCCTGATGCAGGCTGACCTCGCGTTGCGCGCCGCGCTTGCGAGAATTCGCCGCCGATGGGCGCTCGTCGCCGGACTGCGGACCGCCAATCTCGGCGCCGCGCTCGTTGCGGTCATCTTCGCGCTCGCGGTGCTCTTCGACCGCATCGTCCATCCCGAGGGCGCAGCGCTTCTGGCCGTTCCGGCCGCCGTCGCCGCGATTGCCGCCGCCGTCGGCGTCGTCGTCGTGCTGCGCTCCCCAAGGCTTCCAGACGACCGGCAGGTCGCGCGTTTCATCGAAGAGCGGGCGGCCGCGCTCGGACACGCACTCGACGACGCACTGGTGAGTGCGGTGGCGGCGCTCGAAGGGACATCTCCATTCCGCGGCGCGCTGGTGGATCGCGCCGTTCGGCGGCTTGGCCAACTGGATCTCGATGGGGTCGTTCCGTCATCCGCGCTGCGCCGGAGTGGCTTCGCGGCGCTTGGATCCGGCGCGGCTCTGGCTGTGGCGATGGCGCTTGCAGTGCCCGGCGCCGAACGCGCCATCGAGTCTGCGCGTGTCCGGTTCTTTCCTGGCACCGTTCGCCTCGAGGTCACCCCCGGTAACGTACGAATCAAGGAGGGAAGCCCGCTTCGAATCCGGGCGTCTCTTCGTGGCACGAACGATTCGGTTCGGCATGTCGTCCCGCGACTCATACTGACCGCGAATGGGCAGCGACGCGATCTGTCGATGAGCCCAACCCGCGGTGAATACGAGTACACGCTGAAGACGATCGATCGTTCGTTCACATATCAGGTCACCGCGGAGACGGTCCAGTCGCCGACCTACTCCGTCACCGCGCTGAGCCCGCCGCGCGTGACGCGCATCGATGTGCATTACCGCTATCCCGCGTTCACCGGCCTCGCGCCACGTGACGAACAGGACGGCGGGGACATCTACGCGCCTGCAGGCACGCGCGTCCGGCTGTCGATTTATACGGACAAGCCCATTGCGCAAGGCGATTTGCGGTTGGGCGGCGCGTCAACCGTGCCGCTCGCGGGGAGCGATGACTGCAAGGCGGAAGCGGAAATCCTCCTGTCGAAGGACGATTCGTATCGCATACGGCTGTCCGATGCCGACGGCCTCGAGTCGAATGGCGAACCCGAATACTTCATCCGGCTCATGGACGACCGTCCGCCCGACGTTCGGATTCTGCGGCCTTCGGCCGACCAGCCCATCACTCCGCTCGAGGAAGTTCCCATCGAGGCGCGGGCCGACGACGATTACGGGATTGCGTCTTTCGATCTGGTGTACGCGGTCGCCGGCGGATCGGAGCACGTGGTCCCGTTCGAGCGGGTGACAGGCACGAACGAGCAGAAAGTGGGCACACGGCTGTTGCCGGCCGAAGACCTTCACGTCAAACCCGGCGATGTGATCACCTACTATGCGCGCGCTCGCGACGTGGCTCGAGGAAAGCCGGCCACACTCGCGACGAGCGATATCTTCTTTCTCGAGGTGAAGCCATTCAGCGAGGAGTTCGTCGCCGCCCAGAGTCAGGGCGGCGGAGGAGGCGGCGGCGATCCGCAGATCGAAAGCCTGATCGAAGCGCAGAAACAGATCATCTCGTCGACATGGAACGTCGAGCGTCGAGCGCAGGCGGGCCGTTCTGCCGATGACATCAAGGCGATTGCCGAGGCCCAGGCCGAGGCCAAGGCGCGGGCGGAGCACCTCGCGGCGCGCTCGAGGCGGCCGCGTACGCGGGGCGCGTTCCCGCAGCGCACGGCACCGGAGCCTCAAGCGTCGCGGGAACCGGCAGATGACCCGATCGCGGAGGCGGTCGATGCGATGGAGAAGGCGCTGCAGCAGCTGGGCGCCGACCGTACGAAAGACGCGCTCGCGCACGAGATGGCTGCGCTCAACGGGCTGCTGCGGGCGCAGGCTGAAGTGCGGCGTCGTCAGGTGACCCAGGGGGCCAACGGGAGTGGTTCGGGCGGCAACCGATCGGAGCAGGACCTCTCGGCCTTGTTCGACAAGGAACTGCAGCGGGATCAGAGAACCCGCTACGAAAACCGTCCGTCGGTGGAAACGCGTCAGGAGGACGAGAAGAAGGACAGCGCGCTCGATCGGATTCGAGAACTCGCGAGGCGCCAGGACGATCTCAGCCAGCGGCAGCGCGAGCTCGCCCAGTCGAACGTCAGCGCGGAGGAGCGCAAGCGGCAACTGGAGACGCTCACGCGCGAGCAGGAGGAACTTCGTCGCCAACTGGAGGACCTGGCGCGGCGGGCGGCGTCTGGATCCAATCCGCCGGCGTCGAAAGACCCTGGCGCCACCGGTCGGGCGGGGGACTTGCCTGGGTCTAAAGATCCGGGGCCCACCGGTCTGGCGAGCACCGGTAGGGCGGGGTCTTCAGACCCCGCCAAGTCGTCCGCAGATCGCGCCAGCGCTCTGCGGGACGCGAGCCGGCACATGCGCAATGCAGCAGGCGAGCTCGGACAAAACGACCCCGCGCGCGCGGCCGAGAGCAGCCAAGAGGCCGCCAACCGGCTCAAACAACTCGAAGGCACCATGGCTGCCCCGACGCCAGCGGGTGGCGGCCGTCCAGGTGATGGAAAACGTGAAGCGGAGGCGCGGCAGCTTTCACAAGAGCTCGAGCAGACCCGGGCGATCCGGGAGCGGTTGCAACGAGCCGAACAGCAACTTCGCGACGCGGAACGGGGCCAATCCGGCGTCAGACCAGGGTCAGACCGGGGTCAGACCGGGGTCAGACCGGGGTCAGACCGGGGTCAGACCCCCGATCTCCAGCGCCTTGGTGACGCATACCAGCGGGAGCTCGAGCAGGCGCAGGAAGCCTTGAGCCGCCTGAGCGCAGGCGGCAGTCGGGGAGATTGGGGTGCGACCCCTGAGCACCACGAATACAGCCGCTCGGCGCCCGGTACGCAGGCGTTCAAGCAGGATCGGTCCGACTGGGAGTCGCTGCGGAAAAACGTCGAGCAGTCGCTCGAACGGTACGAGGCGAACATCTCCGACCGGCTGATGCGCGCGCGAACCGACGACCGCTTCAGCGGAGGGGGCAGCGAGCAAGTGCCCGAGGCCTACCGCCAAATCATCGCGAAGTACTTCGAGTCGCTCGCCAGGAGACAGCGGTGAAGTCGTACGCGTTCGCACATCCAATCCCATGGTGGGGCGTCGCGCTCGCCGTGCTCGCGTGTGCCGCCGTTGCATGGCTCGCGTATCGGCAAGTGCGGATTGCGCCGCGGCATCGCCGCGCGCTGACGGCCTTCCGTTTCGCGACGCTGCTCATCATCGTGATTTTTCTGATGCGGCCGGTGCGAATCGGCGACGAGGGATTGCGCGCCGCTGTCGTGCCGGTGCTCGTGGACATATCTCGCAGCATGGCCATTCCGGACGCAGGCGGCGGCGCGTCGCGGCTGGATCGCGCGCGCGATGTCCTCGCGCACGACATTCTTCCCGCCGTGAACCAGGAGTTTCAGGTTGATTTTCTCTCGTTCGGCGACCGCGTCGCTGCCGCCGATCCCGACAAGCTGGAGGCGCGTGCGAGGCAAAGCGATCTGGGCGCCGCGATTGCGGCCGCTCGCGAGCGACATCGGGGTCGACCCGTTGCCGGCGTAATCGTCGTATCCGACGGCGGGGACACGGGCGCCGCCCCGGTTGGACAGGACGTGCCTGTTTTCGCGATTGGCGTCGGCTCGCCCTCTATTGCCAGCGATCGCGAGGTTCTGAGCGCAACGGCCGCAGAGGCGGTCTTCGACGATGCGCGCGTGGACCTCGCGGTTTCAGCCGTAAGCCATGGCCATGGAGTGGAACCGATCTCTCTGCAGCTGCTCGAGAATGGAAAGCCCGTCGAGGTTCGCCGCGTGATTCCGTCCGCTGACGGCGTGCCGGTCCGCGCGGTGTTTCAGGTCTCGCCGCCGCGCGGCGCCGCGACGGTGTATCGCGTTGAAATTCCTGCCGCACCGGGCGAGCTCGTGACGGAAAACAACGTGAGACAGGTGCTCGTCCAGCCGCCGGCGGGCGTCAGGCACGTGTTGTTCGTCGAAGGGGCGCCGGGCTTCGAACACAGCTTCCTCAAACGTGCATGGAGTTTCGATCCCGCGCTCGACGTGGACGCGATCGTTCGGAAGGGAAAGAACGAGCAGGGCACCGACACGTTCTACATTCAAGCCTCGCAGGGCCGGACCGACGTGCTGACGAGCGGCTATCCGGGACGGCCTGAAGACTTGTTCCACTACGACGTCGTGGTGCTCGCGAACGTCGACCGTGCGCAACTCACACACGAGCAGCTCGATCTGACGCGCGCGTTTGTGGCGAAGCGCGGCGGCGGAGTCCTCGTTCTCGGCGCACGCGCGTTCGCGAAGGGCGGCCTTGTCGACACACCGGTCGAGGACGCACTGCCCCTGCAGCTTTCCGGGCGCGACGATGCCGTGCTGCCTGCGTCGACGAGGGGTACGAATCGCGTGTCGGTCACGCCCGCGGGCGAGGCCCACCCCATCATGCAGCTCGCCGCCTCGGCTGAAGAATCGAGGAAGCGGTGGGACGCGGTTCCTGCGCTCGCGTCGACTGCGCCGCTCGGCTCGGCGCGGCCGGGCGCGGCGGTGCTCGCCGTCAGCGGCGCCGGCGGCGGGCCGCGCGCGCTCGTTGCGGTGCAGCGATATGGACGCGGACGCTCGATGATCTTCACCGGCGAGGCCTCGTGGCGGTGGCGCATGATGCTTCCATCGACCGACCGGTCGTACGACACGTTCTGGCGTCAGGCGGTCCGCTGGCTGTCGATGTCCGCGCAGGATCCCGTTGCAATCGAACCGGCAGTCGGCCCGTCCCCTGGGGATACGGCTGCGATTCGGATTCAGGTTCGCAATGCGGCATTCGACGCCCAGACGGACGCGTCGGTGGAGGTCGGCGTCACCGATCCCGCGGGCACGACGCGCAATGTCAGGGCGGAGCGCGACGAGGCCGCAGAGGGTTCTTTCGTGGCACGGCTGAAGGTGGAAGTGCCGGGC
>JBKPTT010000099.1:0-10582 GCA_046735635.1 Acidobacteriota bacterium | reverse complement strand
CTTCATCAAGCTCACGGGGCCTGCGAACACCGTCGAGAAGGCCGGCGCGGCCTACGATCAGTTTCTCCAAAGCCTCGCGTTCAAATGACGAGTTAGCCCGTCCACCGAATCGGATCAGGCGCACGGCGTGTCGTGCGGCTCACGACCCGTCACTGAGACGACACATCGGGGGCGCGACGAAAATGGAGCGGGTCTCGCAGGTTTTGCAGCTCCCGGTAGTAATAGAGCGGGGTTGGCCTGTGTCTCGTGAATCGCAGTCTTTTGAGAAACTCGATTTCATCGGCCGTCGCATCCCCCCGCAGCGATGGATCCTGCAGGAAGGCCCGGAGCCCCGGCTCCTCGTCGATCTGTCGCACGGGTGGCTGTTCCACGAACTCGAATTTTCTCGGGTGGCCTGGCGCGAGGCGGTGGTTCAGGACGATCTCCATTGCGAACGTCGCGAAGTCCATATCCCACGATTCAATCAGCGGATCAAGGAAGGTCACGCAGTTCTCGGGTGACACGTTGAAGACATCCGTCTCCAGGAAATCGAGCGCCGTGACCCGCATCTCTTCATAGCTTGTATCGGTGAGTCGAGCGACGAGACGAAGCCACTTTTCATCGTTCAATTCCTGCTTCGTCACTCGCTTCGCGACGTCCAGCAGTTTCTGCGTGACCAGGCGCTCGAGGGCGCCAAAAGGCTCCTTCTCGAACATCGCGCGCATGGGTTGCGCTTTTCCCGGTACGCATTTGCGCAGAATCAACTCCCGCACTTCCCTGAACAACGGTGCAGGCGGGTCGGCGAGCTTTCTCTTCAGGGCGGCCGTGCGGACGAGATCGGCCAGCGTGGCCAATCTTCCCGTGGGAACTCGCAGAAAGATCTCCATCCTGTCGTAGATGTCGGTCCGCTCCGGCGCTGGAGGCGCCTTCTTCCCGCTCAATAGTTGTGAAATGTAGGACTCGGTCACCTGGGCCGCTGCCGCCAGATCCCTTTGTTCCGTCCCCAATTCTCGGAGCCGCTGGCGGATGAAGAGCGAGAAATCCAACGAGATTCCTTCCGAATGTGGGTTAACTAACTTAATTAATATATTCGACTTCTGGAGTATCATCGCACAATTAAATTGACAAAGTTGGTTAATCGGCAGATACTGCGTAAAGGATTGCCGCTCGCCCCGCCCGATCCTTCAGGTTCTCTGAACTAAGTCAGGTTATCTGGTCGCCTCCTCTTAGTCGCGCCAACCCAGGAGGTTGACATGTTTGCTCGCCTGGTGTCTTTCCCTCTCAAGCCCGGTTGCGCCGTCGAGTTCAAGCGGCTACTCGATCTGGACGTCGTTCCGATGCTTTGGAAGCAGAAGGGCTTCCAGGATGAAATCTCGCTCGTCACCGCCAGTGGCGCCGAAGCGATCGCGATCAGCGTGTGGGACCTGAAGGAAAACGCTGAGACCTACGCGCGTCGCGCGTATTCCGACGTACTGAAACTGCTGGAGCCCGTCCTCGACGGCACGCCACGGGTGCAGACGTACCAGGTCTGCCACTCAACTCTCCACAAGGTCATCGATCGCGTGATCGCCTGACGCGCGTCATCAACACAGGAGAATCATCATGACTATCGTTCGTTGGAATCCGTTGCACGACATGGCCACAAACCAGGAGCGCTTGAGTCGGGTACTCGACGGCTTCTACGGCAGGCCTCAAGAAGACCTGACGCGAAGCGCATGGGTGCCGGCCGTCGATATTTACAGCAACGGTCAGCACGAGCTGGTGTTGAAGGCCGATCTCCCCGACATGAAAGAAGAGGAGATCGATGTGACGGTTGAAGACAACACGCTTACGTTGCGTGGCGAGAGAAAGCTCGACGCGGAAGTCACGGAGGACCAGTTCCATCGCATCGAGCGAAGTTATGGCTCGTTCGCGCGGACCTTTTCGCTGCCACCCACGGTCGACGCCGGCAAGGTCAACGCGCAATACAAGGCCGGGGTTCTCACGATTCGGCTTCCGTTGCGTGAGGAAGCTAAACCCAAGCAGATCAAGGTCCAGGTCGCGGCGTAACTTCACTGCAGGCGGGGTCGATGGCCCCGCCTTTTTTCGCCGGAGTCGCATATTCAAGTGGTCAGCCGCCTGAAGCCGACGTTTCGTTCGACAACTGACGTTTGCCACTTCCGTAAGGAGTCCACATGACTAACGTGAGCGCTCGGATTCTGGCACTGTCATTCTCATGCGTCGTGATGTCGGCGCCTTTGCTCGCTGCCCAGGATTTGTCGAAATACCGCGAGTTTCAATTGGGGATGCGCCTGGCGACGGCGGCGCAACAGTCCGGCGTCACATCGACGACGCGGGCGCCCCATCAACGTGGGGAGCTGATTCAAGAACTGACGTGGCAGCCCCCACAAGGTCTCGCCACCGCATCTCCGGCAGACTCTGTGCGGAAAGTCCTCCTTAGTTTCTACAATGACCAGCTGTTTCGAATCGCAGTGAGTTATGCGTGGGAACGAACCGAAGGGCTCACGGTCGAAGACATGATCGACGGCCTTTCGGAGATGTACGGCCCGGCAACCCTACCCAACCCCGATCTCATCCCATTGTTGTCCCGCGACGTCGTCGACAGCGACAGGATCCTGGCCCACTGGGAAGACGCGCACTACTCGCTGAACCTCGTGCGTCCGTCCCACGCGTCCACTTTTGGACTCGTGATGATTTCAAAGCAGTCGGATGCGCTGGCCCGCGCTGCCACCGTCCAATCGCTTTGGCTGGACGACCAGGACGCTTCCGCACGAGCCACTGAACGTAAACGTAACCAGGAAGATGCAGATCATACGAGGCAAGAACAGGTCAGGGCACGGAACAAAGCGACGTTTCGATTCTGACGCGCGCTGGCGAAGGCATTCGGTCCTGCGCCAGGTGATCTGAGGTCTCACGGCGGCGCAGGAGCGGCTTCCGAATGAACGAGCCGGGCTCCCGCGCCGCATCTGTCTACGAGCGAACCGCGCCAGCCATATTCTTCGACGGCTGACGATCGTGACGGCCCTCGGCGAACTCTTCGATCATCTTCCTGTTGAACGCAGGAATATCGTCAGGCTTTCGCGAGGTCACCAGCCCGTTGTCGACGACGCACGGCTCGTCGACCCAGTTCGCGCCGGCGTTCCGGAGATCGGACTGGAGCGACGGCCACGACGTCATGCGTTTCCCTTTCACCGCACCCGCTTCGATGAGCGTCCAGGGACCGTGGCAGATCGCGGCGATCGGCTTCCGCGCGTCGACAAAGCTTTTCACGAATTGCACAGCCTTCGGATTCGCGCGGAGTTTGTCGGGATTCATGACACCGCCAGGCAACAACAGCGCGTCATACTCATCGGCTCTGGCGTTATCGAGCGGACGATCGACGGAAACCTTCTGCCCCCAGTCGGTATGTTGCCAGCCTTTCACTTCAGAGCTCTGGGGCGACACGATATCGACTTTCGCGCCCGCAGCCTCGAGCGCTTTCTTCGGTTCGAGAAGCTCCGATTGTTCGAATCCGTTGTCCACAAGCGCGGCCACGCGCTTATTGCGCAGTTCATCAGCCATACGTGAATTGCCTCCTTCCATTTGGATGCTGATTGGAGCTGCAAGCCGTGATCCGCCGCGCGTGCTGAGTTGCCTGGGCGCGTCCGTAGGGGCCGCGTCATTCTGATCAACTGAGCGCTATGCTGAGGTCTTCATCTGCGTCGCGAATTCATGGGTTCGCTTGCGGCGCTCGCGCTGAACACTCCACGCGGTGACCGGGCCGCGTGGAGGCCGGGCAGTGGGAAGATATTCGCGCTTTTCGACGGCGCGCGAAAGCCAGTGTCAGCTGGAGAAATTCAGCGGGCTGAGTTCTCCATCGATGTAGTCGGCGAACCAGTAACGCATTTCGTTCGGTCCGTCGAAGTCGATCACAACGCGGCCGGGCTCTCCTGATTGGAATGCGATCCCCGATATGCGCAACACGCGGATCTCGTCTGCCAGATCCGGATTTTCCAACGCCCATTCCTGTGCCTCGCGTCCGAGATAAACGGCAATCCGACGTTCGAGGTTCCCGAGATCCGTGTAAAGTGCCCGGGCTCGTGCCAGGAGCGCAGCATCGGGTTGATCATCGCCTGCGATCGCGAGATCCACCTTCCTGTTTCCGATCGTAATGGCCGCCATCCAGCAGCCGGTCTTGAGGTCTCTGGTCAGTGTGCCCAGTTGCGAATCCTCCTGCGTGTGACCGCGCGCCCTGTTCACCAGCGGGCGGCTGCGGTCTCGGATGGCTTTCCAGGCCATCTCGAGGATGTACGCGAGCATCACGAGCACACACAGAACGCCGAGCCCGACGATTGGCCAGCGCATGGTGCGGAACGGAATCCGCATGCCGAGGTATACGAGCAGCAGCCCGATGCCCGAGGCGATCAGCGCGTAGCGGAGCTCCGGCTGACCGCGCTGCGTGCCGTCAGAGTCGTGGATTCGGGTTGTCACTGGTCACTTGGCCCGCGGCGCCACGGCGTCCCGGGACGATCGCGCCAGCCTCTCCAGCCCTCCGGCAGGTCCGCGAGATCGCGAAGCGAGTCGTCGCTGCGGACCATCCGCCCGAGTCCGACGACGCGCGCGTCTTCGGGACTGACCGAGGTACCCGGCATGAATTGCCAACCGCCGTCATCGCTGTCGTGAGTGACGTGCAGGACTGGCGTCTTGCCCTCGAGGATGTCTCGAGTGGTGAGCACTGCAGTATCGGGCGGATCGTCAAAAGGCCACTCGTCCATGTCGGTCACACTGCTCGCGTTCAAGAACGGAGTCTTCATCGGCACGGACCTGCGATCGATCGCATTCTTAGGTGGCCCGCGCCGGCAGCGACCTCTGTCTCGGTGCGACGCTTGTGCGAGCGTACTTGACGATCCAGGTCAACGCCAGTGACACCAGCGCGGGGGCAAAGAAAGCTGCGGCCGACGTGTGAGAACGCGCGTCGTGGCTTTGGGCGACCAGAACGCCGGAACCGCGTCGTGGATTCAACAGAGCTGAGGCGGCGCGGCGCTTTGCTAATGCGAGTATGCTGCTGCGGCTATGAACCGACGTGAGTTCGTCAAAGCCGTCGCCGCAACCAGCCTTTTGTCGCCGTTCGGTGCCTCGTCGGACGGATGGCAGGCTGGCGCCGCGAGCGTTGATATCACGCCCGAGCACTCGGTGTGGATGGCAGGGTTCGCCGCTCGGACCCAGCCGTCACAAGGCGTCGCGTCGGCGCTGCATGCGAAGGCGCTTGCCCTCCGCGGCGCGCATCAGCCCACGGCCGTGCTCGTCACCGCGGATCTTCTCGGCTTCACTGCACGCATTTCGAGCAATGTTGCGGCCGCGGTTCAACGGCGTTACGGAATCAGGCGCGCGGATGTGCTGTTCAACGCGAGCCACACCCACTGCGGCCCGGTGATCGATGAACAATTGGCGGTCGCGTACGACCTGTCGCCCGCGCAGTGGGATGATATTCGTGCGTACTCGGCGGCGCTCGAAAGCAAGCTGATAGCGGTCATCGGCGAGGCACTTTCGCGGATGGCGGCGGCGCGGATCGCGTACGGCGTGGACGCAGCAGATTTCGCGGCGAACCGCCGCGTCAAGTTTCCCGGCGGTCCGGTGGACCAGACGGTCCACGTCCTTCGCGTCGACGGGCCGGACGGCGCACCGCGCGCAATCGTTTTCGGATACGCCTGTCACAACACGACCTTGCCGGCAACGTTCGTCCGCTATCACGGCGATTACGCCGGTACCGCGCAGGCTGCGCTCGAAGAACGGCATCGCGGAGCGATTGCCATGTTCGTGGCGGGCTGCGGCGCCGACGCGAATCCCTCGCCACGCGGGACGACGGAGCTCGTGCAGGCGCACGGAGAGTCGCTCGCCGGCGCCGTCGATCGCGCGCTCGACCAATGCTCTGCGATCACGCCGTCCCTGCGGACGACGTACGGCACAGTGGATCTCCCCTTTTCCGATGAAGCGGCACGCGAACGCTGGCACGCGCAGCTTGATATCGATCCCGTCTATCTACAGAGGCACGCGGCCCTGATGAGATCAATCGCCGCACGGGACGGCCGACTGCCCGCGGCGCAGACGGATCCGATTCAGGTATGGCAGCTCGGTCCGGCACGCGGGCAAAGCGATCACAGTGTGACGCTCGTCGCCCTCGGCGGCGAGGTCGTCGTCGATTACGCGCTCCGCCTTTCGCGCGAGTACCCGGGCCGGCGCATGTGGGTCGCAGGGTACAGCAACGATGTCTTCGCGTACGTGCCGTCGTTGCGGGTTCTGCGGGAAGGCGGGTACGAGGGCGGCGACGCGATGATCTACTACGGACGGCCGGGCCCGTTCGCCGAGTCAGTCGAAGAAATCATTGTCGAAAAGGTGCACCGGCTACTCCGTTGAAAGACACCAGCCCCGGCCGTGCAACCAGCATGCGGCAGCCGGATCGTGCGGATCGCGCCTGAGGCGCTTCAGCTGCGGATAGGGGGTTTTCTTCAGCGCCATCCCGAGCTGTTGGGCGTTCGATTCGTCCCGGATTCCCACTCCGCTGTAAATCGCGACGAACCCCAGCACTCGCGCGTCGAACGATGCGGGATCCGTGGTCCGCGTCGCGAGCACCAGCAGTCCTTTCCCAATCGTGCCCGCCATCGGTACCGTGAGGGGCAAGATGATCCGGCCCCCTTCCGCGAGCGAGTCGAGCCAGGCGTCCAGCGGGTGCGTGATGCCCGTGTTGATCAGCATTCCATTCAGACGTTCCCCGACAGCCGAGCTCGCATCGCTGTTTCGGACCTCCACCCACGGCAGGGACGCGAGGTTGTCGCGGGCCTGCGCCGCCAGCGTGTCGTCCACCTCGAACGCGAGCACGCGCCCGGTCCGTGCGACACACCGCGCGATCACGGCCGTGTAGTACCCCGTCCCTGCGCCGACGTGCACAACGTGATCGCCTGGCTTCAGCTCCAGACGATCAATCAGCATCGCGAGCAGACCGGGGGCACCGTTGAACAGCTGCCGCTGTTCGTCGATTGCAATCGCGTAGTTGTGGTACACGTGGCTGGGATCGGCATCGGGTGTCGCCCTCGGCGGGCCGAAGAAATCCGCCTCTCCGCGAACGATCCACGGCCCGGGTGACAGAAACCGTTCGCGCGGCACCTCGGCGAGCGCCGCTACGATCGACTCATTGCGAATGTTCGAGATCGCCGCAATTTCTTCGGCATAATAGCGCCGCCTCGTTTCCACGGGCATCATCGGCGGTTCTCCTTCGAACGTTGTGCCGGCCGTCGCGATGACCTCTTGGGCGGTCTAACCGGGGCGCGGATCGCTTCGCCCTCTGCCGCGTTGTCGTGCATCGCTTGGACGATGTCCTTCGAGACAACGATCGGCAGCGGCGCCCGCGACGCTGCGTACTGGTGCTTGCCATCCGTGCGAGGGATGAAACGCAGCTCGCCCGCATCGTTGAGGCGCTTCAGAATCGTGTGAACGGCTGCGAGCTCGTTCGTGTACTTCGCGACGTCGAAGCCCATGCTGCGAAGCCTGTCGCGGACCTCGAGCGGCGTCATCGGAAGCCCGGCGCCGCGCATGACGAGGCGGATCGCGTCGGTGAGACCCAGCGGCACCGTCGGCGTATATCCGAGCAGCGTGGACAACGTGCCGATCGTCTGCGCGAGCTCCGCAAGGCGGCGATCGATCGCACGACGCTTCGCTCCGAGGTCCTCGTATTCACGTACCGCGGACTGAAGCGCCCGGCGATAGTCGTCGTGCGTCATAGACGTCGATTTATACGGACTGTTTAAATTGATGTCAAATCGGGCGCCGCGCGACGGTGGCGGTCAACCCAATAGGCGAGGAGAACGAGGAGCCACTGCGCGTGACCGGCGACGCCAATCGCGGCGACGTTCGGAGGCGGCGGTCCTGCGACGTTTGCGGCATAGATCGTGACGAGGAGCGCCACCAGCGCGATCAGACCATATCGGCCACGTCGATCGACCGGCGTGGTGCTGCGGACATAGAGCCACACACCGAGCGCCAGAATTCCGAATTCCACGGCAAGCGTGCCCGCGAGCGAGTTCCAGAGACCGAGGCCCACCTTGGTTGGGACACCGGGCGCGACCGGCAGATCCGGCCTGTGCACGACAAGGTCAAGTACCCAATGACTCACGACCGCGGCGCTGGTTACGAGCGCGCCGCGTTTGTAACGCGTCGACGCTCCGTACACCGCCCCAAACAGCACGCCCCAGCACAGGACCATCACGAGGCTGTGCGAGATTGGATAGGAAACGAAATCGAGCGGCGTGACGCGCGTGATCCCCGGCCGGATCTCGACGCGTTCCAGGCCCGCGAGCAGCAACGACGGCCACAAGAGATCGATGAACTGGGCGCTCAGAAACAGCGTTCCGAGTGAGGTACGCGGTGCTGCGCGCTTCGCGCCGAATCCAACGCCGAAGTGTCCGATGAACAACCGCTACCGCCGGTCCGCCTGCGTGCGGACTGTTCGTGTCGGCGGTTGTGGCGCACGCGTCGGACGCACCAACGGCAGCGGATATACGGCGTGCCATCGCGGGTCATCGCGGTGATACACGACGGTCAGCGTGGAGCCGACGGCCGGAGGCGCTTTCAGCACGTCGTAGCGCATCGTATGCCGTGCGCCACTGAGGTCGCGGAATTCGGACGTGATTTCATACGCTGGATGTTTGTCCCGCCGCACTTTTCTCTGGCTCAAGACTTGGGCTTGAACGGCGCGTCCCTCCGAGAGGAGCACCCAGCTGCGACGCAAGAGAAGCGCGATACCCCCGGCGACGGCGAGAAGCGATATCGAGACGAGCGGAATCAGCCACACCGGAACGCCGCCTGGTTCGTATCCTCTGATCCAGTTCGCGCCGGGGTCCGACACGACGTACCCGACCGGAAGAGGCGTTCCCTGGAATACGTCGCGATGGTCCCGTTCCCGCAGCGTCGTGCGGCCCCCATATGTGCGGCCGTCGATTGAGAAAGTGTAGGTCACGATCCGCCGCGGACGCTTGCCGCGGGTCGCCTCCACGTGCAGTGCCCGTGCGTCGACTGATGCGCGCGGACCTGGCACGCCCGCAGTGGCGGCGGCGACCGACATCGCAATTGCGGCCATAAGTGCCGCCATGATCAGCGCGACCACCAGCGCGGCGAGCGTCCTCCCCGCCGGCGAAAGCTGCACGTCTCGCGGAACCATCCCCGACAATTCCGGCGGCACCGTCCAACGCGGAACACTTCGTGCCGATGTCATCACCGTCATGACCGCTCCTTGCGTTGATCTCCTCGGCCCTCGGGGTCGGCGCCAGCAGGGTGCCGGCCAGCCTCGCGCAGCGCACGCCGGAGCAGAAACTCAATCTGTGCGTTCAAACTGCGCAAGTCCGCGCCGGCCCACCGCTGGAGCGCGTCATAGACCGCCGGATCCAGGCGCAGCGGAAAGCTCTTGCGGTCTGCCATTGTTAGTGTGAACTGCCGAATCGCGAACCACGAACCGCGAACCGCGAACCGCGAATTATTGGTACAACGTGCCGGTGTTCACGACGGGCTCGACGCCACGTTCGCTGCACAGCACGACCAGCAAATTGCTCACCATCGCCGCCTTGCGCTCTTCGTCGAGCTGGACGACGCCCTTGCGGCTGATTTCGTCGAGAGCCATTTCGACCATGCCGACCGCACCCTCGACGATCCGCTGGCGTGCGGCAATCACGGCCGAGGCCTGCTGCCTCCTGAGCATCGCACCCGCGATCTCCGGGGCATAGGCGAGATGACTGATGCGGGCTTCGATGACTTCGATGCCCGCAGTAGCGAGGCGTTCCTGGATTTCATGCCGCAGGCGCTCGGTGATTTCTCCTACCGATGAGCGCAGCGAGTGCCTGCCGTCTTCGTGGGCATCGTACGAATAAGTCGTCGCCAGAATGCGGACGGCGGCCTCGGTCTGGACGTGGACGAAATGCTCGTAGTCGTCGACGTTGAACACGGCTTCGAACGTCTCCACGATTCGCCACACCACGACCGCCGCGATCTCGATCGGATTGCCGTCCAGATCGTTTACCTTCAGGTGCCCGCTCTCGAAATTCCGGACGCGCAGCGACACGCGCCGGCGACTCGTGAGCGGATTCACCCACCAGAAGCCCGCTGCTTTGATCGACCCTTTGTAGACACCGAAGAGCGTCAGGACCTTTGCTTCGTTCGGATTGACGACCGTCAGGCCTGCTGCACATACGACGTCCACCACGATCGCCAGCGAAGAGAGCAGCACCCCCCATGGCTGCAGGCCGCTGGCGAATTGCACCAGCGCATACGCCGCCCCAAACAGCACGACGACGAGGACGCATAGCACCGCCCAGCCGGAAAGGCTGCGGACTACTTTTTCTGACATCCGCTTTTCCTCCTGAAGACATCATAATGATATCATTTTGATATCCGACTGGACAAGCACTGCTAAGTTACTGATACTGCTAAACTTCTGTGATGAGTGGACGTCTGCGGATCGGTTCGTTAGTAGCAGCGCGTCGTCTGACCCCGGTCTGACCCCGGTCTGACCCCGGTCTGACCCCGGTCTGACCCCTCGGGGGAGCGGCGAATTAGCGGGGCTTGCTCAGCTGGTCGAGGG
>JBKPTT010000098.1:0-12271 GCA_046735635.1 Acidobacteriota bacterium | reverse complement strand
CGGCCACCCAGGACGAGTTCAGCTGCGCTACAGCTCAACGGGCCACCGGAAAAAGCTCGACTGTAGTGTTTCTGGACACTTCCGGACGACAGATGGTAGGATAGTCGTCTCGCATGAACTTCAAGGCAGCTGTTTTCCTTTCATCGGCGGCGCTCGCCCTTGTCGGCACTGCTGCTCCCGCGTCGGCTGAAATCGTTTTTCTCACCTCCGGCCGGACCCTCTCGGTGAAGAGCCACACGACAGAAGGGGAGTCGATAATCCTGACGCTGAGAAGCGGCGGCCAGGTCACGTGCGACAAGAACCTGATCGAGAAGATCGAGCCGGACGAAGTGCCATACGCGGATCCCAACGCCGCGAAGCAATCGCAGCCGCCGGCTTCCGATCAAGGTGATCGCGACAGGCCGACGCTCGACGGCACGCCCTATGGGGAATTCATCATCTCCGCTGCCGAGGCATACGGCGTCGATCCTCTCCTCGTCAAAGCTCTCATACAAGTGGAGTCCGGGTATCGACCCACGGCTAAATCACCCAGGGGCGCTGTCGGTTTGATGCAGATCATGCCGTCGACGGCTCGCGCCTACAACGTCCGAAACCCCTTCGATCCGAAAGCCAACATCGAAGCCGGCGTCAGGCACCTCAAGGCGCTGCTGGATCGCTTTGGCGGCGACCGCACCGAGCTCGCACTCGCGGCGTATAACGCGGGGGTCGGCGCGGTCGAAAAGTTCAACGGTGTACCCCCGTACCGCGAGACGCGCAACTACGTCACCCGCATTCTCGCGCTCGCCGGACTTAAATAGAGTGCCGGGGCGTGAAGCCCCGCCTACAGGTGCCAGGGCGTGAAGCGTAGGTAGGGCGGCCCTTTACGGGCCGCCCTTTTTTTGTCAGCCGCCCGCCATTTTTCTCTGTCTAAGTCCAGGAGGTACCCGTGTTTGCGGGGCCGCTGATATATAATCCTGATCGTCGGAACGGCCGATAATGTCCTTACAGACAAGATCTTGCGCCGATCCAGACTAATCACATGGAATTCCGTTGCAGGCTCGGCACCCCGGGAGGGGAGATTGTCGAGGGCGTGTACGTTGCCGACAGCGAAGCGCGGCTGAGGCAGGAGTTCGAGGAAAAAGGGCTGTACGTCCTCGCGATTCAGGGCGCGGGGCGCGCCGCCCTTGGATCTCTCAAGCTCCCGCAACGCACACGCGTCTCGACGCGCGAGTTTCTCGTCTTCAACCAGGAGCTTGCGACGCTTCTCAAGGCCGGCATGCCGCTCGTGCAATCGCTGGACATCCTGCGACAGCGCGTGCCGAACCAGCTGTTGAAGGCGGTCCTGGACGACGTGTACGAGCGCGTGCGGGCGGGCAGCTCGCTGTCAGAGGCATTCGAGGCCCAGGGGACGCTGTTTCCGGGCGTCTACACGGCGTCGTTGCTCGCAGGCGAGAAGAGCGGCAGCCTGGAGCTGGTCATCCGCCGATACGTCGCCTACGTGAAGGTGATTTCGGCGGTGAAACGCAAGACGATCTCGGCGCTCGTCTATCCGGCGATTCTGCTCGTGCTCTCGTGCGTAGTCGTCGGCATCATCGTGCTGCGCGTCGTCCCGGAGTTCGGCGCGTTCTACCAGCAGTTCGGCCGCGATCTGCCGTTATCGACCCGGATTATCGTGTCGTTCTCGCAGTTCGCGACCGCCTACTTCTTCGTGTTCGTTCTGGCCGTGGGCGGCGTTGTCGCGGCGTTCACGGCATGGCTGAAGAGGCCCGGCAATCATCGGCTGTTCGATCGGTGGGTTCTGAGCATTCCACAGGTTGGTCCGATTGCTCAGAAGTTCTCGACGTCGCAGGCGGCGCGCACGCTGGCGACGCTGCTCGGCGGCGGCATTCCGCTCGTGAACGCGATCGATGTGTCGGCCCGCTCGATCAGCAATCGCTACATGGCAGGAGAGCTCAAGACCGCTGCGCAGCAAGTACGTGAGGGGCGTGCGCTGGCGCAGGCGATGGTTCAGAGCGGGGCCTTCCCCGATGTCGCGATCAAGATGGTGGAGGTCGGAGAATCGACAGGCGCGCTGCAGGAGATGCTCAACAGCCTTGCCGAGTTCTACGAGGAGGAGATCGACACCAGCCTGACGCGGTTCATCACCATCGTCGAGCCGGCGTTGCTGGTGATCATGGGAGTCATCATCGCGGGACTGTTGCTGTCGCTGTACATGCCGTTGTTCAATTTGTCGTCGATGATTTCTTAGGCAGCCTGGCCCTTCATGGGTCGGCACAACTGACTATGGATGTAAGAACACACGCGACGCCAGACGCGGAACTTTACGCTGACTCGGCGGCGCCCGAAGCGAACGCCGCACAACACGCGGCCGAGGTCGCCCATGCCAAGCGACTCGCCGAGCGGTACCGGCTCGAGTTCGTCGATCTGTCGAAATTCAATATCGATCACGAGTTGTTCCGCGCCATTCCGGCCGACTTGATGCTGCGGTACGGCTTCGTGCCGTGCCGCCGCGAGGGCAGCTCGCTCGTGATTGTCGTCTCCGATCCAACCGATCTCCCGATGATCGACGAGCTCGGCGTCCTGCTTGCTACGCCGATCAAGGTCACCGTCGGCACGGCCTCGTCAATCCAGTCGATATTGAAGAAGAGCGAGAGCTCGCAGCGCGTTCTGGAAGACGCGACCGAGAGCTTCCAGCTGCAGATTCTGCGCGACGACGAAGCGGGCGATGAGGCGCTGACGGTCGAGAAGCTCACGACCGACGCGAGCCCGGTCATCCGTCTGGTCGACACGACGCTCTACACAGCCATCCAGCGCCGCGCGAGCGACATTCACATCGAAACGCAGGACGATGCGGTCCACGTGAAGTACCGGATCGACGGTGTGCTGCAGCCCGCCATGCGCCCGATCGACAAGCGGTTCCACAGCACGATCATCTCGCGCGTGAAGGTCATGGCGGAGCTCGACATCGCTGAAAAGCGTGTTCCTCAGGACGGGCGGTTCAAACTGCGCGTGCCGGGGAAGACTATCGATTTCCGTGTCTCCATCATGCCGAGCGTGCATGGCGAAGACGCGGTCATCCGTATTCTCGACAAGGAATCAATCAGCGAGCAGTTCCGCGAGCTGCGGCTCGACATCCTGGGCTTCCCGGAGGACGAGCTTCGCCGCTTCCGGAAGTACATCATGGAGCCGTACGGGATGGTTCTCGTGACGGGGCCGACCGGCAGCGGTAAGACCACCACGTTGTACGCCGCGCTGTCGGAGATCAAGTCAATCGAAGACAAGATCATCACGATCGAGGATCCGGTCGAGTATCAACTCCGCGGGATCACGCAGATCCCTATCAACGAGAAGAAGGGACTGACGTTTGCGCGCGGACTGCGCTCGATCCTGCGGCACGACCCGGACAAGATCATGGTCGGCGAGATCCGCGACGCGGAGACGGCGCAGATCGCGATCAACTCCGCGCTGACCGGCCACCTGGTGTTCACGACCGTTCACGCGAACAACGTGCTGGACGTGCTGGGGCGGTTCCTGAACATGGGCGTCGAGGCCTATCAGTTCGTCTCGGCGCTCAACTGCGTGCTCGCGCAGCGGCTCGTGCGCAACATCTGCACCCACTGCCGCCGGCCGGCGAAGATCACGCGCGCGATGCTGGAAGAAGCGGCGCTCGATCCCGGACTCGAAAACAGCGGCCTGTTCTTCGAGGGGGCCGGCTGCATGGAGTGCGGCGGCACCGGGTACCGGGGCCGCACGGCCATCTGCGAACTGCTCGACCTCAGCGACAACATCCGGGAATTGATTCTCGCGCGGCGGCCGAGCTCCGAAATCAAGAAGGCTGCACGCGACGAAGGCATGCGTTTTCTCCGGGAGTCCGCTGTCGAGCAGGTCCTCAAGGGTGTGACCACGCTTCGCGAAATCAACAAGGTGACGTTCGTCGAATGAGCCCACTCCCGCGCTGGCTGTCGAATCGTCCGCCGTCGGCTGCTCTCGAAATCAGCGCGCAGCGCGTCACGGTTGCTGCCGTGGCCGCTCACACCGGATCCGGCGTCGTCACCGGTTACGCGAGCGAACCGCTGCCGGCTGGTGCGGTCGAGCCTGCACTCAACGCATCGAACGTTCACGACGCGACAGCACTGGCGGGCGCGATCCGCACCGCGCTCGATCAAATCGCGCCGCGGCCGAAGCGGGTGGCGCTCGTTCTCCCCGATATCGTCGGCAAGATCTCGCTCCTGCGCTTCGAGAAGGTTCCCGCTCGTCCGCAGGATCTGGAGCAGTTGATTCGCTGGCAGGTTCGCAAGGCGGCGCCGTTCAAAATCGAGGACGCGCAGGTGGCCTGGGTTCCCGGGGTCGCGCTGCCAGAGGGCGGTCGCGAATACATCGTGGTGCTCGCGCGGCGGGACATCGTCGAGAGCTACGAACGCGCCTGCGAGACAGCGGGCGCCTATGCCGGAATCGTCGATCTCGCCGGCATGAATCTGGTCAACGCGGTCCTTGCGACGCAGGGAAGCGCGCCCACCGCGGACTGGCTGCTGGTCCATGTGGCGCCGGGCTACAGCACGCTGGCCGTTGTCCGGGGCGGCGACGTCATCTTTTTCCGGACCCGTCCGGCCGAGGACAACGAGAACCTCGCGGATCTCGTCCACCAGACCGCCATGTACCACGAAGATCGGCTCGGCGGCGGCGGATTCTCGCGCGTCGTGCTTTCGGGCATTTCGACGCGCGGCGCCGAGGCCGGCGAACGGCTGCGACGCGACCTCGAGGCCCGAGTAGGGACGAAGGTCGACGCGCTCGATTTCCGCGGCGTCGTCTCGTTCCGGGATCGAATCGCCGCAGCGCCGGATCTGCTCGACGCGCTCGCCCCGGCGGTCGGCGTCATTCTCCGCGAGCGGGTCGCCTAGTGCTTCGCACCAATCTCGCCACGCGGCCCTTCTACAACGAACGCGCCGTCCACGTGATCATCGGCGCGGCGGCGGCCGTCGTGCTCGCGATCACGATCGTCAATGCTGTCGCCATCGTGAAGCTCTCGACGCGCAACACCGAGCTGTCGTCGCGCGGCAACGCGCAGCGCGCCGAGGCGGAGCGGCTGACGTCGGAAGCGGCGCGGATCAGGCGCGCGATCAACAAGGACGAGCTCGCGCTCGTCGTCAACGCCGCGCAGGAAGCGAATGCGCTCATCGATCAGCGCACGTTCTCGTGGACCGAATTCTTCAACCTGATTGAATCGACGATTCCACCCGACGTCATGCTGTCGGCCGTTCGTCCGTCCTTCAAAGACGGCGTTACCCACGTCAGCATGCTGGTCCTCGCGCGGCGTCCCGAAGACGTCGACGAATTCACCGAGAAGCTCGAGGCGACCGGGTCGTTCGAAGATGTCCTTGGGTCGACAGGCGACGTGACCGACACAGGGCTGAAGCGCATCATGATTCAAAGCATCTACGTTGCGCATCCGCCGGAGGAAACCGAGCCGGCAGAACCTGCTCCGACCCCGGGTGCGGCGCAACCAGCTCCGTCGGGAACCGCGGCGCCAGGGCCAGCGGCAGCGCCCAAGAAGCCCGAGAAGAAGCCCGAGACCCCCCAGGGCAGGGGAGGACGCCAGTGATCCCGACGCGTCGTGTGTTCACAGAGAAGCGTTCGCTCATCATCCCGCTGCTGATCGCGCTCGTCGTGAACGTCGCGCTGTACGTCATCCTCGTCTATCCGCTGTCGCAGAAGGTTGCCGGCGGCGAGGAACAGGCGCAGACTTCATCGTCGGCCCTCGAGGCGGCGAAGCGCGACTACGCTGCGGCACGCGCCACGGTAGCGGGCAAAGGGCAGGCCGACGAGGAGCTTCAGAAGTTCTACAACGACGTGCTGCCGCCGGATCTCAGTGGCGCGCGTCGTATCACGTTCCTGCCGATGGAGCAGCTCGCCCGGCAATGCAACTTGAAACTCGAACGGGAGACGTCGGACCCGAAGCGGGACCGCGACAGCGACCTCGTGAAGTTCACCTACACTGCGTCGCTGTCAGGCGATTACCGCAACATCCGGCGGTTCATTCACGAGCTCGAGACGCGTCCGGAGTTTCTGGTTCTGGAGAACGTCGAGCTTTCACAGAGCGAGTCCGAAGGACGGGGACTGAACGTCAACCTCCAAATCGCCACCTATTACCGGGCGGTCAATAATGGCGGCTGACCTGCCGTCCGGAACGGGACCGGCGCGTACGCGTCCGTGGCTGCTGCTGGCGCTCGCGGCCACGGTGATAGTGGCCATCCTGATGTACGTGATGCCAGGAAACTCGGCCGCGCCTGCAGCGCCGCCGTCTAATCGTCGTGTCCCGACGCGCGCCAAAGCAACGCCCGAAACGGTGAAGCCCGGCGACCTCGAAGTGCATCTGGACGCATTGAAGCAGTCGCGGCCATCGGCTGCGGCCAACGAGCGCAACCCGTTCCGGTTCTACGTGCCGCCGCCCCCGCCGCCGCCACCCGTAGCTCCGGCGGGCCGCGCCGACCATCCGGAGGCGCCTCCCGGTCCCGTTGGGCCGCCGCCGCCACCGCCGCCCCCGCCGATCACGTTGAAGTTCATCGGCGTGCTCGACGTGCCGAACGTAGGCAAGCTCGCGGTGTTCAGCGATTGCCGGGTGACGATGCGGGGGAAGGAAGGGGACATCATCGACGGGCGCTATCGTCTGGTGAAGATCGGCGTCGAATCGGTGGTGATGGAATATCCCGACGGGCGCGGGCGTACGACGATCCGCATGTCCGGCCAGGAATGCGTGGGGAAGTGACGCCGGCCTTCGCAGCCGGTCGATTCTGCGCGGTAGTGCCGGCCTTCAGGCCGGCCGAATTCTGATATGGAGTGCCGGTGTTGAGACACAGGCTGCTTGCAGGACTCGCTTTGACGATCTTCGTGTCGGGCTGTGCCGCTGGACATGCGTACCGCAAGGGCTACGAGGCGGGGCAGGCCGGCGACTGGGACCGCGCGGTCGCCGAGTACACGAAGGCCGTCCAGGAAGACCCCGATAAGCCGGAGTACAAGATTGCGCTCGAGCGGGCGACACAGACCGCGGCGCGCGAGCATATCAGCCGCGCGCACGATCTCGAGGACAAGGATCAGCTCGACGCGGCGCTCATCGAGTACAAGCGCGCGCTGGAGCTCGACGCGTCGAACCGTCTCGCGGCCGCCAAGGCGGCGGAGCTGGAAAAGACGATCCGCGATCGGATCGAGGCCACGCGTCCCAAGCCGGCGATCGAGGCGTTGCGCGAGCAGGCCAAGCGCGTGAGCACGCCGCTGCTCAGCCCGACGGCGCCGCTGCCGGTCGTCAGCTTCGGGCCCAACGCGAGCGTCCGCGACATCCTGAACTTCATCGGAAGCGCGACGGGCATCAACGTCACCTTCGATCAGCAGTACGTCGACAAGGCGTACACCGTCCGCCTCGAGGACGTCACGCTCGAGCAGGCGCTTCAGCAGGTCACCGCAGCGAACCAGCTGTTCTACAAGGTGATCAATCCGAAGACCATCATCATCGTGCCCGACACCGCGCAGAAGCACGCGCAGTACGATGACCTCGTCGTCCGCGTGTTCTACATTTCACATGCCGACGTGTCGGAGCTGACGCAGATCATCAACACGATCACGCGCATCCCGACCATGGCAGTGCAGCCGACGCTGCTGCCGAGCAAGACGGCCAATACCATCACGGTGCGCGCGACGGCGCCGGTCGTCGACGTCATCGAACGCATCATTCGCGCGAACGACAAGCCGCGCGCCGAAGTGATCGTCGACGTCCAGATCCTCGAGGTGAACCGGAAACGCACGCAGGACCTCGGGCTCAATCTAAGCAACTATTCGCTCGGGCTGACGTTTTCGCCCGAGGTTGCGCCGCCGAACACGTCGGCGACGTTCCCGCCTGCGGTGCCGCCGCCGTTCAACCTGAACACGATTTCCCAGGGCATCAGCACGGCGGACTTCTACCTGAGCGTCCCGACAGCGGTCGTGCGGTTCCTCGCAAGCGATTCGAGAACCAAGCTGATTGCGAAGCCGCAGCTGAGAGGCGCGGAGGGCACCAAGCTGACGCTCAATCTCGGCGATCAGATCCCCGTGCTCTCGACGGTGTTCGGCGCCGCGGCCCCGGGTGGGTTTGCCAGCGTGCCGCAGTCGTCGTTCAACTACAAGGACGTCGGCGTCAACATCGAGATGACGCCGCGCGTGACCTACGAGGGAGAAATCGTGCTCGACGGGTTCACCGTCGAGAGCAGCGCGCTCGGCCCCAGCATCAGCGTGGCCGGGCAGGACGTGCCGTCGTTCAGCTCGCGCCGCGTGACGACGAAACTGCGTCTGCGTGAAGGCGAGTCGACGCTCCTCGCCGGGCTTCTGCGCGACGATCAGCGCAAGATCCTGACTGGATTCCCCGGCGTCATCCGCACGCCCATTCTCCGGTCGCTCTTCGGACAGACGAGCGACGAGATCAACCAGTCCGACATCGTCATGCTGCTGACGCCGCACATCGTGCGCACGCACGAGCTCACCGTCGAGGATTTGTCGTCCATCTTCATCGGCACGCAGCAGAACGTCGGATTGAGCGGTCCGCCGCCGCTCATTGCACCGCCGCCCGTCGAGTTGCCTGCTGCCGCTGCGCCGCCGGCAGCCGGGGCGGCACAGCCCGGCACGACGGTCCCGGGCGCGCCGCGGTCCACGGCCAATCCGCCACCTGGAGTGCCGCCAACGAACGTTCCACCGCCGCCGGGGACGTCGACGGTGCCGACGCTCGTGACGCCATTGCCAACCACGCCTCCGGCGACGAATCCCCCAGCGGCCGGCGTCGTTCCGACGCCCGCCGAACCGACGCCGCCGGGCGCGGGTGCACCAGCGGCCGTGACGCCAGGCGCGCCGCAGACGCCGACCGGAGCGGTTCCCCCGCCGGTGGCACCGCCTGCACGCGATGTCACGACGACGCCGCCGGCCGCCGCGGGTGCGCAGACGCCACCGGGGCCCAACACGGCGCAGGTGATTATCACGCCGCCGGGAACCGAATTCCGCGTCGCGGGCGGGCCGTATACGGTGCCGTTGTCGATCAACAACGCGTCGCGCGTTTCGGTGATGACGCTCACGGTGAGGTTCGATCCAAACGTGCTGCGTGTACGGACCGTGCAGGACGGCACGTTCATGCGGCAGGGCGGCGTGACCACGACGTTCACGCCTCGCATCGATGCCGCAACCGGCCGTGTGGACATTGCGGTCACACGGACCGGTGATCAGGCCGGCGCGTCCGGCTCGGGCCTCCTCGCCGCGCTGATGTTCGATGCCGTCGGGCCTGGCGGCTCGCAGATCGCCGTCAGCGGCGTCGCGAGCACGCCCGAAGGCACGCCGGTCCCGATGCAGTTCACCCCGGTGAACGTCACGGTGAGATGAGATGAGGCGGTTCAGCCCCACGCGAGCGCCGGCGTCCACAGGGGCCTGCCCTGAGCGAGCGCAGCGTGTACGCGAGTCGAAGGGATTTACCTTCATCGAGCTGCTCGTCGTCACGACGATTCTGCTGATTCTCGCGTCGGCGGTGATGCCGCTCGCAAAGGTCGCGGTGCAGCGCGAGCGCGAGGCCGAGCTGCATCGCGCGCTGCGTGAGATGCGCACGGCGATCGACAAATACAAGGACGCCGTGGACAACGGGCTGATTGGTTCGATCGACGTGAAGGTCGGAAGCGAGGGCTATCCGCCGGATCTCGAGACGCTCGTCGAAGGAGTGACCGTTGCGAACGACGCGTCGGGACGCAAGCTCAAGTTCCTTCGGCGCATCCCCATGGATCCGATCACGCACTCCACCGAATGGGGCCTTCGCGCATACGGCGACAAGCCGGATTCGACGTCCTGGGGCGGCGGAAACGTGTACGACGTCTATTGCAAGTCGGAAGGCACAGGGCTGGACGGCACGAAATACAAAGACTGGTAGCGACTGACGTGGCGAACTTCAGGATGCGACGACAGGGCGGCCTTCGACCGAGTTCAGGGCCGTCCCGCGTGTTGTCGACGGACGGCTTCACCCTCATCGAGCTGCTGATCGTGATTGCACTCATCACGATCCTCGCGTCGATGGGCGTCGTCCAGTACCGGAACTCGATCCAGAGCTCGAAAGAGGCAGTGCTGCACACGGATCTGTTCCGGATGCGGGATGCCATCGATCAGTACTACGCCGACAAGGGGAAGTATCCGCAGTCGCTCGACACGCTCGTGAGCGAAGGGTACATGCGGAAGATTCCGGAGGATCCCATCACGAAGTCTGTTGAGACCTGGCAGACGGAACCTGCCGAGCCCGACCCCTCCAATCCGTCGGTCGAGCCGGGGATTTACAACGTCAAGAGCGGCGCCACGGGGACGGCGCTGGACGGTTCGTCCTATGCGGACTGGTAGTCGCTCCGCTCGACAGACTGAACGCGGCTATGCCATGGCGGCGCTGCTGGTCAGCCTCGGCGTGCTGATGGTCATCATGTCGGTTGCCATGCCCGTGTGGCGTACGCAGGCTCAACGCGAGAAGGAAGCCGAGTTGATCTTCCGAGGCGAGCAGTACGCGCGAGCGATCAATCTCTACACGAGGAAGATGGGTCCCGCTAATTTTCCGCCCAGCATCGACGTCCTCGTGCAGCAGCGCTTCCTCAGAAAGAAATACAAAGACCCCATGACGGCCGACGGAGAGTTCGAGGTGATCACCGCCGCCAGCGGCGCCGGACAGCCCGGCGTCGGGCGAGGCGGCCAGCAGCAGCCGACGGGACGCGGCAGCATCGGTCCCGGTCCGGCGGGCGGGCCGTCGATGGGCTTGAGCGCACCGCCGTCTGCGACACGTTCCGGCTCGGGCGCGGGACAGTCCACTCCTCCGTTCGGCGGCACGCAAGGGTCTCCATTCGGATCCAGTCCCGGCTCGTCCGGTCAGCCATCCGGCGGTGGAATCATGGGAGTCCGCAGCAAGAGCAAGGATTCTTCGTTCCGGATTTACAAGGGCGCAACGCACTACAACGAATGGCAATTCCTCTTCTCGTCTGTCAGTAATCGTCCCGGAGTCCCGGGGGGCGCGGGGCGCGCCGGAATGCCCGGTCGCCAGGGCGGCCCGTTCGAAGCGACACCTGGGGTTGGCCCTGGTGCCGGTGCAGGCCGCGGATCGCCGGGACGAGGCGGGAGGGGCAGCGATTCGCCCCGCGGTTTTGGTCCCGGAGTCGGACCGGGAATCGGTCGCGGGCGCGGCTAGCGTCGTCCGGCCGTGCGGCGGCGAATCACGAAGAGAAGCGTACCCACCACGGCCACGAGGATGGTGATGCGGATCGCTTCGATCGATTTTGGCCGCATGACGATGACGTACACGAATCCGACGAAAGCGAGAAGCGCCGGCAGCGGATACAGCCACATGCGGAAGGGCCGCGGCAGCTCCGGACGACGTTGCCGGAGCACCATCACGCCGAGCGTCTGCGCGAGGAACTGAATCGAGATCCGGATCACGACGAGCGCCGTTACCACGTCGGCAAGCTTGAACAGGCAGAAGATCGCCGCCGCGCCGCCGAGCCAGAGGAGCGAGATGTGCGGGAAGTGGTGCTTCGGATGGACGCGCGCGAAGACGCCGAAGTAATCGCCTTCGAGTGCCGCCGCGTAGGGCACGCGCGAGTAGCCGAGGAGCAGCGAGAAGACCGACGCGAACGCCGTCCACAGCATCATGATCGTGACGATCGCGCCGACCCGGGATCCCCAGATCCGCGCCATGAAATCCGAGGCGATGAACCGGGACTTCTCCACCGCCTGCCACGGCATCGCGCCGAGGATCGAGATGTTCATGGTCAGGTAGAGAAAGCCGACGGCGAGGATCGACAGGAGGATCGCGCGCGGGATGACGTATCCCGGATCGCGAATCTCCCCGCCGAGATAGCAGACGTTGTAGTAGCCCCAGTAGTCGTACACGGCGATCAGAAGCGCTGCGCCGAGCCCGGTGAAGAACGACTGCGAGAACGACCAGGCGCCGGGAGGAAATGCGAGCGCCTGCGACGCATTGAAATGCGTCAGGCCGGTACCGATGATCGCGAGCGTCGTGCCGATGACGCCGACCCAGAGCAGCGCGCCGAGGCGTCCGATGATCGTGATGCGGCGGTAGAGGAGGAACACCGCCGTGGCGACGGTTGCCATCGCGAGGAAGGTGCCGTTGGTGATGGTGAAATCGACGGCCGTCGTGCCAATGCCCGGTATCGGAATCGCGATGCGTTGCGACGTGATTGTGTTGTGCAGCGAAGGCCACAGATATTCGGCGTACTGTGCGAACCCGATGCAGCCGGACGCGATCGAGAGG
>JBKPTT010000097.1:0-32853 GCA_046735635.1 Acidobacteriota bacterium | reverse complement strand
TGCCACCGCCGGCGCACACGACGACGAACTCGCGTCCGTTGACTTCGTAGACCGCCGGCGTGGCATTGCCGGACGAGGGCAGCATGGCCTCCCACAACAGCGCGCCCGTCGCCTTGTCGAATGCGCGCACTTTGCGATCGTGGTTCGTGGCGGCAATAAAGACGAGCCCTCCGGCGGTCACCACCGGTCCGCCGTAGTTCTCGGTACCGGTATCCTTGATGCCGAGCGACGCGAGCTGCGGGTATTCGCCGAGCGGAATCTTCCACGCGTACTCGCCCGTGTTCAGATCGATGGCGTTGAGCGTTCCCCACGGAGGCGCGGTCGCGGGATAGCCTTCGGGATCGAGGAACTTCCGATAGCCGGTGAACAGGAAATTGTTGTTGATCAGGGGATGCGTCGGAGCGCTCGTACCATTCGCCTCGCGCTCCGCCGGCACATCGTCGCCGCTCACGACGAATCGAATAATCGCGTTCAACTCCGTTCCCGAGAGTTGGGGAAATCCCGGCATGCGTCCGCGGCCTTCATGGATCACGGAGACGATCTCCGGAAACGTGCGGCGATCGCCGACGCCGATGAGCGACGCGATCTGCGGCGGCGTGCCGAGTCGGTCGTCGCGATGGCAGGTGGCGCAATGCTGCATGTACAGCGCCTTGCCGCTGTGGCCGCCCGTGTTCGGCGTCAGCCCTCCGGTCCAGGCCAGATCGTTCGCGTTGACGTAATACAAGCCGGTCTCGGGGTCGAACGCCTGCCCACCCCATTCAGCGCCGCCGTCGTAACCGGGGAACACGACGGTCTGTTGATCGACGGCAAACGGCACGAACTGTCCGTCGCTTCGGAACGTCTTGAACTGCTCGAGCGCCCACTGATGCACGCCGGGCGTCCGCATCGTCAGCAGCTCCTCGCTCAGACGCTGACGCGAAAATGGCGCAGGCTTGGTTGGAAGCGGCTGCTCGGCCGCGGCGATCTCGCCAGGAACGGCGCTCGCCGGATACTTTCGATATGCAATCGGGAACAGCGGCTCGCCCGTTTCGCGGTTGAAGACGTACACGAACCCTTGCTTGGTCGACTGCGCTACCGCATCAATCGTCCGTCCGTTCCGCCGGATGCTGGCGAGGGTCGGGGGCGCCGGCAGATCGCGGTCCCATAAATCGTGGCGCACGAACTGGAAGTGCCACAGCCGTTTGCCGGTTGCCGCGTCGAGCGCGAGAAGGCAGTTGGCGAACAGGTTGTCGCCGATGCGATCCGCGCCGTAGAAATCGCTCGCCGCGGATCCGGTCGGAACGAACACGATGCCGCGGCGCTCGTCGAGCGCCATGCCGGGCCAGCTGTTCGCGGCGCCGCTGTACTGCCACGCCTCCTTCGGCCAGGTCTCGTATCCCGGCTCGCCGGGATGAGGGATCGTGTGAAAGGCCCACCGCAGCGCTCCCGTGCGCACGTCGTACGCTCGGACGTCGCCCGGCGAAGTCGGCAGGCTCTCCCCCACACGGCCGCCCACGATCATGAGGTTTCGGTAAATCACTCCGGGCGTCGTCAGCCGATCGGTCTGCAATTGAGGATCGCGCCCGAGGTTCTCCCGAAGATCGATCCGTCCATCGGTGCCAAACGATTTGATCGGCGTGCCTGTCGCGGCATCGAGCGCATAGACGTAATTGCCGACGGCGGCAAGGACGCGGCGGTCGTTTCCTGAGGCCCAGTACATGACCCCGCGGTTCGGCCCGCTCCCCTTGATCCCGGAGTCGAACACCCACAGCTGCTTTCCGGTGGAAGCCTCGACGGCAAAGGTCTTGTGGGTCGGCGTATAGCCGTACAACACGTCGCCGACGACGACGGGCTGTGTCTGCATGGCGCCAGGCTCACCCGTGTCGTAGGTCCATGCAACATCGAGCTGTTGTACGTTCGAGCGATTGATCTGCTTGAGCGGCGAATAGCGCTGCTGCTGCGGTCCACCGCCGTACAGAAACACCTGAGGGGACGTCATCGAACGGCGTTGAGCCGTGGCCAGTGTCGCCGCGCCCACGCTGCACACGAATACCAGTGCGAAACGGTTCACAAGAATTCGCTTCATGTGTGTCAGCGTCTGGCGAACACCAGGAAATATTTCTCAGGAAACAGCTTCACATCGTCGATCTGTCGGAAGCCCGCCTCGCGCATCCATCCGGCAAGCTGCGCGCGCGACACTTCGAGGTCGGGGTGGCCGGCGTGAGGGCCCTTCCCCGGCTCGTAATCGACGACGACGATGCGGCCGGTCGGTGCAAGGTAGCCGGCGAGGGTCTTCATGAATTCGCCGCGCTGCTCGATGTGGTGGATGACGTCGTGAAAGAGCGCGACGTCGACGTTCTTGACGGGAAGCCGTGGATCGGTGAACTGGCCGAGCACCGTGTCGACATTCGTGAGGTTCTCGTCGTTGATCCGCTTCCGAATCCCCGGAAAGAATCCCGCGTCGACATCCTCGGCATAGACGTGGCCGGTGCGCCCGACCGCTCGCGACAGCGGTCCCTCGAGCAGGCCGGTGCCCGCACCGATGTCGGCAACGATATGGCCAGGCTGCAGCTTCATGGCGGCGACGACCTCGGGGATCTTCAGCGCCGAGACGCGGGTCGGCCCGTCGAGCGTTTTAATCCATTCGTCGATTGGCCTCGATCCGAGCTGGCCGGCTGCGGGCGCAACCGACAGCAGGGAGAGAAGAGCGGCACCCGCGACGGCGAATCGATGGAAACGCATGCCGCTATCGTAGGCAGATACGCGTCGTTGCTCAAGAGTAAGCACTGGCAACTGGCAGCCGGGGCGGCAAGGTCACGTGCGCGCCTCTCGTTCTTGCTCCCGCGGACGTCGCGTGGAAAAACACGCCCTCGCGTGGAACTCTGCGACCCGCGCTGGCCTCGTGTTTCGCTGTCCGGCACAGCGCGACTGTCTGGCTGCGGGCGCGTTTTACTTCTCATCGCGCTTCACGCGAGTCCGAGGTCGCTGCGAACGAGACACGCGTACGTGACCTTGCCGCGCGTCCGATTTCTGCGTGCGTGCTCGGTGAGCACAAGGTTTCAAAAACCCGATACGCGGGTGCCGCCGGCCTATCGGGCACGTGAACCACGACCGCTTGACGCGGCCGTCGACCCCCTCAGGGGATGCGGTCCCGCGGCGACCTTGCGCGGAGTGACAGAGAAGATATAGATGGGATCCGGAGGCGAACCGACGATCATCGCGGTCGCCGGGCTCGCGCCTCTGCCGTACAATTGGGGACTCGCCATGAGCACTTCGAGCCCGAGGCTCGTGCGTGTCACGTTTTCGCCGAACGCCACAACTCGCACGGCGCGCGCCGGGCGCTCGTCCAGCCCGTCAGGCCACCTGCTGCAGCACGGCCGAGTAGTCGAGAGTCCGGAAACGCAGCTGCGCTACCGCATCGGCAAGCTGCTCGGACAGGGCGGCTTCGGCCAGGTGTTTCTGGCAACGCGACTGGGGAGCTCGGACGCCGTGCCGGAAGAAGTGTGCATCAAGATCAGCGCGCACATGGATGGCTGGGTGCGCGAGACGTACTTCGGACTTCTCCTGAACGATCATCCGCGGGCGATTCGCGTCTTCGATCGCTTTCCTGTCATCGCACCAGCCGGCGGAATGTTCTACTGTCTCGTGCTCGAATGCGCGCGTCACGGCGATCTCAGCGCGTTCCTTGCGCGGACCGGGAAGGCATGGGGCGAGCGCGCCGCGCGTCAGCAGATCGCCGGCGTGCTCGAAGTGCTGCGAAAGCTCCATCGAGGGCAGATGCTGCACCGCGATCTGACGCCCATGAACGTGTTCGTGTGCGACAACTATCAGCTCAAGCTCGGGGACTTCGGCATCGTCCGCGCGCAGAGCGACAGCCGGGGCGTCACCGCGCGCACGATGAACCTGATGACGGCGCCGAGCGAGCTGATCGACCGCACGGCGCCCAAGTGGCAGGCGCGCGACGACGTGTTCCAGGTGGGCCAGCTGCTCGCGATGCTCGTCCGCGGCGATGCACGGGCGAGAGTACGGACGCCGGATGTGCGCATGCTTGCGTGCACCGATCATCTGAAAGAAATCATCTACCGTTGTATCGGCGAGCGCCGGAAGCGATACGAGAGCGCGGACGAGATGATTGCGGCCCTGCGCGCCCCTGCGGCTGTCTTGAAGCCCGGGGTTCTCCGGAGCCTGAAAGGGGTGCACCTCGCGTTCACCGGCTTCCTGAGCAAACCGCGGCGGGACGCGATCCGCGCCGCGCGGCGGGCGGGCGCGACGGTGCATCACGGCCCGTCGGCCAAGACGACCGTCGTCGTGCGGGGTCGGCCCAATGCGCTGCAGGCCGCGGGAAAGGACGGCGGTTTGAAGCTGATGGAGATCAAGCGGCTGCGCGAAAAGGGGCACCGAATCACGCTGCTCACCGAAGCGCAGTTCTGGAGGTTGGCGGCGAAGCGCTGACCGCGTCACGCCTGCGCAGCCGCGCGCGCGATGACGCGCTGCAACACCGCGAGATGGTGGCCGATGCGGCCCGCGTCCCCCTTCACCGTCACCGCCGTGACGCGCGCGCCGTTGGAGGCGGCAAGCGCCGTATTCCCGATGGCGAAGAACCCGTGGCCCAGGCCCATGTCCGTCATGGGCGACACGAACACCTTCGCGTCGCGGATGATCGTGATGCAGAGCGATCCGAACGTGTCGTCGAGCGCAGCGGGATTTGAGCGGACCGCGTCCGCGTGCACGGCAGGCGGCAGCAGTTCCGCGGTTGACAGCGCCTGGCGCAGCGGGCTCGTTCGTTCCCTCGACAGCGCAATGAGGCGATTGAACTCGTTCACGAACTCGGGGAATCCGCGCCAGGGATCGGAGCCGGTCCGGTAGTCTGCAGGACGCAGCGGTACGACGTCGACGTCGCGATCGTAGCCGTTGGACGCCGCGACATCGACGGTGGATGCGATGCGAACGCCGGCGAATTCAGGCTCGTCGCTCAACAACCACGCGAGCACCGCCCCAAACGTCGCGGGAGCACGGAGGTTTGCAGCGCAGCGAGCGTTGAGCGCCTGGCGCAGCGCAACCACCGGCGTAAAGTCGACGAACGCCAGCGTCTCCTCGACCGCGCGTTCTCCGTCCACGGAGCAGACACGCGGCGCCATGAACGGCCGCGCGGGGTCCGGCGGCGGAAACGTCACGTCATCGGCCGTGCCCCACGCCTGCTCGAGACCCGACAGCATCTCCTGAAGCGGCACGCCATCGAGGCCGACGTGATGCGCGCTCACCCACACATCGACCGTATTCACGGCGACGGCTGGACGCATCACGAACGTCAGGAAGCCGAACCCGAGGCTGCGGCGCGCGTGGAACGCGGGCGGGCGGAATCGCGCGTCCGGATCACAGGCGTCTATACGCTCGAAAGACAGGCAGGCCGCGTCGACCAGTCGATGCGCGTATGCGCGTTGCGCGAGGGCCGACGCGCCGGCCCGCGGCCCGATGTCTGAGTCGGCGGCGCGACGGAGCGCGTGCGGCCGGTCGCGCTCGGGAAGGGCGCGCGTGCGGTTGTACGCCGCGACGATCGCCTGGTGAACGGCCCCGCGGAGCGACGGGTCGCATGCCTCCGGGGCACGATCCGCCAGATACGGCGTGATGGCGGCGAGGGCGCCGGCAGCGTCGTACTCCATGACCACGAGATCGATCGATTTTCTTCGGCGGCGCACCGTCACGCTGGGGCCCCACTCGAGCGCGAAGTGGGCGTCAGGTTGCGTGGCGAGATAGGAGTGCAGCCCGGCCGCTGCGCGATGTTCGAGCCGCGCATCGTCGGCCGAGCCTGACCGCGGCGCTGGCACGCGCACTCCAAACGCGGACAACGCGAACCGTGTCGGCTCCGAGCGGAGCAGCAGACCCACCGTCCGGCGCCAGCCATCGGGCGCCCGGCGCAAGCCGCACGCCACGAGCGCCTTTCCCGTCAACACCGACCCGAGCGCAATCACCGACGCCGTTACGCGATTCATAAGTCCACCGCCGCGGGTCCGCACACTCGCGCGGTTGATTTGGATCAACCCCCGGCATTTACGCGGCAACGTGGGAAGCGCCGATTATATAATGCCTGCACCCCCGACAAACCGATGTCGATGCCCGCGATCCAGCTCGGACACTACCGCCTCGAGGCCGCGATCGGCCACGGCGGCATGGGAGAAGTGTTTCGCGCACTCGACACACGATTGAATCGCACGGTGGCGATCAAGGTCATGCAACAGTCCTCGCGCGACGTGGGCACATCGGTCGCGCGGTTCTTGCGTGAGGCGCGCGCCGCCTCGGCGCTGAATCATCCGAACATCATCACGATTCACGACGTCGGCGAAACAGCGGAGGGCGGCCACTTCATCGTCCAGGAGTTCGTGGAAGGCCGGACGCTGCGATCGATGCTGGACGACGATCTGGCGCTCGAGACGGCGATCGACATCGGATCCCAAGTGGCGCGTGCGTTGGCGGCCGCGCACGCGGCGGGCATCGTGCACCGCGACGTGAAGCCCGAGAACATCATGGTGCGCGCCGATGGCTACGTGAAGGTGCTCGATTTCGGGCTTGCGCGCGTTGACGAAGCGTTCGTCGCGGAACAGGCGACGCGAACCAACCTGGGGACGTCGCCGGGCACGCTGCTCGGGACCGCGTCGTACATGTCACCGGAAGCGGCGCAGGCCGATGTGGCGGGCCCTGCCGCAGACGTGTTCGCGCTCGGGATCGTGATCTACGAAATGATCGCGGGTCAGCGGCCGTTCGTCTCCGGTACGAGCGTGGGCGTGCTGGCGGCCATTCTGTCGCAGGAACCCGTCCCGCTCATGCGGGTGCAGCCGTCGGTGCCGCAGGCGCTGGACGATCTCGTACATCGCATGCTCGCAAAGTCGCCTCCGCGGCGTCCCTCCGCGAGCGAAGCGGCGCAGCTCCTCGCCGAGCTTCAGGGACGCGCCGTCTCGGGCGCATCGGCGCACGCGACGATCCCCGAGCGGCACACCGTCGGCCGCGAGGCGGAGCGCTCGGCGCTGTTCGGCGCGTACGCCCGTGTGACCAACGGAGCCAGCCTGCTCGTCGCGGTCACGGGTGAGGCCGGCATCGGCAAATCGACCCTGACGGAAGATTTTCTGCGCGAGATCGCCTCCGCCGCCGATCGGCCGATCGTCGCGCGGGGCCGCTGTTCTGAACGGCTTGCGGGCGCCGAAGCCTATCTGCCGATTCTCGAAGTGCTCGAAGACATGCTGCGGCGCGGGGGCGGCGTCTCGATGGATCAGCTGATGCGCGCGGTGGCGCCGACCTGGTACGTCCAGGTCGCGACGCGGAGCGAGCATGCGTCCATCGCGGAACTGCGCCGGGACACGGCCGCGGCGTCGCAAGAGCGGATGAAGCGCGAGCTGACCGCACTCTTCGAAGATTTGTCGCGCACGCGCCCGGTCGTCATTTTTCTCGAGGATCTGCACTGGGCGGACGTGTCGACGATCGACATCGTCAATTACCTCGCCGGCCGGTTCGCGGATCTGCGCGTCATGGTGTTGGTGACGTATCGCCCGTCCGAGATGGCGGTGGCGCAGAACCGGTTTTCGAGCATCAGCGGCGACCTGCGGTCGCACGGCTGGTTCGAGCACCTGCCGCTGGAGTTTCTGGCGCCGGGCGATGTGGAGCGTTATCTGGCGCTCGAATTTGCCGGCCACCGGTTCCCTCCGGAGTTCGCCGCGTTCATTCACGCGAAGACCGGCGGAACACCGCTCTTCATGGCCGACCTCGTGCGCTATCTGCGCGATTCCGGCAGCATCGCCGAAGAGCAGGGCGCGTGGGTGTTGACCCGTCCGGTCGGCAACCTGCCGAAGGATCTGCCCGAATCGGTGCGCAGCATGATCGCGCGGAAAATCGACACCCTCGAGCAACCCGATCGGAAGCTGCTGCTCGGCGCCAGCGCGCAGGGATATGAATTCGATTCGGTCACGATCAGCGAAGCAACCGGGATCGATCCGATTGACGTCGAGGATCGGCTCGAGGTGCTCGAGCGGGTGCACGTGTTCGTCAAGCGGGGGCCCGAGGAGGAGTTTCCTGACCGCGCGCTCACGGTGAGGTACCAGTTCACGCACGTCCTGTACCAGAACCTGCTGTACGGGTCGCTCCAGCCGACGCAGCGCGCCGTGCTGAGCGGCCGCGTCGGACGAGCGCTCGTCGCGCACTACGGCCGGCGCACGAACGAGATCGCCGCGCGCCTCGCCGTGCTGTTCGAAACGGCGCGCGATTTCGCGACCGCGGCGCAATACTACGGCACTGCGGCGCAGCACGCCGTCAGCCTGTACGCGTTTCGCGAGGCGCTCTCGCTCGCCGATCGCGGGCTACACGCACTTGGAGGCATTCCCGAGGGGCCCGATCGCATCGGTCAGGAACTGCGCCTTCAGATGATCCGCGGCCTGGCGCTGCGGGCCATGAAGGGCTGGTCGTCACCGGAACTGGAACCGGTGTTCGCAAGGGCGCGCGACCTATGTCACCAACTACAAGATCCGCCCGAGCTGTTCCCGGTCCTGTGGGCAATTACGCTGATGTACGCAATTCGCGGCGACCTGCGCGAGTACCGCAAGCGCGCCGACGACCTGATGGTGTTGGCCGAGCAGTCGGGCAACCCTGCGTTCCTCATGGGCGCACACCATCTCGTCGGAGTCTCCCGCGAGTTCCTCGGTGACATGGTGGAGGCCAGCCGGATTCTCGAACGCGGCCGCGAGCTGCACGTGCCGTCCGAGCATCTGACCTATTCGGCGATGTACGGGCTCGACCCCGGAATGATTGCGCGGGCGATGTCCAGCCGGCCTCTGTGGGTACTCGGCTATCCGGATCAGGCAATCGCACGCGCGCAGTCGACGCTCGCGATGGCACGCTCGCAGCGGCAACCCATGACGCTCGCCTTTGCGCTGCTGGTCACACAGGGCGTGCACCTCAATCGCGGCGAGCTTGCCGAGGCGATCGCGCTCGGCGAGGAAACGATCGCGCTTTGCCGGGAATACGAGCTCCTGCAGGAGCGAGAGTGGAGCCGCTGCTTCCAGGGTGCCGCGCTTGCCGCCAGCGGCAGGCTGGAGGAAGGAATTGACGTTCTCAAAGACAGTCTCGCGGTCCAGCAGTCCTTCGGCAGCGGTCTCGTGCGTTCGGCGTTTCTCGGCGTGCTCGGGGACCTCCTCCGCTTTGCAGGCCGCATCGACGAGGGGCTCTCGGCCGTGACTGAGGGATTCGCACACGCGGAACGCACGCTCGAAGGCGGTTACGTCGCCGAGCTGCTCCGCGCGCGCGGCGAGCTGCTGGCCGCGCGTGGCGAGACAGAGGCGGCCGAGACGCACCTGCGCGACGCGATTGCACACGCCCGCCGCCAGCAGGCGCGTGCGTTCGAGCTCCGATCCGCGACGGCGCTCGCACGCCTGCTCAGCGCGTCGGGGCGCAACGCGGACGCACGTGACATTCTGTCGCCCGTGTACGCGTGGTTCCACGAAGGACACGACACCACGGACCTGCGCGGAGCGAAGGCGCTCCTCGCGACCCTTGCGTAGTGGCCAACCGCATGCGATCTGGTACGGCGTCCAACGCTGCGCCGCTGTCGTTCGACGAGGTGCTCGCCGACGAATATCGGATCCTCCATCCGCACGCACCGGTCAGCGCAGCCGATGCACGCGTCCGCCACGAAGAGGCAGGACACATCGCCGTGTGTCTCTCGGGCGGCGGCGTCCGGAGCGCGAGCTTCGGCCTGGGCGTCCTGCAGGGGCTCGCAGAAGCCCGCGTCCTCGAATCCGCCGATTACCTCTCCACCGTGTCGGGCGGCGGCTACATCGGCGGCTGGCTTTCGGCCTGGCGCCTGCGCGCATCGCAGCGCGGGGAGGACCCGCCGTGGCCGCGGCTCTCGGCATCTCCGGAAGCCGGGCCGATTACGCGCCTGCGGGAGCTGGTCAAGTTTCTCGACCCGCACGCCGGCTGGATGTCGGCCGACACCTGGACCCTCGCCGCCACGATCGTGCGAAACCTCCTGGTCACGTGGCTGCTGCTGGCACCGTTGATCGCGTGCGCCGCGATGATTCCGCGCGTGTACCTCGGGCTCCTCGGGTTGCCGTCACAGCCGGAGCTGGTCGCCCGCGCCTCGCTCGACGCGTGGTACAAACACGACTGGATCGCCATCGTCGCGCTGATCGGCATCGCGAGCACTTACGCGGCGCTGGAACTGCCCAGCCTCGGCAATCGATCCCGCGGCACGCGCAGCTTCGTCGTATGGTTTCTGGCGCCGGTGCTGCTCCTGCACGTGGTGTTTTCGATTCACCGGTTCTGGACGCTGCGCTTCGGGTCTGCACCATCCATCGCGCACGAGGTCGCCACCGCGGCGGCCGCGATGGTGCTGCCCTGGATTCTCGGGGCGACGGTGAGCGATCGTCCGTGGCGTCCCTGGACCTGGATAGCGGCCGCCGCAGCTGGTGCGACGGGGCGGCTCCTGACGGCCGCGGTTCACGGCTTCCTCGCGGCACAGGCGACGGAGTACCCGCAGCGGTTTGCCGTGATCGATCTGCCGATCTCGCTCACGCTGCTGTTCCTCCAGTTCAGTGCGTTCGTTGGAATCGCGAGCCGCGACATGACCGACGAGGACCGTGAATGGTGGGCACGCGCGGCCGCATGGGTCCTCATCACCGCCGCAGCCTGGCTCGTCGTAAGCGGGTGCGCGATTCTGCTGCCCCTCGCGCTGGACCGGGTCGTGGACCGCATGGCACTTTCGCATTTCAGCGCACGGGCTTATGCGACGGCCCTCACATTGCTGTCCGGGACGGCCACCTATTGGGTCGCGGTACGTACCGCGCTCGGATCCACGGGTTGGAACAAGCTTCGCGCGATCGCGTTTTCGGCGATGGCGCCAGTCGCCGTTCTCCTGCTCATCGCGGTTGTCGCCGACGCCGATCGCGTGCTCCTGACGAAAGTCCACGATCTGAATTTCTTCAACGAGCTGCCGCACGCGCTTGGCGCGTCGCTCCCCGAAGATCTGATCGTGATCGCTTTGCTCGCAATCGCGGGGCTCTCGCTCGGACGTATCATCCCGGCCAATCGGTTTTCACTGCACGACATGTATCGTGCAAGGCTCGTGCGGACCTTTCTCGGGGTCTCGCGCCCTCCGGCGGCGCGTCATCCGAGCCGGTTCACGGGCTTTGATAGGCAGGACGACGTGCGGCTGGACGAGCTGACCTGCGCCGGAGGCCCGATACACATCGTCAACGCCACCATGAATCTGGTTGGCCAGGGCGGGCTTGCGCTGGCTGAAAGAAAATCCGCATCGTTCACGATGACGTCGCTGCATGCGGGGTCGCGCAGTCTCGGCTACCGGCCGTCGGCCGGCTACGGGGGCGGATTGACGCTCGGGCAGGCGATCACGACATCCGGCGCCGCGGTGAGCCCGAACATGGGGGCGGCGTCGACGCCGACGCTGACGTTCCTGCTCGCGGCGCTGAACGCGCGGCTCGGCGTCTGGCTTGGGAATCCGGGCACGCCGGGCGGTGCCGTGTGGAGGCACAGCGATCCCGGGTTCGGGTTGGCGACCCTCGTCGACGAGCTGCTCGGACGGACGACGGACCGAAGCCGGTACGTGTTTCTCTCCGATGGCGGCCACTTCGAAAACCTCGCGCTCTACGAAGCGATCGCGCGCCGATGCCGGTATGTACTCGTGAGCGATGCCGGGGCGGATCCCACGTACTGTTTCGACGATCTCGCGAATGCAATCCGCATAGTCCGCATCGACTTCGGCGTGGAGATCGACTTCGCGCCGCTCCGCATCGGTCCGCCAGAGAGCGGCACGTCCCGTTGGGCGGTCGCGACGATCCGGTACTCGGCCGTCGACCCAATGGCCGAAGACGGAGTCCTCGTGTATCTGAAACCCGCGCTCCTCGGCGACGAACCCGTCGACGTCGTCAACTATGCGCGCGCGCACGAGGCGTTCCCGCAGCAGTCCACCGTCAACCAGTGGTTCGACACGGCGCAGTTCGAAAGCTATCGAATGCTCGGTCTGCACACGGTGCGCTCGTTGTGCCGGAACCACGCGGCGAGCAGCCTGAAGGATCTGTGTCTGGTGCTTCATCGAGGAGCCGTATGCGTGTGAGCACGCGGAACGTCGTACTCGGCGTGGGGCTTTTCGTGGCGGGGCTCGCCGGCGGATGGCTCGTGCAACAGTCAGGCATCGGGGGCACGGCCCCGGTTCAGACGCCGCCATCCCCTCCAGCGCCTGCACCCGAGGGCCAGAACGGCCTCTCGGCAGGCGAGCGCGCGACGTTCTACCACCTGTCGGAAGGAGGCGAACTGTTTCCGGCCGACTGGCTCCTCGCGCTCGAGGTCGAGCACACGACGGCGGATGGGAGGCGCCAGGTGCGGCCATTCCTCGAGAACATCGAACGATACGGTTTTCTCGAAGATCCGAAAAGCACCGGAAACCCTGACGGTCTGCCGGTCGGCATCTCGCTCGGACGGTCGAAGGCGGAGGGCATCGACATGATCGGCCTCAACTGCACCGCGTGCCACGTGGGCCAGGTGCAGTATCAGGGGCACGCCGTGCGCGTAGACGGCCTCGGCAACATGGCGCTCATCAACGCGTTTCTCGCCGACATGGCCTCGGAAACACAGAAGACGCTCGAGTCGCCGCCGCGGCTCGTTCACTTCTGGCAGCGCGTGCGAGCCATTCGCGCGGAGCGCCGCGCCAGGGGTCGTGAAACGGATGTCATCCACGAAGACGAACGCGCCGTCCGCCGAGTGCTGGGAATGCTGACCAGCAATCGCGACCTCGTCGAGGCACGGCTGCGCGCGCTGAAGAGCGTCTCGTCGCTGCAGCACTCGCTGCGGCTCAGCACGCCCGAAGGTTACGGCCGCCTCGACGCGTTCGGCATCGGGCGCGACGAGTTGTTCGGTGGAACACCCGGGAACGCCGCGGCCGCCGATGCGCCCGTCAGCTTGCCGCACATCTGGGGCATGGAGTACACCGGATGGCTCCAATGGGGAGCGAATACCGATTCCGTGATGGAGCGCAACATCGGGCAGGCGCTCGGCGTCGGTGCACTGTTCGATCCGAGCACGTACGAAAGCACCGTCGACATCCCGAATCTGCATCGCCTCGAACAGTTCGGCTACAAGCTGACGCCGCCCGCCTGGCCTTCGACGTTTCCAGAGGTCGACGCGGCGAAGGCCGCACACGGCAAAGACCTGTTCGTGCAGCACTGCGCCCCCTGCCACGAGACATACCGGACGGACGGTGCGATGCGGACGTACCAGCTCTTCTCGTTCGCTCAGACTGGAACCGACCCGCTCACGGCAATCAACTACGAGCTGCCAGTCGTCGAGAGGGACGGCAACGTGCGACCGTTCCCGTACGCGGCAGGCGATCTGATATCGAAGATCAAGTGGAAGGCCTATCGAGACGCGGGCTACGACACTGCCACCATCGCGCGTCTCGAGCATCGTCAGGTACGCCGCGGGCCCGAGTGGGATCCCGCGTTCCGCGCGCCGATGCTGGACAGCGCGAGATATGCGGATACGACCGGCCGGCGGGTGTACCGTGCCAAGACGTTGGTCGGGATCTGGGCGACCGGGCCATTCCTGCACAACGGATCGGTTCCAACAATCTACGACCTGCTGCTTCCTGCGATATCGCGTCCGGCGACGTTTCCGCTCGGCACGCGTGAATACGATCCGGTGAAGCTGGGCGTGCAGATCGATCCGGCGAAATACAGGCTCGTGGCGGATCAGACGCCCTTCACCTACGACACGCGTCTTCCAGGAAACTGGAATACCGGCCACGAATGGAGCTTCTATCCGACGCTGGACGACGACACACGGTACGCGATCATCGAGTTCCTCAAGACGTTCACATCGGAATCGATGCTGGGGATTAACGCGCCGGCGCTCCATGCGGCAGCATCTGAGGTTGACGACGCGATCCCGTCAACCGCGGTCCCCGCCGTCCGCCGCGCCCCGCTTTCCGGCCGTGCGCGAACGGCGATCGCACTCGCGATCGCGCTCGCAGCGATCAGCATCCTTTACTTCGCCAACGGCGTGATGCCGCACGGTGAAGCCGCACGCACAACCGAAGCCGAGGATGTCGCCGCGCTGACGCGCGGGATTCTCACGATCCAGCAGCGATACGCCGCCGAGCAGAACAGGCCGCTGGCGCGCGGCACGCACGCGAAAGGAATGTGCGTTCGCGGCGTCTTCGAGGTGTTCGACGTGCGCGAGCAGGTCCCGGATCATGTGCTCGCAGGACGGCTGGCACAGGGCGTGTTCGCGAAGCCTGGTGTCTACCCGGCGGTCATACGATTCGCCAACGCCGACTCGCACGTTTATCCGGATCGGAAGAAGGACGTCCGCGCATGCTCCTTCTCGATCGACGTGCCGCCAGGGACCGTTGGACCCTACGCACAGCGGCTGGACTTCTCGATGAACAATGCGCCGTCGTTTCCTATCAACGACGCCCACGCATTCGCCGTGACGACCGCGGTCGTGGCGGCGTCGAGCATGTGGAAGGGCCTGCGTTCGCTCACGCTGAAGGACAAGCTCTGCTTCCTGCGGATCACCGCGCTCGGAGCGTTCCAGGAGCGTCCCGGCACCACCGCGTTCCAGCTGATGACGTACTGGAGCACGGTGCCATTCCACCATGGCGCTGCCGACGTCGTGAAATACGCGGCGATGCCGTGTCCGGGCAACTACGCAGAGCCCATCGGTGGCGGTCCCAATTGCCTGCAGGACGAGCTCGTCCGGCATCTCACGTACGATGCGCAAATGAGCTGCTTCGATTTCGCGCTGCAGCTGCTCGACCCCGAGAAGATGACGTACTGGGGACGCCGGCGCAGTGCAAGCTTCTGGATTGAAAACGCGAGCATCCCGTGGAAGGAGTCGCAGGCGCCGTTTCATCCCGTTGCGCGACTGACGCTCGTGCGCGACTCGGTGCTGCCGCCCGATGCATGCGCCGCGATGTGGATCGACGTCACCGCGAATTCGGCGCCCGACTGCAAGCCGCTTGGCGGGATCAACCGCGCCCGGCCAGTTGCAGAGGGCGCCAGTCGCAACGCGCGACTCGAGGCGGCAGCCGCGTCCGGCGCGACCAGGCTCTCGTGAGGCCGCGCTTGAGAGCCTGATGAACGCCGAACGCACGTTCATGCCCGCCGCGGGGCGCGACCTGTTTCTGCCGCTCTACGACCCGCTGACAAAACTGTTCGGCCTGTCGCGCATGCACGCCATGCTGATCGAGCACGCAGGCCTCAAACCAACCTTCAAGGTGCTCGACGTCGGCTGTGGCACCGGCACCCTCGCGGTGACGATCAAGCGGCAATTTCCCACCGTCGACGTCGTCGCATTGGATCCGGATCTCAAAGCGCTTGCCCGCGGAGAACGCAAAGCGCGGAAGGCGAACGTCGCGATTCAGTTCGATCGCGGATTTTCGGACGCCCTTCCCTACGAGCGGCAGCAGTTCGATCGCGTGTTCTCGTCGATGATGTTTCATCACCTGCGAAGGAGCGAACGCGAGACGACGCTGCGGGAGATCCGGAGAGTACTGAAGCCGGGGGGCCGCCTCGAGTTCCTCGATCTGGTCAGCTCGGGCTCGCACGCCCACGGACATCTTGCGCGTCTCCTCCATCCCCCCAAGCAGCTCGATCAAAACGCCGACGCGCCCCTTCTGGATTTGATGTCGCGCGCCGGCTTCGAACACGTGCGCCGCCTGGCGGCCCGAAACACCATCGTCGGCCCCTTGGGGTTCTACGAGGCGACGGCAGGGTGACGTGTCCCGTCTCGGGACGTTTCGACCCATATTTGAGGCGTTGTGGGCTAAAACGGGACACGCGCGCCACCCTCAGGTGGTCACGCGACTGAAAATTCCGAAGAAAACACCCTGCATCGCAGTGGCACTGACGTTGCCCCTCACGTCAGCATCATGCGAAAGTTTGCTGCCGTTTTCATCGTCGCGTGCGTCGTGGTGGGAACCGCATTCGTCTCGACAGCCCCGCAGCGGCGGTGGAGAGAGAAGGTCGATCCTGCTCTCCTGCAGACTGCCAAAGACGGGGGAAGTGAGCCCGTGAGGGCGCTGATCCGTCTGCGGCCGGGCACGACAGACGAGTTCGTCGCGCACCTCTCGAAGAGCCACGGCATTCAGCCGGCGGCGGTGTCAGGCGACGTCGTCTCCGTGCAGATGCCGGCATCGATGCTGCGCGGCGTGGCGCTCGATCGCGACGTCGTACAGGTGTCGCTGCCATAATCAACGTAGGGCGGGGCCTCCCCCGCCGCAACTGCTATTCCGCTCGCAGCGCGCTCATCGCCGGCACCGAAGCCGCGCGCGCGGCCGGAATCACAGCGGCCCAGAAGGCGCAGAACGCCAGCGCGATAGCGGCGACGCCCAGCGCAAGCGGATCCCAGAATTTGACTCCATACAGCTGCGCGCTCAGGAGCCGGCCGGCCCCAACCGCCAGCGGAAGGCCCACGACAAGTCCGATCACGATACGGCGGAACGCGCCGTGGAGTACCAGACCGACAACTGTGCCGCGGTCCGCGCCGAGCGCCATGCGCACGCCAATCTCCCTCGTGCGTTGCGCGACGCTATACGCGGTCACACCGTAGAGGCCGACGGCCGCGAGAAGCAGCGCGACGATGCCGAACAACCCGGCGAGGCTCGCGACCGCACGCTGCTGGTCGAACGATCGATCCACCTGCTGCTGGAGCGTGCGGACGGTCGTGACCGTCACATTCGGATCAACGGCGGCGAGCGTGCGCTTCAGAAGAGGCTCGAGGCTGCCCGAAGGCGTGTTCGTCACGAGCAGCATGCCGCCGACGAAATGCGACTGCAGCTCGAGACGCTGCATCAACGGATTCTGGTACCGAACGGTTTGCGCGAGCGGCACGTAGAACATCGGCCGCGCGGGCTGATCGAGCGCGAACCCTGCGAACTTCGCGTCACGAACGATCCCGACGATGCGGAAGGTGTGGACGTTCTCGGGCAGGTCGAGGCCGAAGTGCTGATCGAGCGGATCTTCGTTGCTCTTGAAGAACCGTTTCACGAACGCTTCGTTCACGACCGCGACCGGTTCGCTCGTCTCGTTGTCGGCCGCGGTGAAGTGGCGCCCGCGCACGACCGCGACACCGAGATTCTGAAGATAGTTCGCGCTGACGCGATCCCACGATGCGCCTGCCTGCTCACCCGGCTTCGGGGCCGGATGGCCCGCTACGAGGACCAACTCTCCCCAGTTGTCGGTGAGTGGGTTGTACAACGCAACCCCCGCGCCGGTGACTCCGGGTATCTGCGTGAGCCGTTCTTCAATCTGACGATACAGCGCCGTCAGCTTGTCGATCGTGTAAGTGGCCGGCAGCCGGTTCACCTGCACCAGGATGCGGCCCTCAATGTCGTATCCGAAATTCTGCCGCTCGAGATTTCCCAGGCTGCGCGCGAGCATCGTCGATCCTGCGACGAGGACGACCGAGAGCGTCGCTTGCATGACGAGCAGCGCACTTCTCGCCAACGATGAGTGGTCGCGCGTCGTGCGGCCGGCGCCCCGGAGCGCGTCGATCGGGTCGGTGCGCGTCGCGAACCACGCGGGCGCGGCACCGAATACCAGACCGGTGACGAGGGCGACGGCGAACGTGAACGCGAGCACCAGCGGCGCAGGCCGCGTGTCGATCGGCAGGAACGTCGTTCCCGCGAACGCGAGCGCGAGCAGCAGGCGTGCGGCCCCGATCGCGACAACGAGGCCGGCGATGCCGCCGGCAATCGCCAGAAGAACGCTTTCGACGAGCGCTTGCATCACGATCTGACGCCGCGATGCGCCAAGCGCGAGGCGCACGGCCGTCTGGCCCCTGCGAGCGACGCCGCGTGCGAGCAGCAGATTGGCGACGTTCGCGCAGGCAATCAGAAGGACGAGCCCGCATACGGCAAGCAGGATTTGCAGGCTGCGCCCGTATTGCTCCTTCATCGTTCCCACACCCGAGCCCGCAGGCACCACCTCGATGACCTGACGAGGAAGCGCCTGGATGATGTCCGGCATCCAGTTGGGCGGGTATCCGGAATCGTGCTGTATCCATTCGCGGAGGATCGACGTGAGTCGCGGCCCGACGCCATCCACCGTTGCGCCCGGACGAAGGCGACCGATGACGCGCAGCCAGGCAGACACCGGCTGGCGCAGGATCGATCGCTCGCCGGTAATCACCGGCTCTTTCTGAAGCGGAATCCAGATGTCGGGCGGATCGCCGCGCAAAGTTTCGCCGAAGAACCCGGGCGGTGCGACGCCGACGACGGTGAACGGCTGTCCCTCGACGAAAACCGTGCTGCCGACAAGGGACCGATCGCCGCCGTATGCGCCTTCCCACGCGTGATGACTGATCACGACGACCGGCGCGGCTGATGGCGTGTCGTCGACGGCCGTGAACACGCGGCCGCCAAATGCTCCGATGCCGAGCGTCGAGAAGTAGTTGCCGGTCACGTACTCGGACCGCAGCGGCCGCGCGGCGGATTCGATGTCCTGCCGCCGCACGCTGACGCGCGCGCCCGCGGCTTGAAACGCCGTGAGCTCCTCAAATTCCGGCAGTTCGGCCTCGAGCCGCTCAAACAGCGGGAACGAGTACATGCCCCAGCGATCCTGCGGGCCCCCCTGCACGCAGCAGGAGTTGCCGTCGCCGATTCGATACAGGCGCGAAGGATCCGTCACCGGCAAAGAACGCAGCATGACGGCGTGAATGAGGGTGAAGATCGCGGTGGTGCCTCCGATTCCGAGCGCCAGCGTCAGAATCGCGGTGATGGTGAATACGCGAGAGGCCCAGAACTGCCGAACTGCATAGCGGATTTCGCCGACGAGAGTACCCATGTCGGCCTTAGACGAGAATTCGGACGAATTCGTTGGCGCCGCCTTCGCGGTGCTGCGTGCCGGCTACGGCGGGCAAGCCGGCCTGAAAGCCAGCACTACCGGGCTGCGAATCGCCGCGCTACTGCCGCGTCGGCCGCACGATCCCCAGCTTGCGCATGCGGAACTGGAGCGTCGATCGCTTGATACCGAGCCGCACGGCAGCCCCGCTCGGGCCCGCGATCACCCACTTGCTGCGTTCGAGCGCTTCGATGATGTGCCGCCGGTCGACGTCCTCGAGCGTGCGGCTGTCAGCCGCACTGCTGTTGCCGTTGGAATGCGTGGCTGGCGCAGCTTTCGCCACCGGAGCGCGATCCGCAAACGGCGGCACGTCCAACGTCTGACCCGTCGACAGGATCACGGCGCGCTCGACCAGGTTCTGCAGCTCTCGGATGTTCCCGGGCCAGTCGTAGCGCGTCAGCGCATTCATCGTATCGGCCGGAATTGTGTCGATCTCCTTCTTCATCCGTCGCGCGAACTGCTGCGCGAAGTGCCGCACGAGCATCGGAATGTCTTCACGCCGTTCGCGCAGCGGTGGAACGTGGATCGGGAAGACATCGAGACGGTAGAACAAATCCTGCCGGAATTTCTGCTCGGCGACGAGCGCTGCGAGATCGCGGTTGGTGGCGGCGATCAGCCGCGCATCGGTGCGCAGCGTGTGCGTGCTGCCCAGCCGCTCGAACTCGCGCTCCTGCAGAACGCGAAGCAGCTTCGGCTGAAGCTCGAGCGGAATTTCCGCGATCTCGTCCAAAAAAACGGTGCCACGGCTGGCGAGCTCGAACCGCCCGATGCGTTGGCCGATGGCGCCCGTGAAGGCGCCTTTCTCGTGGCCGAACAACTCGCTCTCGAGCAACCCCGTGGGAATGGCCGCGCAATTCAGCTTGACGAACGCCTTGTCGCGCCGGTCGCTCAACTGATGAATCGCTCGCGCGACGAGCTCCTTGCCGGACCCGGTCTCGCCCGAGATGAGCACCGTCGAACCGGTCGGCGCGACCGTCTCGATCTCGTGGAGCACGCGATGGAGCGCGCGGCTTCGGCCGATGATCTCCTCGAACAAGTGATCGCTGCGGATCTCGTCCTCTAAATAGAGCTTCTCGCGGGCGAGCTGCGCGTTCAGTTCCTCGATGCGCTCGTACGACATGGCATTACGCACGGCAATCGCGATCTGTCCGGCGATGCGCACCAGAAGCGGGAACTGATCCGGCGAGAACGCGTTGTCGGCAAAGGCCCCGAGGTCGAGTGTGCCGAACACGCCGTGTGCCGTTGCGAGCGGCACCGAGCAGACGGATCGAATGCCGTGTTCGCGTATGAACGCGCTGTCGGAAAGCGTTTCCAGCTCGCGATGCGAGAAGATGCGCGGCTGTCCGGTCGTGAACACGATACCCGACGCGGATCCGTCGAGCGACCGCTCGAGCGTGCGCGGCACGTCGCCGGGCGCGCAGAAATCCGGCGGCGTATCGCAGACGTGATGGCGCAGGACTCCCGACTCGGCGTCGAAGATCGCGAGCGCCGCGACGTCCGCGCTGCAGTAGCGCCTGAGCGGTGGAGCCACGGCGCGAAAGAGCTCGCGCGTGTCGAGCTCCGTCACGACGGCGTTGGTGACTTCGAGAAGCAGATCGAGCTGATCCCGCTCGCGCTGGAGCGTCGCGACCAGATCGTCAATCTCCAGGCTGCCTGCGCTCATGACCCTCCCGTCCTTTGCTCACGTCTTTGACGCTCTCCGCCAGACCGCGGTGCCAGCCGGCTGGCGTCGTGCCAACCCGCCGGCACCGCCACCGTTGGCACTTCATCCTGCCATCGCGGCGCAACATCAATGTAAATCCGCATTATTGCACGCGTTAGCACGACGTCGTCGTGTTCGCCCGCCGTCGGCACGTCCTTCGCTAACCATGACGCAGCAACATCGACCCATGTTCCGAATCACATCACTGATCGAAAACGGCGAATTCATCCTGAGGCTCGAAGGATGCCTGGCCGGCGCAGGCGTTCGGGAACTCGAGTCGTGCTGGCGCGCGGCCGCGGGCACGCTGCCCGTCCGCGTGGATCTGAGGGAAGTATGGCACGTCGATGCCGCGGGGCAGGAGCTGCTGATGTCGATGTACCGCGCCCGCGTTCGACTAATGACAAGAGGATGCGTGATGCCCGAGCTCGTGCGTGAAATTGCGCGGTCGGTGGACGGCGGCGGAAGGAGTTGATCGTGTCGATCTTGTTGCGCGCCTCGACGTCGTTACTTGCATGTGTCCTGGTCGCGTCGTGCACGCTGGGCCCGGATTACAACCGTCCGGTGGTGCAAACGCCCCAGCAGTTTCGCGGTTTGTCCGTTTCGACGAGCGAATCGATTGCGGACCTGAAGTGGTTCGATGTGTTCCGAGACGACGAGTTGAAGCAGCTCGTTGGCACGGCGCTGAATCAGAACTTCGAGCTGCGAATCGCCGCCGAGCGTGTCCTCCAGGCGCGTGAGCTCTATGGCATCACCCGCGCGGGACAGTACCCGGTCGTCGGCGGATCTGTCGATTTGACGACGGTTCGTTCGTCACAGGTTGGAGCCAATGCCGGGGTGCCGCAAGGCGTCGATACGAACGTGACATACGCGCAGGCGGGATTCACCCTCGGATGGGAACTCGACGTGTGGGGACGGTTGCGGCGGCTCAGCGAAGCGGGACGTGCGCAATATCTCGCGACCGAGGAAGTCCGCCACGGCGTGATCACGACGCTCGTCGCCGACGTCACCGAGGCGTATCTCAGGCTGCGTGCGCTGGATCTCCAGCTGGCGATCGCGAATCGCACGCGGGAGGTGGCGACCGAGAGCCTGCAGCTCACCGAGGCGCGGCGTACGCGAGGCGTCGCGAGCGGAGTTGACGTGCGACAGTCGGAACAGCTCCTGTACACCGCGACCGGGCAGATCGCGAGCGTCGAGCGCGAGATTACACAGACGGAGAACGCGCTGAGCCTTCTGCTCGGCCAGATGCCCGGCGACGTCCCCCGCGGCCGCGAGCTCGAAGGCGTCGCTGTTCCGCCGGACGTTCCAGCTGGGTTGCCGTCGGCCCTGCTCGAGCGGCGTCCGGACATTCGTGCGGCGGAACAGCAGCTGATCGCCGCGAACGCCGAAATCGGCGTCGCGAAGGCCGAGTACTTTCCGCGCATCAGCCTCACCGGATTTTTCGGCACGCAGAGCCGGTCGCTCTCCGATCTGTTGACCGGACCGGCGCGGCTGGCGACCGCGAGCGTTGGCGCCACCGCACCAATATTCAACGCCGGACGAACGCGCGCGAACGTCCACTTCACCGAAGCGGTGCAGCGCGAAATGGTCCTGAACTACCAACGCGCCGTGTACACGGCATTCCGTGAAGTCGCCGATTCGCTCGCCGCGCATACGAAGACGACGGAAGAACGCACGCAGCAGGAGCGGCTCGTGGAGGCACTGCGGGAATCGGTGAGGCTGACGAGGCAACGATACGAGGGCGGGCTGGACAGCTACCTGCCGGTACTCGATGCGCAGCGGAGTCTGTTCCAGGGGGAACTCGAGCTGGCGCGGCTTCGCCAGCAGGAGCTCGCGTCGATCGTTCAGTTGTACAGGGCGCTCGGCGGCGGGTGGGCGTAGGGGTGAATGACGCCGCGATTCGCGATTCGCGGTTCGCGCTTCGGGCGGACCGGCTGGTGATTCGCGGTTCGACATTCTGAGCTCGCGAAGCGCGAAGCGCGAACAGCGAATCGCAACGGCGAAGAGAGCAGAGGCAACAGATGGCGAAACGAATGATTGTCATGCTGACGGTGATGGCGGTGTTCGTCACCGGTCTGGGTTTCGTGAAGTTCAAGCAGTTCCAGGCGATGGCGGAGCAGTTCGCCGCAATGCAGCCGCCGCCCGATGCGGTGACGACAATCGTCGCAAAGCAGGAAACGTGGCCGGTCACGATCGCCGCGATTGGCACGGTGTCGGCGGTCCAGGGCGTCACGGTCAGCGCCGATCTACCCGGTGTCGTCGACCGCATTGCGTTCGAGTCGGGCCGAACGGTGCAGCAGGGCGAGGTGCTCGTACAGCTCGATACGCGGCAGGAGCAGGCGCAGCTCGCGGCGGCCGAGGCGCAGCTCGAGCTCGCACGGCTCAATTTCGAGCGCATGAAAGGGTTGGTCGAACAGGACGCGGTCTCCCGTGCGGAATTCGACAGCGCTGCCGCAGGCCACAAGCAGGCCGAAGCACGCGTGCACGAGATTCGCGCCACCATCGACCGGAAGACGATTCGTGCGCCGTTCAGCGGCGTGCTCGGCATCAGGCAGGCGAATCTCGGCCAATACCTGAACGCCGGCGAGGCCATCGTCCCGTTGCAATCGCTGAATCCGATTTATGTCAACTTCGGTATTCCGCAGCAGCAGGCGGGCAGCGCGCGGCGCGGCGCCGTCGTTCACGTGAGTGCGGACCAAGCCGCCGGCCGCACGCTCACCGGACGAGTCACGGCGATCAACTCGATCGTCGACGAGACGACCCGCAACGTGCAGGTGCAGGCCACGCTCGAGAATCCAGGCGGCGTGCTCCGGCCGGGGATGTTCGTGCAGACGTCCCTCAACCAGGGCGCCACCGCGGCGGTGGTGACGCTGCCCGCGTCCGCAATCAATTACGCGCCATATGGCGATTCCGTCTTCGTCGTGACCGACCTGAAGGACGCGAATGGCCGTACGTATCGCGGTGTGCGCCAGCAGGTCGTCAAGCTCGGTAGTGCGCGCGGCGATCAGATTGCCGTCGTGTCGGGGATCAACCCCGGGGAAGAAATCGTGACGTCCGGCGCGTTCAAGCTTCGCAACGGGGCGCCCGTCCGCGTCAACAACAAGGTGCAACCGGCCAACAACCCGGCACCGAAGCCGGAGGACAGTTAAATGAAGTTCACGGATCTGTTCGTCAAGCGGCCCGTTCTCGCGATCGTCGTCAGCCTCGTGATTGTGATCGCCGGGCTGCAGTCGATTCGAGCGTTGAGCGTGCGGCAGTACCCCCGGAGCGACATCGCGGTGGTGAGGGTCAGCACGGTGTATGTCGGGGCGAATGCGGATCTGGTGCGCGGGTTCATCACGACGCCGCTGGAGCGCGTCATCGCGAGCGCCGACGGCATCGACTACATGGAGTCGTCCAGCGCGCAGGGGCTCAGCACGATCACGGTGCACCTCACGCTGAACTACGACACCAACGCCGCGCTGACGCAGATTCAGGCCAAGGTCGCGCAGGTGCGAAACAATCTGCCACCCGAGGCGCAGGCGCCGGTCATCGAGATGGAAACTGCGGACAACCAGTTTGCGGCCATCTATCTGGGTTTCTCGGCCGCGAACCTCGATCAGAATCAGATCACCGACTATCTGACTCGGGTCGTCCAGCCGAAGCTGAGCGCCGTCAGCGGCGTGCAGCGGGCCGACATCCTCGGTGATCGCACGTTCGCGATGCGGATCTGGCTCAAGCCCGATGCGATGGCTGCGCACGGCATCTCTCCGTCCGCCCTGCGGGACGCGCTCGCCCGCAACAACTATCTGTCGGCGCTCGGGAAGACGAAGGGTTCGATGGTATCGGTGAACCTCGTAGCCAACACCGACCTCCGCACGGCCGAGGAGTTCCGGCAGCTCGTCGTCAAGGAAGACAACGGCGTCGTGGTGCGCCTCGGCGAAGTTGCCGACGTCGTGCTCGGCGCCGAGAACTACGAGCAGGACGTGCGGTTCAATGGCGAGACGGCGACGTTCATGGGGATCTGGGTGCTTCCGACGGCCAACTCGCTCGACGTGATCCGGAAGGTCCGCGCCGAGATCCCGGGAATCCAGGCGCAGCTGCCCGCCGGCATGAAGGTCGGCATCCCATACGACTCGACCGAATACATCCAGGACGCAATCGACGAAGTGCTGACGACGCTCACCGAAACGCTGCTCATCGTCATCGTCGTGATCTTCCTGTTCCTCGGATCCGCGCGCGCGCTCATCATTCCGGTCGTGGCGATCCCGATTTCTCTCGTCGGCGCCGCGTTCCTGATGCTCGTCGCCGGGTTCACGATCAACCTGCTGACGCTGCTCGCGATCGTTCTCTCGGTCGGACTCGTCGTGGACGACGCGATTGTGATGGTGGAGAACGTCGAGCGGCACCTGCACGCCGGCAAGCGCCCTGTGCAGGCGGCAATCGATGCCGCGCGCGAGCTCGTCGGTCCCATCGTCGCAATGACGATCACGCTGGCAGCCGTCTACGCGCCCATCGGCGTGCAGGGTGGGCTGACCGGGGCCCTCTTCCGCGAGTTCGCATTCACTCTTGCTTCCGCGGTCATCGTGTCGGGCGTCGTGGCGCTCACGCTCTCGCCAATGATGGGATCGAAGCTGCTGCGCGCCGGGGATACCGAGCGCGGATTCGCCGGGTGGATCAATCGCCGTTTCGACCGGATTCGCGGCGGGTACATGCGGGCGCTCGCGGGGACGCTTCGGTACCGGCCGGTGGTGCTGGTGCTGTGGGCGCTGGTCGCCGTGTTGACCGTCCCGTTTTACATGTTCTCGCAGCGCGAGTTGGCGCCGCCCGAAGATCAGGGCGTGGTGTTCGGCGTCATCCAGGCCGCCGCGAACTCGACCGTCGATCAGACCAATCTCTTCACGCGTCAGGTTTACGAGGCCTATCACTCTTTTCCGGAGGCGGCGAGCATCTTTCAGATCACGTTTCCGACAGGCGGCTTTGGCGGGATGGTGACCAAGCCCTGGAGCGAGCGCAAGAAGACCGCGCAGCAGCTTCTCATGGAGTCGATGGGGCCGCTGTCGCAGATCCCAGGCATTCGCGTGATTCCGCTCACGCCGGCGCCGTTGCCTGGCGGTGGAGACTTCCCGGTCGATCTCGTGATCGCCTCACCCGCGGAGCCCGAACGGCTGCGCGATCTCGCCGGACAGCTCGTTCAGAAGGCGTTTGCGAGCGGGATGTTCATGTTCGCCGACGCCGACCTCAAATTCGATCAGCCGCAAGCCGAAGTGGTCTTCGATCGCGACAGGCTCCGCGTCCAGGGCGTCGATCTGTCGCAGGCCGGCCGCGACCTGTCGGTGCTGCTCGGAGGCGACTACGTCAACCGGTTCAGCATTCAAGGGCGCAGCTACAAGGTCATTCCCCAGCTCAAGCGGGCGGATCGACTCACGCCGGATCAGCTCGAGAACATCTACGTCACCGGCGCCGGCGGAAAGCTGGTTCCACTCTCCACCTTCGCGACGCTGCGGACCAGCACCGGGCCGCGCGAGCTGAAGAAGTTCCAGCAATTGAACGCGGTGCGCATCCAGGGAGTGATCCCTCCGCCGGTTCCGCTCGATCGCGCGCTGGGGTTCATCGAGGACGAGGCGCGGAAGATCCTCCCGGAGGGCTTCTCGATCGACTACGCGGGCGAGTCGCGACAACTGCGCACCGAAGGCAGCAAGTTTCTCGGCGTCTTTCTGTTGTCGGGAGTGCTGATCTACCTCGTGCTGGCCGCTCAGTTCGAAAGCTTTCGCGATCCGTTCATCATTCTCGCGGGATCGGTCCCGCTCGCGATCGCGGGCGCGCTGCTGTTTTCGTTCCTCGGCCTCACGACGCTGAACATCTACAGCCAGGTCGGCCTGATCACGCTGGTGGGCCTCGTCGCGAAGAATGGAATCCTGATCGTGCAGTTCGCGAACCACCTGCAGGAGACCGGTGCCGACAAGCTGCGCGCGATCATCGATGCGTCGGGCACACGTCTGCGCCCGATTCTCATGACGACCGCCGCAACCGTGGTGGGGCACATGCCGTTGATATTTGCCACCGGCCCCGGCGCCGGCGCGCGCAACAGCATCGGCATCATGCTCGTCAGCGGCATGATCGTCGGCACGTTCTTCACGTTGTTCGTCGTGCCATCGATCTACATGCTCGTGGCGCGGCGCCATGCGCCGGCCGCCGTCGAGGAAACGGCCGGTTCAGTCAACGCAGGTGGACTCGTGGAGGCGGGCTTGTGAACCCCTGCGAACCCGCCTTCCCGCCTTCGCTCAAGCTCCCACCTTCGCTCAAGCTCCCGCCTTCGCTCAAGCTACGGCGGGCAAGCCGGCGGGCAAGCCGAATCGCGAACCGCCAACCGCGAACCGCGCTATTCAGCATGCAGCACACTTGAAGGCGGGAGGCGCGACGCGCGCCACGCCGGAATCATCGTCGCGAGCACGGTAATACCCACCACCAGCACGATTGCGGCGGTGAGCATCAGCGGATCCGACGCACGGATCACGTAGATCTGGCTCGCGACGAGTCGGCCTGAGAGATACGCGACACCCAGACCGATCGCCGTTCCGATCGCGGCAAGCGTCGCGCCTTGCTTCATCACCAGCCAAAAGACCCCCTGCGGCGTGGCCCCGAGCGCCAGGCGCGTCGCCATCTCGCCGCGTCTCTCGGATACGGCATAGGCGAGGACTCCATAGATTCCGACGGCGGCGAGCAGGATTGCCACCGCGCCGAAGATCAGCATGAGCGTCATCCCGAGCTGCTGACGGCGAATGGTGTCCGCAACGAGATCCGTGACGCGCTCGAACTCGACGGCGATTTGCGGATCCAGCCGGCGCACCTCGTCGCGGATGGAGCTCTCAAGCGCGGCGACATCGGTCAGTGACGTCGCGACGACGACCGTCTGCCGGCGGAACGGAATCTGTGCGAGCGGCGCGTAGAAGGCGGGCTCGGCTTCATCGGTGACCGATTTCTGCCGCACGTCGTCGACCACCCCGACAATCAGGACCTCGTTGCGCGGGTCGGGCGCCGGATAGCCGGCGGAAAACCGGAGGCCGATCGGATCGCGGCCCGACAAGTAGCGTTTCACGAACGTCTTGTTGACGATTGCGACGGGGGTCGAGCCGCTGCGATCGTCTGGTCCGAAGTCCCGTCCCTTCAGCAGCGATGTGCCTGTCGCCGAGAAATACCCCGGACTGACGAGCCGCTGGCGCGTGCCGATTGGATGCGCCGCGTCGAATGGTTCGCCGTGCAGCTGCGCCAGCAGCGAACCCTCGGGCGTGCTTCTCAACGGGAAGTGCGACGTCGCCCCTGCCGCCGTGACGCCGGGCAGCGCGGCGACACGCTCGAGCAACATGCCCGATGACGTGCGCACCGCATCGCCGTTCGGGTACTTCGCGCCGAGGAACGACACGTCGAACACCAGCCGCTTGTCTGCGATGAAGCCCAGATTCGTGCTCCGAAGGCTGGCGAACCCGCGAACCAGCCAGCCCGCGCCGGCAACGAGGACAATGGCGAGTGCAATCTCCACGACCGTCATAACGCGCAGCCACCGCGCCGTTGCACGTCCGCCGCTTGCCGAACGGCCGCTCTCGTTCATCAGTGTCCGGACGTCGGTCGCGGCAAGCCGTAGCGCCGGTGCAAAGCCGACGAGCACACCTGCGACGACGAGCATGCCGAGCACGAACAGCAGCACCCGGATATCGAAGGCGACGGTGTCGAGGCGCGGCAGCTTCGACGCGCCGAGAGTCAGAAGCGCCCGCACACCCACGAAGGCGACGAACGCGCCCAGGGCAGCGGCGATGCCGCATAACAGGATCGACTCGGTCAGCAGCTGACCGACAATGCGCGCGCGTGCCGCGCCGAGCGATACGCGGACCGCCATCTCGCGGGCGCGTGACGCGCCCCTCGCCAGCAGCAGGTTGGTGACGTTCACGCACGCGAGCAGCAGCAGCACCCCCGTGGCAGACATCACGATGATCAGGATCGGCCGGAGATCGCCCACGACCGACGACACCAGCGGCTTGGTCACGTACGCGCGGTTGAAGTCGGACGCTGGAAAATCCTTCGCGAGGCCCGCGATGACCGACGCCATCTCGGCGTTCGCGCGCTCGATCCTCACTCCCGGCTTCAGGCGCATGAAGCCGTCGAAGAAGTGATTGATGTTGTTGGGGTCGAGCTGCTGGCTGAACCAGAAGTCCCCGCCATGCGGCGTATCGAAATCACGCGGCGCGACACCCGCGATCGTGGTCGCGATCTCCGCGAAGCGGATCGGCTTGCCGACAACGGCGGGATCGCCTCTGTAGAGGTCCTGCCACACGCGATAGGAGATGACCACGACCGGAGGCGCCGGTGGAGGACCCTGTCTTGGCGGAGCCTGTGGCTGCGCGGCTTGTCCCGCCGGAGCCTGTGGCACGAAGTTCTGATGCGTAAAGCCGCCAAGCGTCATCGGCAGGCCGAACAACTCGAAAAATCCTTCGGTGACGCCGTAGATCTTGACGTGCTGCGGCGTACCGTCCTGGTGCAGCAGCGTGAGATCGGCCTGCTGCATTCCGGCCGCGCGCAGGATGGAGAGCTTTGGATCGTTCAGCCGCGAGATCTCGCCATTCGACAACATGCCGGTCGTCACCCGGCCGTCGGTGAGCGTCGTGCGGATGTTGTACAGGCTCTCCGCCGCCGGATATGGGAGCGGCTTCAGAAGGACGGCATTCAGCGTCGCGAAAATGGCGGTTGTCGCACCGATGCCGACCGCGAGCGTCGCAATCGCCGCGATCGGCACCGCCGGCGAACGGCGGATGCTGCGAAGAGCGAACCGGACGTCCTGAAGCAGTATGCCCACCTGAGCCTCCCGACGTGCATTGGACGTGTGGCCGAGGCGGGGAGTTTAACACTGGGTTCGCGGTTCGCGGTTCGCGGTTCGGGGTTCGCTTGCCCCGCCGGCTTGCCCGGCTTGCCCGCCGGAGCCTAGTGAAGGCGGGAGCCTAAGCGAAGGCGGGAGCGTTAGCGAAGGCGGGTTAAACTTGACGAAAATGCACATCAGCAAACCGCTCGTCCTCGCTGGCTTTCTTGCCGCGGTCCTTCCCGTAATCGCACTCCCCGCTCAGCCGCAGGTCAATCCAGCCGTTGACCATGCCAAACGCGTCATGAACCTGCTCACGGAGCAGAAGTTCGACGAGGTCGCCGCGGAATTCAACGCGCAGGTCGCTGCGACGGTTTCGGCATCGCAGCTGCGGGATGTCTGGACCGCTGTCGGTCAGCAGGCGGGACGGTTCAAAGGCTTCATTGACGATGTTGTGACCACATCGCCCTCCGGACTGACCGGCGTCGTCCTGGGATGCCAGTTCGAGAAGGCTGCGTTCAACATGATCGTGGCGTTCGACAAGGAGAACAAGATCGCGGGCTTGCGTCTGACGACACGCGCAGCAGCCAGCGAGCCGCCCGCGGCGCCGCCGGCCGGCGCCCACTTCAAGGAGGAAGCCGTCACCGTTGGCGCACAGGGATGGCCTCTGCCAGGGACGCTTTCGATGCCGCTCGAGGGAACGGTTCCGGCCGTCGTTCTCGTGCACGGGTCGGGGCCGAACGACCGGGACGAGACCGTCGGGCCGAACAAGCCGTTCCGTGATCTTGCCTGGGGTCTCGCGAATCGGGGGATAGCCGTACTACGGTACGACAAACGTACGCGGCAATTCGCCACGACGATGGCCTCCGATCGGACCTTGACCGTGCGCCAGGAGGTCATTGACGACGTGCTGGCGGCGATAACGAGCCTGCGAAAACACGACCGCATCGATCCGAAACGCGTGTTTGTACTGGGGCACAGCCTCGGCGGGATGCTCGCGCCCCGAATCGCGTCCGCCGACGGGTCGCTCGCCGGATTGATCATCATGGCGGCGACCACGCGTTCGCTGCTCGACGTCGCGCGAGATCAGCTGACCTATCTCGCGACGCTCAACACCGGATCGGCCGATCCGGAAAAAGGCGTCGAGCAGTTGAAGCGCGCTGCTCCCGATGCGTACTGGAAGGATCTGGACGCCTATAACCCTGCGGCAACCGCCGCGAAGCTCACGATGCCGATGCTCATTCTGCAAGGAGAGCGAGACTACCAGGTCACGTCGCGCGATCTGCAGGGATGGCGGGACGCTGTCGGCAGCCACGCGAACGTGACAATCAAGAGTTACCCGACACTGAATCACTTGTTTCAGCCTGGAGAAGGCAAGAGCACGCCGGCTGAGTACGGGAAAGAGGGCCACATCCCCGATTTCGTTCTCGACGACATCGCGGCGTGGATCAAGCAGACGCGGTAGGCGATCGTGGCGCCGATTCCATTCGCGACGCTGCTCGGAATACTTCTGGTCGCGCTGCTCTTAGCCGTCTATCGCCACGGCCGCAGATTCTGAGATGTATCTCTGCCTGCCCATTGACAGGCGCTCAGCCTCGCGCTACGGTGATCGTGCGCGCTCAAAGGGCGCCAGCGGGTTCGCGCGAAGGGCCAAGCCCACCGTCATACCGTCTCCACAAGCGCACGTACACCGCCGTGCTGTCTGTTTGCGAGCCACAGACGAGAGCATGGAGGTCGTACGATGCCGCGCGAGCTGCCCGATCGCCCCAATCTCGAACAACTGAAGAAGCAAGCCAAATCGTTGCTCCACGAGGCGCGTGCGCGCGATACCGACGCGCTCGGCCGCTTTGCTGTCCTGCCGGCGTTTTCCGCAAAATCCACGGAGCAGATCGCCGCCGCGGATCTCGCGCTCCATGACGCACAGTCGGTCATCGCACGGGAACATGGGTTCCCATCCTGGGCGGCGTTGCGCGACGAAGTGGAAGCACGGACCCTGACGTTCGCCGACGCCGTCGATGAGTTCATCCGCGCCGCAACCGGCGGAGCATCGGGACGGGCGAACCGGCTGCTCGCGCTTCACCCGCGCGTCGCAACCGCTACTCTGCAAACCGCGCTGGTGCTCGGCGACGCGGCGGAGGTAGAGGCGCGACTGCGCAAGGACCGGTCGCTCGCGACGGCGGCGGGTGGACCCCAGAATTGGGAGCCTCTCCTGTACGTGTGCCACACGTGCATGCATGCCAACGCACGATCTCGCGTCGACGGGCTCGTCGCGATCGCGCGTAGACTCTGCGACCTGGGCGCGAATCCCAACGCGGAGTATCACTGGAACTGGCACCCCGAGCTGCCGAGGACCGCGTTGTGGGGCGCCGTGTGCGCGGTCCGCCATCTGCCGCTCGCCGAGGTGCTGCTCGCGGCCGGCGCCAACCCGACCGACGGCGTGACGACGCACATCGCCGGTGGGGGCGGGAACGTCGAAGCGCTCGAGTTACTGAATCGCTACGGCGTCAACGTGGACGGCATCCCAGGCGGCGTGCCGCCGCTCGTCCACATGATGACGTGGGCTGACAATCCCGCCGGCGCGTACTGGCTGCTGGACCACGGCGCCGACGCCAATCTCGCCTGGGGCGATGACGGCGAGGTTCCACTGCACGTCGCCGCACGTCGTTGGGACGTCGCGATGGTAGAACGTCTCGTGCAGCACGGGGCCGACGTCTCACGCCGCCGCGCGGATGGAGCGACGCCGCACACGCTTGCCGAGCTCTACGGCAACGCCGACATCGCCGCGTGGCTGCTCGCACATGGTGCGAAGGACGAGCTCTCGCCGATCGATCGGTTCATCGCCGCGTGTGCGCACGCCGATCGCACGGCTGCGGAGCGAATGCTCGAAGCGCGCCCTTCGTTGAAAACCGAGCTGCGCCCCGAACACCATCTGATGCTCCATCGTCCCGCCGAAAGCGGCAACGTGGCGGTGCTGGAGACGATGCTCGCCTGCGGCTTCGAGCCGGATGCAAGAGACAAGGATAACGTGACGCCGCTCCATCGCGCCGCGATGGGCGGTCACCCCGAAGCCGCTCGCACCCTGCTGAAGTACGGCGCCGACGTCAACGCGAAAGACGGAATGTTCTCGGCGACGCCGCTGGTGTGGGCGGTGGAAGGGCGGCGCAACTCGAAGCCGGCCGGAGCCGATCACGTCGAAGTTGCGCGGGTGCTCATCGCAGCCGGTTCGTCTCAGGACTGGACGCCGCCTCCCGGGGCGCCGGAGATCGAGCGGACGCTTGAAGCATTGGCGGAGCTGCGACAGGCAGCATCGACCTAGTGGCCTGTATCCGCTGATCAAGGACCACCTCGCGGGCGGGGCATCCCGTCTGGCGGCGTTGCTCCTCCCTTAAATACTCCCGGTATTCGCGGTCGTCGCGCCTTGCCAGCCGGGCGCCGCGCTCCGCGATCTGGTC
>JBKPTT010000096.1:0-21858 GCA_046735635.1 Acidobacteriota bacterium | reverse complement strand
GCCTTACCAGGGTAATGACCGGTGGCCTGCAACCCGCCCCCGAGCTCGGTGGCGGATGTCTCGAAGCCGCCGACGTCATCGCCCTGCCAGCAGTGGATCGAGATGGGGATCGTCGCAAGCGTTCGGAGCGCGGCATCAACGTCCACGCCAACATCGGCGTACCGCTGACGGGCGATGCTGTAGGCGGAGGCAATCTGCTGATCGTTCATAACGTTTCGCGCTTCCCGATTCGCGGTTCGCGGTTCGCAGCGAACACGCCTAGAAGTTGAAGCTATCGATATTAGCCTTTGTGAACATCACCGGCGCACCCAGCACGATTTCGCTGCCCCGAAGGTGAATCGTGCCCAACCGTCCCGCCTGAAACGACGTCGTGGATGGCGTGATCGTGTTCTGGGTCAGAAGAGACGCGGCAAGCACGGTGAGATAGCCGAGATCCTTCGTGTTCCATAACACCACCGTCTGCACCCAGCCGTCGTGTACGTACGGCTTGTTCATGTTCGGCAACGACAGGCCGATCACGTTCACGTCGCGGCGGTTCGCCTGGCGCACGGCCTCGGCCGAGCCCGGCACCGCGGGCGCGGAGATGGCCATCACCAGCTTCACGTTCGGGAAGACCCGCATAATCGTCTGAGTCTCGGCAAACGCCTTGTCGCGGTCGTCGTCGCTCGGGCGGATCGTGGCCAGCGTCAAGTCGGGATACTTCTCCGCCTGCCGTTTCTTGATGAACGCGATCCACTCGTTCTGGTTCGCCGCGCTGAGCGCGCCCGTGATGATCGCAAACTCCCCTTTTCCACCGAGCAGCCGTGCTGCCTCGTCGGTCAACGTGTTCGCGATCCCCTCGGCGGTTGCCTGGTTGACGAAGAAGTCCCGCGCGTCGGGGTCCGCATCGGCGTCCCACGTGAGGACCCGGATGCCGCGCGACCGCGCCTTACGCAGCACGCTCGAGATGCCGCCGCGGTTTTCGACCGCTACGGCAATGACGTCGACCTTGCGCGTGATCCAGTTCTCGACGAGCTCGTTCTGCCGCGCAGCATCGAGGCTGGTTGGACCGTCCCAGATGAGATCGACGCCCAGCTCGCCCGCCGCCTCCTCGGCGCCGACGCGGCAGCTGACGAAGTACGGATCCCCTTTCGCCTTTGGCATCATCGCGATCACCGGTTTGCGGGCTCCGGATTCCGCCCGCGTCCCCGCGGCTGGCTGGGGAACGCCTGGCGAACGGAGCGACCTCACCAGCCAGATGTTCGTGCCGGCAACGATCAGCGAGCCCGCGACGATGGTGGCGCAGAGCACCGCTACCTGACTGTTTCTCACGTCAACGTCTCCTGTGTCTCCGATACCTGCCGTGTGTGCGCGCTCGAGAGCCGGCGTACGCCGTGCGCGCATTGCCGCAGACCGCAGCCGGTCGATCGCGATGGTGACAACGAGCAAGGTCCCCGTCAGTACGCCGGCGAGCTCCGACGGCAGGGTCGCCAGGTGCAGCCCGTTCCGCAGCACCGCGAGCGCGAACAAGCCGAGCACCGTGCCATGAATCGTCCCCCGTCCGCCGAACACCGACGTGCCGCCCAGCACGACCGCGGTAATCGCATCGAGCTCGTATCCGGTACCCGCATCCGATCTCGCCTGGCCCAGGTGCGCGACGTACACGATGGCCGCGATGCTGGAAATAATCCCGGACAGCAGGTACAGCGTGGCCACTCGCCGCTGCACCGGCAGGCCCGCATAACGTGCGCCGTCAACGCTGAATCCGATCACATACCAGGCCCTGCCCGCAACCGAGCGGTGCAGCAGCACGGCATACGCGACCAGCACGACGAGGAAAAGCGGCAACTGCGCCGGTATGACACCCCACACGTAACCCTGGCCGAGCCAGAGAAAGCGCGGCGGGAAATCGGTGTAGTTCACGGCCGCCTGGGTGAGCCCTTCCGCGATGCCCCGGAACAGCGAGAACGTGCCGAGTGTGACGATGAGCGGCGGGATGTTCAGGCGTGCGGTCAGCCAGCCGTTCAGGGCACCGCCGGCCGCACCCGCCAGAATCGCCACGGCGCCGGCAGCGACGATCGAGAGATTCCAGTCGTGGTACGCGGCCCCGAAGAGCACCGCCGCCAGTCCCATCATCGATCCGACGGAGAGGTCGATGCCGCCGGCGACAATGACGGGGGTCAGCGCGATCGCGAGCAGGCCAAGCTCGACGCTCAGTCGAACGATCTCGAAGAAGTTCGCGACGCTGAAGAAATTCTTCGCGATCAGCGCAAACAGCAGCACTTCCGCGGCGAGCGCGACGAGCAGGATCAACTCTCCCGCCGACCAGCGCCGCATCACACGGAGCCTGTCCTGAGCTCGCGGCCACCGCCACTCGGAGGGCCTGCCCTGAGCTCGCGGCCGCCACTCGGAGGGCCTCCCCTGAGCTCGCCGCCACCGCCACTCGGAGGGCCTCCCCTGAGCTCGCCGCCACCGCCACTCGGAGGGCCTGCCCTGAGCTCGCCGCCACCATCCGCCGAAGGGCCTGCAGCCATCGCGTGGAACGAGCGCCGCTCGCGCAGGGCGTCGATCGCAACCGCCGCGAGAATGATTGCACCTTGCAGCGCACGCTCCCAGTACGCGCTGACGCCGAGGAATGTCAGCGCCGGGCCGATGGCCCCAAGAAGAACGACGCCGAGCAGCGTCCCGGTGAAGCTGCCTTCGCCGCCGCGAATCGCGACGCCGCCGACGATCGCCGCGGCGATCACCTTCAATTCCAGGCCGATGCCCGCGTTGCTCGGAATCTGGTTGAATCGGACAGCATTGAGGAGCGCGGCGAACCCCGTGAACGCGCCGGCCGCAACGAAGACCATCAGCGTGACTCGCGCGGTATTGAACCCGGCGAGGCGCGCAGCATCTTCATTCGAGCCGGTCGCGTACACGGCACGTCCCGCTGCGACGCTGCGCATGGTCCACGCCGTCACCGACTGCAGCAGCACCACGATGCCGCACGCCACCACGGGGTAGGCGGCCTGCGGGAGACCGAACCACTGGAAACCCTGCGGCAGATCCTGCACCCAGGCGCCCTGCGTCCACCATCGCAGCGCGTCGCGCAAGGCCACCATCGTCGCGAGCGTGACCACGATGGATGGCATCTGCAGGTATGCAACGAGACTTCCGTTCAGCGCACCGAGCATCGCGCCGGCCGCGCAAGCGGAGACCGCCGAGAGCGCCACCGACCCCGTTTCCTTGGCGACGACACCGGCGACGACGCTGCACATCGCGAAAATGGATCCGACCGAGATGTCGATGTTGCCCGTGAGAATCACGAGCGTCATCCCGATCGCCACCACCAGGACGGGCAGGTTGGCGAGGAACAGATCGCCGAGATTCTCCGCGGCAAAATAGCCTGGCGCGATCGCAGCGAGCACCAGCGCGAGCGCCGTGATGACGAGCACGAGAGTGATCTCGCGGCGGTGCGCGTGCACGTCAGCTCTCCTGCCCCAGCGCCGCGGCCAGAATCTTTCCGGCGTCCGCGTCACCGCGGGCGAATACCTTCGAAATCGTCCCGGCGTGCATCACGGCGATGCGGTCGCTCATGCCGAGGATTTCCGGTAGCTCGGATGAAATCATGACGACGGCCATGCCTTCGGCCGCAAGCTCCTGCATCAACGCGTGGATTTCCGCCTTCGACCCGACGTCAACGCCCTGGGTGGGCTCGTCCAGTATCAGGACCGACGGCCTGGTCGAAAGCCACCGGGCAAGCGCGACCTTCTGCTGGTTCCCTCCCGACAACGATCCCACCTCGGCAGCGACGGAGGGTGACTTGATGCGGAACCTGTCGACGTACTTTGCGGCTGCGGATTCTTCGGCCGCGCGATCGATCAGCCCGGCATGGGAGACTCCATTGAGGTTCGCAAGGCTCGCATTTGCAGCGATTGACATCTCCAGGACCACGCCGTGCTGGCGTCGATCTTCCGGCACATAGGCGATGCCGAGCGCGATCGCATCCGACGGCGCATTGATGGGCACGCGCGTGCCGTGCAGGAGGATGTCTCCCCCGTCGGCGGGTGTCAGGCCGAAGATCGTTTCGGCGAGCTGCGTGCGTCCCGACCCGACCAGGCCCGCGATCCCCAGAATTTCTCCGCGCCGTACGACGAACGAGACGTCGCGAACGCCGGTTCGATGGTTCGTCAGCGCCCGTGCTTCGAGTGCGACATCACCGGCGGGGATGTCGCGCTTGGGAAAGACGGCGTCGAGCTCGCGACCGACCATCAGTCGAATCAGCTCCGGCCGCGACACCTCTGAAGCGGCGCGCGTCGCGATTGTCTCGCCGTCGCGCAGCACGGTGATGCGATCGGCGATGGCCGCAATCTCCTCGAGGCGGTGGGAAATATAGATGATGCCGACTGCGTGCTCGCGGAGCCTCGCGACAATGCCGAACAGGCGCTCGACTTCACGTTCGCTGAGCGACGCGGTCGGCTCGTCCATGATCACGATCCGCGCGTCCGCGCCGAGCGCCTTTGCGATCTCGACCACCTGCTGCTCCGGCATCGTCAATCCGGCGACGCGCGCGTCGGGATCGATCGATGCGCCGATGCGCTCGAGCAGCGCCGCCGCGCGCCGCCGTCTGGCTGTGCGATCGATGCGCCGCCAGAGGGTGCCGCGCTCGAGCGACATCGCGATGTTCTCCGCAACCGAGAGATGCGGGAAGAGCGATGGCTGCTGGTAGATCGCCGCGACGCCGAGCTCGCGCGAGATGTGCGGGTCCAGCCGCGGCACGACCGCTCCGCCGATGGCGATCGTTCCGGCATCGGGCTGCTCGGCGCCGGTCACGATTCTGATGAAGGTGGACTTGCCGGCGCCATTCTCGCCGACGAGAGCGTGCACTTCGCCGGCACGGAGATCGAACGAAACGGCCTCGAGCGCACGGAGACCGGCGAACGATTTGCTGATGTCTCGCGCTTCAAGGAGGAGTTTCAAGAAGGTAAAAGGTAAAAGGTAAAACGGCGTTGTGCAATCCGCAACGCGCCGACGCGATGTTTTCGAGAGAAGCTCGATTTATTAAAGAGCTGGCCGCTATTATCCCTCAGCCGCATCCGCAGGGCATTGCGCAACGCGAAACGGTGATCGATAATGGCAGGCCCGCAGCAACGAGGTTCCATGAGCAGTTCGAAGGCCCAGGCGCGCGATCCGTATCTCGTCAAGTCCGTCATGCACTCGGCGCAGCTCTTGTCCGCGTTCCGGTCATCGGGCGAGGCCCTGCCGCTGCGCGAGGTCGCCGCTCGCAGCGGTTTGCCGAAGAGTATGGCGTTTCGTCTGCTCTACACACTCGAACGCTGCGGGATGGTGGAGAAGGTCGGGGAGAACCTGTATCGCTCACACTTGCGACCGTTCAAACAGCGGCCGTTCCGCCTCGGATACGCGGCACAGGGGACCGACTACCAGTTCTCGAAAGAGATCTCGACGGGGCTTCAGCGTGCGGCCGCCGCGCAGGGCATGGAGCTCATTTGCGTCGATAACCGCTACAGCCCGAAGATCGCGCAACGCAACGCGGACGTCCTCGTCCGCGAAAAGGTCGACCTCGTCATCGAATTCCAGACCGACGAGCATGTGGCGCCCATCGTCTCGGCGAAATACCGCGAGGCCGGCATTCCGCTGATCGCGATCGAAGTTCCGCATCCGGGAGCGACGTATTTTGGCGCGAACAACTACGAGGCGGGATTGATAGGTGGCCGCTATCTCGGACGATGGGCGAAGCAGAATTGGAACGCCGACGTCAGCGAGATCGTGCTGCTCGCGCTGGAGCGTGCAGGGAGCCTGCCGAAGATGCGGCTGACCGGGATGCTCGTCGGCATGCGGGAAACGTGCCCCGCGCTCGAAAACTGTCCGGTGACCTACCTTGAAGGCGACGGGAAGCTTGGCGAGAGCTTCGAGGCCATGCGCCGCCATCTGAGAACGAGCCGGTCGCGCCGCTTCCTGATCGGCGCGATCAACGATCCGAGCGCGCTCGGGGCCTTGCGCGCGCTGCAAGAGGCCGGTCGCAGCGAGTCGTGCGCGATCATGGGGCAGAACGCGTCCCCCGAAGGTCGGGCGGAGCTGCGCGTCGCGGGCACGCGTCTCATCGGCTCGGTCGCCTATTTTCCGGAGAAATATGGCGCGGAGATCGTGGCGGTCGCCCTCGATATCCTGCACCGCCGGTCGGTGCCGCCCGCGGTGTTCGTCAAACACCAGCTCGTCACGCCCGAGACGGTGGACCACATTTACCCCAACGACCATTTGATGCAGGTTACGGCAGCCAGCGTGTAGAATCAGGCGCCGTATGCGCCTGCGCATCGTTTGCGCGCTGCTCTCCGCTGGTATCGCCGCCGTGTTGCTCCACGCGCAGGCGTCCGACAGACCCGCGTATCTCGACCCGACGCTCCCATTCGATCGACGCGCGGACGATCTCGTCGCGCGCATGACGCTCGACGAGAAGATCTCGCAGATGATGGATCATGCGCCCGCAATCGAGCGGCTGCAGGTCCCCGAATACAACTGGTGGAACGAAGCGCTGCACGGCGTCGCGCGGGCCGGTCTGGCGACGGTGTTTCCGCAGGCGATCGGCTTTGCCGCGACCTGGGACGATGAGCTCGTACGCCGGATGGCGTCGGTCATCTCCGACGAAGCGCGAGCGAAGCATCACGACGCGCTGCGGAAGGGAAATCACGATCGATATTCCGGCCTGACGATCTGGTCGCCGAACATCAACCTGTTCCGGGACCCTCGCTGGGGCCGCGGACAGGAAACCTATGGCGAGGATCCCTATCTCACCGGACACCTGGCAGTGAACTTCGTTCGCGGGCTTCAGGGCGACGACCCGAAGTATCTGAAGACGGTCTCGACGGTGAAGCACTTCGCCGTGCATAGCGGTCCTGAACCCGAACGGCACACCTTCGACGCCGTCGTGGACGAACGCACGCTGCACGAGGACTACCTCCGTCACTTCGAGATCGCGATTCGTGAAGGGGGCGCATATTCGCTCATGTGTGCCTACAACCGTGTCGATGGGCAGCCGGCCTGCAGCAGCGACATGCTTCTCAAGGAAGTGCTTCGCGGCAGTTGGCAGTTCCCCGGCTACATCGTCTCGGATTGCGGCGCGATCGACGACATCTATCAGCGTCACAAGGTCGTGCAAACCGCCGCGGAGGCGGCCGCCGCTGCGGTCAGGACGGGCACGGATCTCGAATGCGGGGGCACGTACCGTGCCCTTGCGGATGCCGTCAGACAGCGGCTGATCCCGGAGACGCAGATCGACGCGTCGGTGAAACGTCTGTTCACCGCGCGGATGAAACTGGGGATGTTCGATCCGCCGGCAATGGTACGGTACGCGCAGATCCCGATGTCCAACGTGGACAGCGCGGAACACCGCGCGCTCGCGCTGCAGGTCGCGCGCGAATCAATGGTGCTTTTGAAAAACGAAGGCGGCGTGCTTCCGCTGCGGAAGGACCTCAGCACCATCGCGGTCATCGGACCAAATGCCGACGAATGGAGGATGCTGCTCGGCAATTACAACGGCTTGCCGTCCGATCCAATCACGCCCCTCCGTGGGATCCGCTCCGCGGTGTCGGGATCCACGAGGGTTCTCCACGCAATCGGGTCGGATCTGGCCGAGGGTTTTCCAGTGTTCCAGGGCGTGCCGCCGGCGGCGCTCTTCACACCGGACGGCGGGTCCGGATTGCGCGTCGAGTACTTCGGAAGGCGGGCCATGGACGGCGCGCCCGTCGCGACGTCCGTCGATCCTGGCGTGAACGCGAACTGGGGCGAAGGCGCGCCGAAGCCGGGCATGAATGCCGATGACTTCGGGGTGCGATGGACCGGCACGCTCCGGCCATCCCGCTCCGGGTCGTACCGTCTCGGCCTGGTTGGTACTCTCAAATACCGGCTGTTCCTCGAGGACAAGCCGATCGTGCAATCGGCGTATCCGACGCGCAACGGTGAATTCCCCGATCCTCGACCGACCTACTCGCAGCCGTTGAAGCTGGATGCGAAACACGACTACCGCATTCGCGTCGAGGGAGAGGAATCCTACGGCATCGCAGATCTCCAGCTGTTGTGGGCCACGCCGAGTGACGCCCTCACCGATGAAGCCGTCGACGTTGCGCGGCAGGCGGATGCGGTCATTCTGTTTCTCGGCCTCACGCCGCGTCTCGAAGGCGAGGAGATGCCCGTGACCATTCCGGGGTTCCGCGGCGGTGATCGAACGACGATTGAATTGCCCGCGCCACAGCAGCAGCTCCTCGAGCGCGTCGCCGCGGTCGGGAAGCCGACCGTCCTCGTCTTGCTGAATGGAAGCGCGCTGGCCATTGAATCGGCCGCCGGGCGCGTCCCGGCGATTATCGAGGCGTGGTATCCCGGGCAGGCCGCGGGCACCGCGATTGCGGACGTCCTCTTCGGCACCTACAATCCGGCAGGCCGCCTGCCGGTCACGTTTTATCGATCGACAGCGGACCTGCCGGCGTTCGATGACTATCGAATGACCTCGCGCACCTACCGATATTTCGCGGGCTCGCCTCTCTACGCGTTCGGGCATGGCCTGAGCTACACGTCGTTCCGTTACGAGCATCTCCACACGAGCGCCGCTGGCATTCGTGTCGGCGGAGAGGTCACTGTGAACGTCGACGTGACCAACTCGGGGTCCCGCGCCGGCGACGAGGTCGTCCAGTTGTACGTGCAGCACGTCGATTCGAAAGTGCCGCGGCCAAGGCTCGAGCTGCGCGGCTACAAGCGCGTCGCGCTCCGTCCAGGCGAACGGCGCACCGTTGCGTTCACGCTGCGCGCCGACGACCTCGCGTACTGGGACACCGCGGCGCATCACTGGAGTACCGAGCCCGATCGGGTCCGCCTGCGCGCCGGCTCGTCCTCGGCCGACCTCCGCCTCGAGCTGACCATTCCCGTCCTTCGCTGACGGGCGGATCCCCAATCCCGGATCCCGCATCCCGGATCCCGGATCCCGGATCCCGGATCCCGGATCCCGGATCCCGCATCCCGGATCCCGCCTCCCTGCAAGGTTTCCCGGCCGCGCCGTTCTAAGCGCAGGAGGAACCGACATGCGAACGCTCGTTTTGGTCGGCCTGCTCGCGCTTCCGTTGATCGCAGCCACTCGTCCAACCGAACAGCCCGCGACCGGCTCGGTAGCCGGCACGGTGAAGGATCCCGCCGGAGCTGCGCTGCCGGGCGCCCGAGTGGAGTTATCGGGCACGGGAATCACGACATTGACGCGCATCACGGACGCCCACGGCTCGTTCGCGTTCGATCGAGTGCCCGCCGCGACGTACGACCTGACCGTCACGATGACCGGATTCACGATGTACAAAACGCGCGTGGCGGTCAGCGCCAACGGCAAAGCGCAGCTCGCGGTGGTGCTGCGCATCGGGACCGCCGCCGAGACCGTCACCGTCAACGCCGCGCCTGCCGTGACCGCCGAGAGTGCGGCCTCGATGATGGCAGGCGACGCGAAAGCCATCCCCTTCGCAGCGCCCGCCGCGCCGTTTCCCTGGCGACAGCGCGGCGACTTCAACACCGAGGCCTACGACCACATCGAAGACAACTCGTTCCGCGACGTGAGGGACAACCCGCTCTCGACCTTCTCGATCGACGTGGACACCGCCTCGTATGCCAACGTTCGGCGATTTCTGAACAGCGGCACGCTGCCACCGCCGGATGCGGTGCGCATCGAAGAGTTGATCAACTACTTCCGCTTCGAGTATCCGCAACCGGCAAAGGATCAGCCGTTCTCCGTCACGACCGAAATGGCGGCATGCCCATGGAACACGGAACACCGGCTGGCGCTCGTCGGCCTGCAGGCGAAGCCGCTCGACGCCGACAACGTGCCAGCGCGTAATCTCGTGTTCCTGCTGGACGTTTCAGGTTCGATGGAACCGCCCGACAAGCTGCCGCTCGTCCGAACTGCAATGCGCATGCTCGTCGATACGCTGACCCCTCGCGATCGCATCGCGATCGTCGTATACGCGGGCGCAAGCGGCATCGTCCTTCCCTCGACGAGCGGCGCGCACAAGGAGCGAATCCACGAGGCGATCGCGCGTCTCGAGGCCGGCGGCTCGACAAACGGCGGAGCGGGAATCCAGCTCGCCTACAGACTCGCGGAGGAACAGTTCGTCAAGGGAGGGATCAATCGCGTGATCCTCGCCACCGACGGTGATTTCAACGTCGGAGTCACAAATCAGGGAGACCTCGTTCGACTCATCGAGCAGAAGCGCGCGAGCGGCATCTTCCTGTCCGTCCTCGGTGTTGGCACCGGGAACATCAAGGACTCGACGATGGAGAAACTCGCGGATCATGGGAACGGCAACTATGCCTACCTGGATTCGCTGCACGAGGCCCGCAAGGTGCTCGTGAAAGAAGCGGGCGCAACGCTCGTGACCGTAGCGAAGGACGTGAAGATTCAGATCGAGTTCAACCCCGCAAACGTGTCCGCGTACCGGCTCATCGGGTACGAGAACCGGCTGTTGCGCAACGAGGACTTCAACGACGATCGCAAGGATGCCGGCGAGATCGGCGCAGGGCACACGGTGACGGCGCTGTACGAGATCGTGCCCGCCGGCGTCAAGATGGATCTGCCGAAAGTCGATCCGCTCAAGTACCAGGCACAGGCGGGCCTCGAGGCCGGCACTACCGACCGGAGTGATTTCCTGCGCGACGAACTGATGACGGTGAAGCTACGCTACAAAGCACCGGACGGCGACGCGAGCAAGCTGATGACCGTCCCGGTGAAGAACCGAACCGGCGAGCTGTCGGCCAATCTCGGGTTCGCGGCCGCGGTCGCGGAGTTCGGGATGCTGCTGCGCCATTCCGAACACTGCGGACGCGCAACCCAGGCCGATGCCGCCGCTCTCGCGCGCAAATTCCGCGGCCCCGATCCGGACGGCTATCGCACCGAGTTCGTGAAGCTGGTGGAATTGGCCGAAGTCCTGACGCGACAGACCAGGCGTGAATAGCCGCAACCTCCGGTGTCACGGTAACCCGACACGAAGGACGCGAAGCTCACGAGGATCGCGAAGAACAACGAATTGGCTTCGTGCGCCTTGTGTGCTTCGTGTTTTCGTGTGTTAAGCCGTGGGTTCGTCAGCGCGCTGAGATTCGCTTCGGCGATTTCGACATGTTCTCCGCCAGGAACAATCCCGCTTTGCCGCCGCTGACGATGTCGGGATCGCCGTCGCCATCCATGTCCTTCACATCGGTCTGCATCCCGCCGCCCATGCGTCCCCCGTAGTCGACAATGTGCCGAGTCCAGATCAATGCCGGACCACGGCCGCCGGCCTCGGGTGCCGCCGACGGTTTGTGGAACTCATACCAATACAGGCCGATGGGCTCGCGCTCGCCCGGGTCGCTGCCGTTGTGCGCGAAGTAGCGTTTGCCGGCAACGAGATCCATCTGCCCATCGCCATTGAGGTCCGCGAGGATCGGCGCGTGTGCCTGCGACCACGTGTTATCAATCACGCGCTGCGCCCACGTGCCGTCCGCAAGCTGCTCGTACCAACACACGCCGTAGTCGTGGCCCATCCCCGTGACGATGTCGCGCCGCCCATCGCCGTTGACGTCCAACGCGTACATGAACCCGAACTGCGCGGGACGCGGCGGCGGTGTCGCCGCGGCCGGGGCGCCAGGCGCAGCCGGCGGGGCGGGTGAGGGCGGCGGTGTGCCACGCTGCGCTCCGCTCGGCTGGATCGGATGCTGATTCCAATCGGTCGGGTGGAACGTCCACGTGCCGGTCCTCACGTCGGCTGGCGCCTCGAACCAACCCTGAGGCGTGAGGACGTCGTTGCGCCCGTCGCCGTTCACGTCGCCGGCGCCGATACCGTGGCCGTAGCTATGATCGCTCACCTGATGTTTGATCCACGTCCCGTTCTGCAGCTCGAACCAGAGGAGCGGCGCCGCGGGCCGGTCGAACTCCGGCAGGAGCTCACGCGCTTTGCCGTCGTTGTCAAGGTCGACGAGTTGCGCGAACTCCGTCGGAAAGCCTGAGAAGATCTCGGTCACCTTCCATGCACCTTCGGCGAGCCGCGGCGACGAGGGAACGGCCCGGCCCGGATTCTTCACCCACACGACGTTGTTCGAGAAATAGCCGAACTGGACGACGTCGGTGAACCCGTCGCCGTCGACGTCAATCGGCAGGTCGCTGAAGTTGTCGACGTACTGGCCGTTCCAGTTGATGTCGCGGATCTTGTGCTTCTCCCAGTTTGGCGCCTGGTACCAGTAGTCGCTCGAGACGATGTCGGGACGCCCATCGTTGTTGATGTCGACGAACGCCGCGGTCTCGCTCGCGCCGCTGTCGATCATGCGAATGTTGAAAGGCACATCCGCCGGCCGGCTCTGCGCGAGGAGCGTCGCCGTGGCGCATGAGAGGACGATTGTCGCGACGTGCTTGCAGGTCATGAGCGCTAAAGATCGCTGCGGGGCGCGACTGCGTCAAGGAAAAAGGAAGAAGATAAGACCACGGCGGGGCCTGGACACCATGGCGGGGCCTGAAGGCCCCGCCCTACTGCGGCACCTGTGGATTGAGCACGAGGCAAACGAGTCTGTCCCGCCGCTCATCGATCTTCTTGAACGGCACGCCCGGAACTTTCTTCAGGTCGTCGAGCGTGTTGCAGCCGCCGTGCTTCGCGCGGTAGTCAATCCACGCGGCGGCCTCTTTACGAAGCAGCCCCGCAACGCTCTCGAGATCGATGGCCGTCGCGGAATTCAGATTGATTGGCTTCGGCGCCTCACCCTTGAAGTTCTCCGACAGGTAGTCGGTGATCTTCTTGAAATCGTCCTCGGACGCCTTGGCGCCGAGCGTCTGCATCTTCGCGACGACTTCTTCCCAGCCCTCGCGCGTCAGGCGGAGCGCGGCGACACGCTGCGGCTCGTGACACTTGCTGCAGACCGCGACCACCTGTTCCTTCCCCGGCGCGTCGGGCAGCGGATCCTGCGCGTACAGGCGGACGCCGCTGAGCGCGATGAAATACAAGGCACACGCGCCCGCGAAAACAGAACCGACACGCGGCATGATCCTTCCTACTTCTCGATGGCAAACCCGAACGCGTACAACGTGCCGTCCGCGCCCGGGACGTAGACATTCCCCTGTCCAGCCGACAGTCCGCTCTTCACCGGCGTCGCGATCGTCCGGCCGCTGTTCCACAGATCCTTCCCGCTCGACGCGTCAATGGCGTAGAGCACGGACGGAGCCAGCTTGGTACCGCTCGACGCCGTGAACAGCACGCCGTTCACGAAGAGCGGAGACAGCGGCGACGCGATGTCCCGCGACGTCCAGCCGGGTTGAATCGACGGCTTGCCGCCGGCGTCGGTGATCTTGAACGCGACGATCCCGCGCGCCGAGGGTGCGGCGAGCCACCTGACGTTCTGTGCGTCGACCCAGCTCGAAAGCGCGCCGCTCTCGAGCTTGCCGGTGCCCGGGAGCGCCGCCATCGCAATCGGTCCACCCGGCAGCGCCGAGGGATCGAACAAATATATCTTTCCCTTCCCCGCAACCGCGAGCACGTCCTTATCCCCGAGCTGAAACACGACCGGCGATGACGTGAATCCCGCGTCGGCGATCGTTGCGGCGGCCTTCTGTTTCAACGTGCGCGCTTCGAGCGCGATGATCGAGTTCGACAGCGGCGAGGAGCCGGCCGCAGTCGTCAGGTAGACCGTACCGTCGCGGCCGAGCGACGGTCCTGCGCTGCCTGCGATCGTTGCGCCCTTCGTCTGGAATGCGACGACGTCCTTCTTCTCGCTCGCGAGCTCCATCGCCCACACCGCGTCCGGCTGGCTCCCGCACCCGTGCGTCGTCGCCGTGTAGGCAGTGGTCGTGCCGCTCTCCGGATCGTTCGCGATCAGCAATCCCATCGTGCGGGTGTTCGCAGGAACGAAGAGCGTCGCCGGCATCAGGTCGGCGCCGTTCTGCACGTTCAGCGCGTGAAGAAATCCGTCGCTGCCGACCACGTACGCGGCATCGGCACCGGGCACGAATGCACCGCCGCCGACTCCACCGCCGCCTGCGCCGCGCGCGCCCGGCGGAAGTCCACCGGGCGTGTTCCCCGCGGCCGCCGCCGCGGAACCCGGAACGGTTCCCGGAGGCGCACCCGCGCGGCCGCGTCCGCCCGGACCTGCGACGCCCCCGGCGCCCCCGAACCGCTGTTGCCCGGCCGTTGCGAGCGTGATTGCCCCCTTGCCTGGCTCACCCACCCCGCCGCCCGAACGTCCGCCGCGGCCCAAACCGCCACCCGCCGCCGCTCCCGGTACGGGCGGAGCAATGTTCGTCGGACGCGAGAGCGCCGCCGTCAGCCCTCCGGGACACTCACTGGTCACGTTGAGCACGGGCGGCGGGCTCGCCGAGTAGTTGATGTGGTACTTCCAAAGCGGCGTCCCGAAGTCGACGTCGATCGCGTGCACCGTTTCGGACTGCGTGCCGACGAACGCGATCGACTTGAATCCTCGGAAGCCGATGATGCGATCGAGCAGGATCGGCTGGGTCAGCGCGGTCGCAGCCTTCGGGTCGTACTCGAGTTTGATTTTCCACAGGAACTTGAACGGACCGAACTCGCCAGGTTTCTGGAGCGTCTGCACCGACAGGCGAGGATCGGTACGAATCGACGCGGTCCGCTGCGCGTCGTAACCCGCGGTCGTCCATTCGGCGCCGCCGCGTCCCTGCGCAACCACGACGGACGTCGCAAGCGCACCGAACGCGATTAGTCCAAGTGCGCTGAAGCGGCGTCGCTGTTTCAAAACCCGTGTCAGGCGCGGGTCCTGCCGCCGAACAGCCCCACCGGGTGCTCGGCGAACAGGGGTCAGACGCCGAACTTCAGGGGTCTGACCCCTGTTCGCCTTCGCCCCCGTCGGGGCGCCCCGTTCGGCGTCACCCGCGTATCGGGTTTTGCACTGATTGTGTGCGCTCATCGCACAGCCTCCTCGGTCGTGGTCGCGCGCGCGGGAAGGCTCGCCGCGCCGAAGCAATACAGCACGCCGTCGTAGGTGCCGATGTAGACGCGGCCGTTGGCGATCGAGAGACCGCTGAAGTGGTTCCACGACTTGATCTGATCGCCGCTCGACCACAGCTCGTCGCCCGTTTCGGCGTCCAGCGCGTAGAGCACGGCGTGCGTCGATTCGAGAATGCGACCCTGAGAGCCTCCAACGTGGCCGGGCTCGGCCCAGCGCTGCGTCGTGCTTTCACCGCTGCCGTAACCGTAGACGACGCCGTTCGCGATCACCGGCGGATCCGCCATGTACATGTCGCGCGAGATCCACGCGGGAACCAGCTGCGGTTTGCCCGTCTTCGAATTGTCAGTCACCTTGAAGGCTGCGACCGCACCGTAGACGATCTGCCCGTGCTCGATCGGCGCTTCGAAGCGCGTGCTCTTCGGACCCCAGAACGGCGTGAGGACCCATCGCGTGCCCTTCGCGTCTTGCCACGTCGCGAGCGCGCCCCAAATGCCCATCGTGAAGTTCACTTCGTCGTTGCAGATGAGCGGTGTGCGATCCACGGGCGTGCGGTGATCCTCGCCGCCCATCGCGGACGTGTCGATCAGCCAGATGCGGCACTCTTTGCTCGACGAGACGATGTACTCCTTGCCCTTGTAGTCGAAGATCGGCGACGACGTGCTGAAGTCCAGATCGCGTTTGCGCATCCAGTACGCGTCGACCGGCGCATACCAGTCCTTCAGCTCGAGCGCTTTCGTCTGCGCATTCTGCTTCACGCCGATGAGCGCCTGGCCGTAGATCTGATTGGCGGGATCGTAATCGCCGTCGCCGCTGCCCGCGTACACGGTGCCGTCTTGGCCAACTGACGGGCCCGTGCGCGGCCAGAGACCGCCGCTGCCTGGCGCCCAGTTGCCCACCTTTTTCGTCGTGAGGTCATAGGCGTAGAAGTTGTTCGGGTTGCCGCCGCAGCCCTGGGCCGTCGACGTATAGATGACGCCGTTGACGAGGTTCAATCCATACGGCTTTCCGTTCGGCGGCATGAACAACTCGGGAGGCTCAATCTCCTCGCCGGTCGCGACATCGAGCCTTCGCAGACGGCCGTCCCACGACACGGCATACGCGATGTACTTGCCCGGCGATGGCTGATCGAGCACGGGCGTCGCGGTCAGGCCCCCAGGACACAGCGTGCCGCCGCCACGTCCGCCGGTGTTCGGATCCTGGAACATGCTGTCGAAGTGTTTCTTCCACAGCAGCTTTCCGGTGTCGACGTCGATGCCGTAGATGTTGTCGGACACGCCCGCCACAACCGCAATCTCCTTGGGTCCCGACGATGTGGCGACATTGCCGGCGATGAGCGACGGAAAGAGCGAGTGCATCTGCCGGGGCTGGTTGTCCAGCTTGATGGTCCACAGCAGCTTCATGTCTTTGACGTTGCTCTTGGTCAGGATCGTTTCGTTGCGCTGCCACGCGGTGCGCTGTGGGTCGCCGCCGTCGGTCAACCAATCGGCTTTCTTTGGCGGGGTCTGAAGACCCCGCCCTACCGGCTTTGGCGGGGTCTCAAGACCCCGGCCTACCGGCGGCTGCGCGTCGGTCACAACGGTCCAGACGCCGGCCATTCCGAGGGCCACGAGGCCAGCGAGCCATCGTCGGGTCATTCGATAACTCCTCTTGGACGGTTTTCTACCAGAACGCGCGAGGTCGCGATCCTGGAATCACGCGCGGATTGAGCGTTTCGCGATGCGAAAGGAAGGAACGAAAAACGCGGCCAAGAGTGCGCCCCCGCTGACCCAGAAGCAAGGGCTGGACGATCGCCATGTTTTTGCGATGTCAAACGCGACGCAGAGTTGAGCTCAGACAAGCCGCTCGTGCGGCGAACCGCGACGTGTCGACCGCGAGGACTCTGCGGCCTCAGCGCTCTCGACGCGAGATCCGTTACCTGAGAAACGCTTCCGACAGTCCGCCGTCGACGGGGATGACGTGACCTGTCGTCTTCGCGCTCTGCTCGCCGGCCAGCCAGCAGATCGCGTTTGCGTTGTCGATAGGAAGGATCGGCCGCCGGGTAATCGTACGGCGTGCGTAGAACTCCGCGAGCTTCGTCCGTAGATCCTCCGTCGACTCGTCCTCGTTGAACGCGATGTCGTACTTCTTCAGCGACACGATCACGCGATCCCGCGGGAACATCGACGAGCCAGCGATCACGGTGGCGGGCGCGATGCCGTTCACCCGCACCAGCGGTCCGAGTCCGATGGCGAGCTCGCGGATCAGGTGATTGATCGCGCTCTTGCTGATGTCGTACGGCTCGCTTCCGCTCTTCGGGACGACGGCGTTGGCCGAGCTCGTGAGGACGATCGTCGCGGGCAGGTTCTGCGCCTTCAGAACCTTGGCCGCCTCCTGCGCGAGCACGAAGTTCGACGTGACGTTGATCTGCATCACGCGGCTCCAGACCCCTTCGGCGGGCGCCGAAGGATCCGGCGTCGGGAACCAGGCGGCGGTGTTGACGATGCAGTCGAAGCCGCCGAAGTGCAGCACCGCGGCTCGCAGGCCGGCCGCCATCGTGTCACGCTGCGTCAGGTCCATGGGGACCGACATCACCATCTCGCTGTTCGACAGCGCCGCCGCTTCGGTCTTCGTCTCCTCGGCGCCCCCGACGTTCGTGTCCGCGATGACGACGTGGCCACCGCGCTTCGCGATCTGCAGCGCGACTTCGCGGCCGATGCCGCTGCTGCCGCCGACGATCACGACGACCTTCCGGCTGAACTCCTTCTCCGCCGGCATCCGCTGCAGCTTGGCCTCCTCGAGCGCCCAGTACTCGATGCGGAACGCCTCCGTGCGTGGCAGCGCGACGTAGTTGTGGAAGCTCTTGAAGTCCTTCGCCTGCTCGGGTCTTCGGACTTGCGGGAGCGGTCCCGGCTGTCCTTCGTCCTCGAGCGCGTTGGCACCCGCCATGACATGAATCGCGTTGACGAAGAACTCGGACGTGATGCGCGCCTCGCGCTTGTCTTTGCCGAACCCGAACAAGCCCAGGCCGGGAACGACGACCACCGACGGATTCGAATCGCGCAGCTTCGGCGAATCCTTCTCGGCGCACGCGTGGTAATACTCCGCGTAGTCCTTCCGGTATCTCTCCGCGCGTTCGCCGATGCGCTTGCCGATGCGCGAGACGTCCTCGGTCGCGGGATCCCACGGGATGAACATCGGCGAGATGCGCGTCCGCAGGAAGTGGTCGGGGCAGCTCGTCCCCAGCCGGCACAGATCCTCCGCCCACTTCGAGTTCGCGAACGTCAGCGCATCGGCCGAGCCCTCGAAATGCGCGATGACGCGCCGGTTGGATGAGACGATGCCGCGCAGGTAGGGAAGGATCTCGGCGACGACCGACTCACGATCCGGCACCGTCGCCGTAATCGCCGGGCCGCCAAAGAGCGGCGTGCCTTTCCGGTGGGCGTGCTCGTCGATGAACTCACCCATTTCGCTGATCGTTCGAACGCTGTTGAGATAACACTCCTTCTGCGTGTTTCCCCACGTGAAGAGCCCATGCCCGCCGAGGATCAACCCGTCGCAGCCAGGAGTGGATTCGACGGCCCGCTTGAGCATCAGCGCAAGTTCGAACCCGGGCCGCTGCCAGGGAACCCAGATGATCTTCCGGCCGTACTTGCGGTTGAATTCCTCCAGCTTCTTCTGCCCGTTCGCGCTGGCCGCAAGCGCGATCGCCCAGTCCGGATGCAAGTGGTCGACATGCGGGAATGGCAGGAACGCATGGAGCGGCGTATCGATGGAGGCGGCAACGCGGTTCTCGCCGAACGCGCAGAGCGGGTAGAAGCCGACCATCTCGTCTTCGAGCGCCTCCCCGCGGTAGCGCGGGATCAGGCTGTTCAACTTGTCGAGATACAGGATGGCGAAGCCGCTGTTGGCGATCGAGCGCAGATCTCCGCCGCTGCCCTTGACGGCCATCACGCGCTGCGGCTGACCCGTCAGCGGATCGGTCATGTCGAACTTGGAGCTGGTGTTTCCCCCGCCGAAGTTCGTGATCCTGAGGTCCGCGCCCAGCAGGTTGGATCGATATCGGAGCAAATCGAGGGGACGACTCTCGAGCTTGGCCGCTTCCGCGTCGTCCCAGAGATTCTTGAGGTATTTCGTCTCGGTCGCCGTCATTTCAGACACAGGTCATCTCCACGTATTCCCGGAACCGCGGGTAGTGCTTGTTCCACGCGTCGATCGCGCGCGCCTCGAAGCGCTCGACCGGAAACGAACGCTCGATGATGTGCCGCGCCTGATCGAGCGACGAGACGGCGCCGGTCGCCAGCATCTGCATGGCGATGTTGCCGAGCGCGGTCGCTTCGACAGGCCCCGCCACGACCGTGCGCCCCGTCGCGTCCGCGGTGAACTGGTTCAGCAGGCGATTGCGCGAGCCGCCGCCGACAATCCTGATTTCCTCGAACCGCGTGCCCACGATGTCCTCGAGCGACTCGAGCACCACGCGGTACTTGAACGCGAGGCTTTCGAGGATCCCGCGGGCGAACGCCGCCGGACCGTCCGGCACGGGCTGCGCTGTCTGACGGCAGTAATCCGAAATCGCTGTCAGCATGTCGGGCGGCTGAAAGAAGCCGGGATGGTCCGGATCGAACAGCGACGCGAACGCGTGGCCGTTGCCGCTCGCCGCATTCAGCAGCTTCGTGTAATCGAAGTCCTGCCCCGACGCCGCCCACGAGCGGCGGCACGCCTGCAGGAGCCAGAGGCCGCCGATGTTCTTGAGCAGCCTCGTCGTCCCACAGACGCCGCCCTCGTTCGAGAAATTGAGATCGCGTGCACGCGGCGAGGTGACGGGCCCGGGGAGCTCAGTCCCGAACAGCGACCACGTGCCGGAACTGATGAATGCCGTCCTGCCACCGCCGAAGACGGAGGCTGCCGCCGAACCGGTATCGTGTGTCGCGGGGAGCACGACCGGCACGCCGGCCAGACCGGCGCAGACGTCGGCCTTGACCTTCCCCAGCACGGCGCCCGGCTCGATCATCGCAGGGAGCAGCCGCGTGGGAATGTCCAACTCGTCGAGCAGTCCCGTCGCCCAGTCGCGCGTCCGCGCATCGACGAACTGCGTCGTTGTCGCCATCGTGAATTCCGCACGCAACTCGCCGGTCAGCCAGTAATTGAACAAATCCGGAATCGTGGCGAACCACTGGGCCTTCTCGATGACGTCGGGTGTCGACTGACACGCCGCGTACAACTGATAGAGCGTGTTGAAGACGAGATGCTGGATGCCGGTGATCGAATAGAGGCGTTCGAACGACACGCGCTCCCAAACCGCCTCGGGAATACCGTTCGTTCTGGCGTCGCGATAATGATACGGACGCTCGACGAGCTGGCCGCACTTGTCGAGCAGCGCGTAGTCGCAGCCCCAGGTGTCGAGGCCTACGCTTTGGAGGCGTCCTCGGCGGGACACGCGATCGAGGCCCCGGCGGATTTCGGTCCACAGCGCATCGATGTTCCACCGCAGCGTCCCGCGTTCACGGACCGGCTCGTTCGGAAAGCGGCAGACCTCGCCCAGGGAGAGGGCCTCTCCGTCCACTGTGCCGAGCATCACGCGCCCGCTTTCGGCGCCCAAATCAATCGCGAGGTACTGCGCAGTCATCCAGAGGTCGATGGCCTTGTGTCGACGGGCTCAGAGCCGGAACAGCATACGCCGCGAGGCGCCCAAAGCAAAAAATCATTTCGGCGCGGCGCCATTTCGCATTCTGAAACTGCTGGCGGGGTCGGCGGCCGCGCGCCCTCGTGCAGTAGAGTCCAGGAATCGGTCAAAAGGGAGAGAAGCCGGATATGCCCTCCGCCATAACTGTTGCGCATAGCAAAACGCGCGGGCGTCAACGCCGCCACGCACGCCCTTCCTAACTCTATGATTGTGAGGCTCTTCTGCATCGATCGGCGTTTGTCACTTCGAAAACGTGCCTTTTGTGTGGTGTTTGTTTGACACCTCTGGGGCGGCGGCGTAACCTGCGCGCCGCCCGGATACCTCGGGCGATCGGGCGGACCGGGGTAGTTCATCACACGGAGGGTGCAAGTGAGATTCCGTTTCAGCAGCGTCGTGCTTGCCTTCGCTCTGATCATGGCCATCAGCGGCGCCGCGAGCTTCGTGATGGCTCAGGGCCTGACCGGCCAGATTTCCGGTGTAGTCACCGACTCGGGCGGCGGCGTCCTTCCGGGCGCGACCGTCAACATCAAGAATGCGGGCACCAACCTCACGCGTGAGACGGTGACCGCCGGGGACGGCTCATTCGTCTTTCCGGATCTCCTCGCCGGCAAATACGACATCAGCGTCACGATGAACGGCTTCAAGACCTACGAGCAAAAGGGCATCGAGCTTGCGGCAACCGAGCGTGTAGGGCTGCGGACGATCGCGCTGGACGTCGGCGGCGTCGCAGAAACGGTCTCTGTCCAGGCCGAATCCGTTCAGGTGCAGACGACAACAGGCGCGCGCTCCGGGCTGATCACCCGGGAGAACCTCGACGACATCGCACTCAAAGGACGCGACTTTGCCGGCATGCTCAAGCTGCTGCCGGGCGTCATTGACACCAGAAACCGCGAAGCGCCTGGTTGGGAGAACATGAACAACCTGTCCATCAACGGGCGCTCGTCATTCAACTTCTCGTACGACGGCGTCACCAACAAGGACACTGGACAGAATGGCGCGAACTACGCCGCCCCCGCCCTGGATTCGATCGCGGAAATTCGCGTGCAGACCTCGAATTTCCAGGCGGAGTACGGCCGCAGCTCCGGCGCAACGATCACCGTCGTCACGCGCAGCGGATCGAAGGACTTCCACGGCAGCGCGGCGTATTACAAGCGCGACGATGCGCTGAACGGCAACGAATTCTTACGCAGGCAGCAATGCGGGGCAGGCCAGACCGCACAGTGCGACGCAGCAGCGTACACGTTCGACAACGAGGCGTGGAC
>JBKPTT010000095.1:0-10510 GCA_046735635.1 Acidobacteriota bacterium | reverse complement strand
GTCCTTGACAACCTCGCGGACCGATCCTCCCGGAAGCGCGAGGACCGGCGTCCCGCATGCCATCGCCTCGATCATCACCAGGCCGAAGGGCTCGTTCCACTGAATCGGAAACAGCAGCGCCGCCGCCGCGCCCAGCAGCTCGTTCTTGCGCGCGTGATTCGCCTCGCCGACGTACTCGACGTTCACGCCATCGACATACGGCTTCACCTTCGATTCCCAGTAGTCCCGAAACATCGGCTGGATTTCGCCGGCGAGTTTGAGCGGACGCCCTGCCCGCCGCGCCGCCTCGATCGCGATGTGCGCACCTTTGACCGGCGCAATCCTGCCGAGGAACAACAGGTAATCATCTTTGCGTTCGAAGAATCGGTACTCGTCGAGACGCAGTCCGTGATGGATGGTGCGCAGCCTGGGCATTCGTTCACGCCGCCGCTGCGCGTCGCTGATGGCGACGTACCACGTGTCGGGGTACCGAGCGTATAACGCCGAGAGCTCCGGCTCGAACGGGTGATGCAGCGTATGGACGACCGGCGCGGCCAGAAAGCGGGACAGCGGAACGGAAACCGCGTCGTTCGTGTGCACGATGTCGACCCCAGACGCGAGGCAGTCGGCGAGCGCCCACGCGGCGTGGTCGAGCGACTTCAACGTTCCCGCGTTATGCGAGGGCAGCGGCCACTCGGCGTCCGCGTACGTCCAACGGACCGGACATCGGACCTGCGACGCTCCATTGGCGTAGACGACAACGTCGTGACCGCGATCAGACAAGGCCTCTGCGAGGTTCGCAACGAATAACTCGGTGCCGCCGTACGCCGGCGGAGGCACGGGAATGAACGGAGGAGCAACTAATGCGATATGCATCGTCAACGCATCCCGGAGACGCAGGATATATCGTCTGTTGCAACTCGGGTACCTGCAAGGCGGCCGGAGCTCAACCAAGAAAACAGCCGCGGCACGGCGGATCGAACGACCGTCGCGTGCCGTCGTGTCTGCATGACGCGCGGCCACTGCCTTATTCGTGTACAGATCCGGCGCGCGCCCGCCTATCGGCGGCCGGCCCGCCTTCCGCCCGCGCGAGGTTGCGCGCGGTGTTCACGAGCGCGACGTGGGTGAACGCCTGAGGAAAGTTTCCGACGAGCCGACCGGTCGCCGGATCGTATTCCTCCGACAGCAGCCCGACATCGTTGGTGAGCTCGAGCACACGCGCGAACGTCGCGCGCGCCTCATCGTGGCGTCCGTGGAGGGCATAGCTGTCGGCGAGCCAGAACGTGCACGGCAGAAAGACGCCCTCGCCGGGTGGCAAACCGTCCACTTCATGGCTGCTCGAATGCGTGGCGTAGCGAAGCAGGAATCCATCGCGCAGCAGATCATGCTCGATCGCCGACAGCGTGCCGGCGACGCGAGGATCGTTGTGCGGCAGAAAGCCGACCATTGGCAGGAGCAGTAGGCTCGCATCGACTTCCGACGACCCGTAGAACTGCGTGAAAGCTCCCTTCTGCCGGTTGAAGCCGTGCCGGCAGACTTCGTCGTGGATGCGCGCGCGCACGGCGCGCCAGCGATCGATCGGCCCATCCAGCTTGAACTCCTCCGCCGTGCGGATGCCGCGGTCGAAGGCGAGCCACGCCATGACCTTCGAGTGCGTGAAATGACGACGCGGGCCGCGGACCTCCCAGATGCCCTCGTCGGGCTGTTGCCAGAGCGATTCGAGTCCGCACACGAGCGTCTTTTCGAGCTCCCAGGCGGCATGATCGACTTCGACGCCCGACGCGAGCGCGAGGTGCAGCGCGTCCATCACCTCGCCGTACACGTCGAGCTGCAGTTGCCCCGATGCCGCGTTGCCGATGCGAACCGGCTTCGAGTGCTCGTAGCCTGGGAGCCACGGTATCTCGTACTCCGTGAGCCGCCGTTCGCCCGCCGGACCGTACATGATCTGAAGCGCCGCGGGATCTCCCGCGACAGCGCGAAGCAGCCAGTTGCGCCACGCGACCGCTTCCTCCGTGTAGCCGCCGACGAGCAGCGCATACAAGGTGAACGTCGCGTCCCGCAGCCAGCAGTATCGATAGTCCCAGTTCCGCACTCCTCCCAGAAGCTCTGGCAACGACGTCGTCGGCGCCGCGACGATGCCGCCCGTGGGAGCGAACGTGAGCGCCTTGAGCGTGATGAGCGATCGCAGCACGATGTCGCGCCATTCCCCCTCGTAGTTGCAGCGATCCGCCCAGCTCTCCCACCATCTGCAGGTGTTGTCCACCGCGGCATGTGGGTCCAGACGGGACGCCGTTTCGTGGGACGGGTGCCAGGCGAGGTGGAAAGGCACCTTCTCGCCCGCGCGCACCGTGAACTCCGCGCGCGTGGTCAGATCCACGCCGCGAGTGTGGACCGGCGTCCAGAGCGATAACGCATCAGGGCCGCCAATCGCATGGAGCATCCCGTCGATGTTGCGCACCCACGGCACGATCGATCCGTAATCGAAGCGGATGATGAGCTCCATCTGCATCCGCACCTCGCCCTCGAGTCCCTCCGCGACGCGCACGAGGTCTGGTGTTCGATCGCGCGGCGGCATGCAGTCCACGACCAGGACTTTGCCGGATTGCGTCTCGAACTCGGTCTCGAGGACCAATGACGGGCCGCGATAGCGGCGTTTGACGCGCGTGGGCTTTTCTTCAGGACACAGGAGCCAGCGGCCGTTGGAGCTATCGCCCAGAAGAGCAGCGAAGCACGCTGGCGAATCGAAACGGGGAAAGCACAGCCAATCGATTGATCCGTCGAGCCCCACCAACGCGGCTGTTTCGGTGTCGCCGATGAGGGCGTACTGTTCGAGGCGCAGCGCCATCCTGTCAATAGTACTGTGTAGGCCGTGCAGCCAGTGAACGGGGGGACTCGTCTAATCGCCGCGCGGCTGGACCGCCTGCCGTCCTCCCGCCCCCTCTGGAATTTCGTCGTGCTCCTGTCGCTCGGTGCGTTCTTCGAAATCTACGACCTCATGATGACGGCGTACGTCAGTCCGCTGATGATTGCGTCCGGCGTCTTTGCCGAGGGGCACACCGCCGCGCTTGGGCTGTCGGATCAGGCGGCGTTTGCGGCCGTGACGTTCGCCGGGCTGTTCGTCGGCACGCTGCTCTTCGGATCCGCTGCCGACCGCTTCGGACGGCGTGTGGTGTTCACCTACGCGCTGCTGTGGTACGCGGGGGCGACGCTGATGATGGCATCGCAGACGACGTCCACGCGGATCTTTGCGTGGCGCTTCGCCGCCGGCGTTGGCGTCGGCATCGAAATGGTGACGATCGATGCGTTCATCGCCGAGATCGTGAACAAAGAAATGCGCGGGCGCGCGTTCGCGCTCAACCAGGGCATCCAGTTTTGCGCGGTCCCGACCGTCGCGTTTCTCTGCTGGATGCTTGCCGGACGCGCACCGCTCGGCATCGCCGCGTGGCGATACGTCGCCATGTTCCCCGTGCTGGGCGCGATCGTCGTGTGGGCGCTTCGCCTGGGTTTGCCGGAGTCGCCGCGATGGCTTGCGCAGCACGGGCGGCTCGACGAAGCAGAAGCAATTGTCCTGGGCCTCGAGACGCGCGTTGCGCGCGACACCGGCCGTGTGCTGCCGCCTCCGGACGTCGCTCGCGTCGAAGGACACGGCGCGAATCGTACGTCGCGGTTGGGAGACATCTTCGTGCCGCCGTATCGCCGGCGCACGATCGCGCTCGCCGTCTTCAATTTCTTTCAGACGATCGGGTTTTACGGTTTCGGGAACTGGGTACCGAAGCTCGTGTCGGCACAGGGCGTTGGCGTGGCCAGCAGCCTGCAGTATTCGTTCGTCATCGCGCTGGCGTTTCCTGTCGGTCCGTTCGTCTTCACCACGTTCGCGGACCGCTTCGAACGAAAGTGGCAGATCGTCGCGGCAGCCGCGGGGACTGCCACCTTCGGGCTGCTCTTCACCGAGCAGCGCAGCGCGCTCGGGATCATTGCGGTCGGAACCGCGATCACGCTCAGCAACAATCTGCTGTCTTATTCGTATCACGCGTACCAGGCGGAGGTCTTTCCGACACGGATCCGGACGACGGCGGTCGGTTTCGTTTACTCGTTCAGCCGTATCTCGACGGTGTTCACGAGTTTTCTGATCGCGTATTTCTCCCTGCACTTCGGAAACGTCGGCGTGTTCGCCTTCATCGCCGCGAGCATGCTCGTCGCGGCCAGCGCGATTGGCTTCTTCGGGCCGCCGACGCACGGGCGGACGCTCGAACAGATCTGCGAGTGAAGATTAGTGCCGGCCTTCTTTCGGGGCGCTCACCTCGGCGCCCCACATGGTAATGCGCAGTTGGCGCAAGGTGGGCGCAAGCCCGGTGAGACTTGCGTGACAGAGCGATCCGTGACATACTGGTTTGTATAACAAACTAGTCCGCACTGGAGGCATACCATGCCAGACATCGACCTCGCCGAAATCGCTCGACGGCCGCAGCGATACTGGAATGCGGACGGCATCCCCGAGCTCATCATGGGCATGTTGTGGATGCTGTGGGGCGCGTCATGGCTCGCTGGCGAGCGGATCCCTCGTGGCGGTGCGTACAACGCGTTCTGGCTGTTGGTACCGGCCCTTCTTGCCGGCACCGGCGTCGTCGCCGTATGGGCCACTCGAGCGCTCAAGGCTCGCGTCACTTTTCCCCGCGCTGGATATGTCGTGTGGCGTGAGCCGAGCCGGCTCCAACGGTTCGCGGCGGGTCTCATCGCAATCGTCACGGCCGCAATTGTCGCGGCGGTGGCTGCACGGGCGAGAAGCGAGACTGGGACGACCCAGCTGGCCGCGCCGATTCTCAGCGTGATCCTGAGCCTCGGCTTCCTCGTCGCCGCCCTGCGGCAGCACGCGCCGCACTACCTCGCGCTCGCAGCTGTGGCGGTCGCCCTGGGCATTCTCTTGTGGAAGTCGAACGCGGGTTGGGAGTCGGTCAACTGGCTGTTCGTGCTCATCGGTGCGGCTTCCGCGGCCCTCGGATGCATCCGTCTTGCCCTGTTCCTGCGGACGCATCCGCGCCGCGCGGAGGCGGCATGAACGACCTCGACCGCGTGATCCACGAACCTGCGCGGCTGCTCATCGTCGCGCTGCTCGCGAGCGTGAAGGAGGCCGATTTCCTCTGGGTGCAGCGCGAGAGCGCGCTGACGAAGGGGAATCTCTCGAGCCATCTGACGAAGCTGGAGGAATCAGGCTACGTCGAAATCGAGAAGACCTATCGGGGCAAGATTCCTCTCACCATCCTGCGCCTTACGCACAATGGACGTACGGCGTTCGCGGTGTACAAACGGAACATGAACGGGCTGCTTCGGAAAGGCGCCGTCCGATCGTAGCGCTGCCAGCCTCACTTGCCTGGACGAGTCCAGAATTCCGCCAATGCGGCGACACGCGACGCCGAAAGTGATTCCGCGACCTGCCGAAAGTCAGCGCCCTGGAGATCGCTGACGACATACACGACGTGGCCTGACGTGTGGAACGATGCCATCGAGAGACCGTTCTTGTTCGGCAGCCACGACAGGTCCTGCGTAACGTCGGACGACGTCTGCCGTTCGTCATCGCTCGTCATCAGGAACGAGACGAGGTGGCGATCGAGCAGGAATACGACGTGCGCGAACCGCCGGTTGTCGAACATGCATGAATGCCGGTCGGCGACGTGCAGTGTGCCTGCGGCCGTCACGACGGTGTTTGGCGGGGACGTGCGAAGCCGCGAATATGCCGGATCGTATCGTGCCGCTGCTTCTTCGAGCGTAATCGGCTTTTCCTTGAGCGCGAACTTCACCGCGCAGTTCTGGTGATCCCCGGCCGCTTGGACGGCCACGACATCCGCAGTGCGGTTCCGCAGCATGTACGCGCTTCCAATCGCAACCAGAACGATCGCGGCCGCAGCCACGAGCCAGCTCGCTTCCCATCGGCGCGGAGGCGCGAGCGCGGCGGCCCGGAGCCGGGTGGACACATCGTTGATGAACTCCGGGCGGACCTGCAGATCCGCGGCGCGCCCGAAGGCGCGCTTCAGACCGCTGCGAATCCTCGAGCGCGTGTCGAGGTCGGCCTTGCAGCCGGCGCAGGCCGAAAGGTGCCGCAGCAGCTCGTGGTTCGTCTCCACGAGCAGCTCCTCGGCGAGGAAGGAGTCGAGCAGGTCGCGAGCGTCTCGGCACTCCATGATCAGCTCCGGCTCCGTTTCGCGGACGTCGAGAAGGGCACGACCTCCCCCTTCCCCGTCGCCAGTTCCTGGCGGAGCAGCGCGCGCCCGCGGTGAAGTCTCGACATCACGGTTCCGATAGGAATGCCCACCGTCTTTGCGATGTCCTTGTACGGCAGCTCTTCGACGTCGCTCAGCACGATCACTTCCTGATACTGCGGCGGAATCCTCCGGAGCGCGGCAAGCAAGTCTTCATCGGTCAGCTGTTCCGGAATGGGCGGAACGAACGGCATGCTCGACGCGAGCGCATCGTCCGGATCGCTGACGATGGGCGACCGCGCCCTGGCGCGGCGCTTGTTGCTGCGCACGTGATTCAGGATCGACATCAGCCACGCGCGGCAATTGGTTCCGGGCGTGAAGCGATGAAACGACTCCAACGCCTGCTTCAGCGTGTCCTGCACGAGGTCTTCCGCTTCGTCGCGGTTCCGTTCGAACCACATCGCGAGCCTGAACAGGCTGCCGGCGTGCGGAAGCGCTTCGGCTTCGAAGCGCGCCCACGAGGCCTGACGGGCAGTGGCGTCGTCTCCCATGCGTCGCGAACAGCTGACCGGATCATACCCGGACGACGCCGGTTTATTCCCTGGGTTTGGTGTGGATCGAAGTGCCGGAGATTACCGACGCGCTGCCATGACGCGGCAACGAAGGCGGCATCCTCCCCTCCCGTGGTGCCAAAACGCGCAGCAGCTGATTTCGCCGTGTCCAGGGGGATACTGCCCCGCGGCTCCCGATTCGCTGGCGTGGCAAATCGGGGCCTCCGGCGCGTACCTCACGGTGCGCCCTCGCCTGGTGGTCATTCGCGCGACAGTCACCCATCGCTTGGACATCCGGGTTGCCCGCTCGTCAGCGGCGAAATGGCGGCGCGGGCGATCGGTTCGCCTCCGGCCCCGATTTACACCTTCGCTGCCACGCCGCTCAAGGTCGCTCGCGGCGCAGCATCCCCTGAACACGGCGAAGATTGTTGAAGCCGCATGTTCTCCAGCGCCCGATAGGCTGGCGGCATGTCTGGACCAACCGCGACTTTGAGCCCCGTGACGCGCGGCAGTACTAAAACGGCCTCGGAGGCGTCCCGACCGGCGGCGGCGATGTTTCGTCCCAAGCGATCGCATCAGCACGTTGCCCAACCGATTGTTGACTGTCGCGTGGAGTAGGCAAGCCGCCGACGTCCTCGTGAGCACACGCGCCGAAGAGGCCGTTTTTCCATCTATGAACGGGCCCCTTCGAGTCAAGACACACGTCCAGCGGACGCGGACGGCCGGCTTACTAAGCCATCCGGCCGTCCGCGGAAGCGGGTTCTGTGATCCGGTGCCACGACCCACATGTTCCAGGCGACTGACGCCTCATTCAGCCATCTATCCGAGCTCGCGCGTGAGCTCACTGTCAGATTGGACCAAGGCGGGGCTCATTCACGGGACGACCGCCGCGCGGTCAGGAAAAAACTCGAGCGTCCCGCCTTGGAGAGGCCTTCACCCGATTCGTCGCCAGACGACAAACACTTCTTCCGACAGGCGCCGCGCCATCGCGATACGCGCCTTCAAGCCGCCCTTGCGCACGGCCAACCGTCGCGCCCACTGGCCCCGGCCATCGGGTTGCTTCACTCGATGGAGGGCGGCTTCGACAAACGCCCACCGCAACCACGGCGAGCCCCGGCGCGTAATGCGTCCGTAGTACGCCCGGCCGGCGCTCGCCTCCACACGCGGCACTAACCCCGCGTAGGAGGCAATCTCGGGCGCCGTGCGAAACCGCGCGATGCTGCCGATTTCCGCGCGAATCATCAGGCCCAACGTCGGACCGATGCCGACGATCGTCATCAGCGCTTGCGTCACGGGATCGCGCGCCGCTTCGTCACAGACGGCCACGTCGACGATGTCGAGTTGCTCGCGCACCGCGCCGATGAGCGCCCGCAACTGCCCCAGCGCGTCGCCCGCGCGGCCCGCGATGGCGTAGCGGTCCAGCGTCGCCAAGCCGGCCGCCGTCGTCAGGCGCTTGGCTTCGACGATCCCCTGGCGCAGCAGCAACGCGCGCAGGCGTTGGACCAACGCGCGTCGCGTCCGCACCAGCGTCTGCCGGTGTCGACACAATTCCCGCCACTCGCGGACGACCGGCGGCGGCACATAAATGCCGACGACGCTGTCACGGCGCAACGCGTCCGCCAAGCGCCGCGCGTCCAGACGATCCGTCTTGGCCGCGAAGCCCGCCTTGAGCCGGGTCCGGAATGCATCCACCACCACCACCCGACTGACCGCGTCGCTCACGTGGTCGACGAAATGCCACGTCGGGCCGCTCGCTTCCACCGCCACCGCCGCGGTGCGCGGACACTTCGCACGAAACGCCTGCAGCCCGGCCTCACTCCGCAGAAACCGGTCTTCCCATTGGCGGACACCGTCGGGCGCGACGGCGCACGCTTGGAAAAACCGGCTGTGTAGATCCACGCCGATGTACATTTGCTCCACGGGCTGTCCTCCTCTCTCGGCCTGGAGCACGTGGGTTTTGGCAACCACAGCGTAACTCCGCCGCGATCGGGCGACGGCCCGTTCATCTGATCACGGGGCGAAACGGAGCGGTGGTCCAGATGTGCCGGCGGCCTCTCGGGCCTCCTCTGAGTCGCACATGAAAGCTTCTCCCCGACAGCATAGAGTCGCTCTTCCTCCTCGCCGCTGGCGGAATATTTCCGACGTCCGCGGACATATAGCGTGCGAAAGCGAATTTCGGAACCAAGGAGGATTACGTATGTCGAGGGTTTCCATTTTTATTGGGGCGGCAGCTCTGCTCATGTTCAGCGCGGCGGCCGGCGTGAAGGCGAGCCCGCGCAGCGCAACACTGGTGGTCACGATGACCAATGACGCGTCCGCGAACGCAGTCCAGGTCTACGACGCCGCGACGCACGCGCTGCTGCAGACGCTTCCCACGCAGGGGCAGGGCGGCGTCGGCGGAAACGCGCGGGGAGTCCGGCAGTACGACGGCCAGCTCGTCGCCGTCGTCAATAACGGATCCAACACCGTCGCGGTGTTCAAGCGGCAGCAGGACGGACTGAAGTTCGAACAGCTCGTCACGACGACCAGCGCGCCCGTGAGCATCGATTTCGGCAACAACCACATGTACGTCGCCGGCGCGACAACGGTCGACTCGTTCGTCATTCACGGCGAAACGATCGGCGAGCTGGATGGCACGACGACGCTGCAGCTCGCCACGGGAGGCGTGCCGCCGAACGGCAGCACGGCCCAAGTCGCGGTGGCGAGTGCCCGGCAGCTGCTCGTCACGCTCAAAGACGATCCGCAACCAGGCACTGTCGACGTCGTCGGGCTGGACGATGGCGCGGTCGCATCGGCTGCGCCGACGGCAGTGTCGGCGCCGGCTGGAACTCTGACGCCGTTCGGCTTCTCGGTTTATCCGGACGGAACGGCCGTGATCACGCTCGCGCACTCCAATCAGGACGGATTGTTCCGCGGCGGCGCGTTCAGGAGCGTGATCGCGGCGGGCCAGGCCGCTCCGTGCTGGATGACGCGTGCCGGAAAGTACGTGTTCACCGCAAACACCGGCAGCAGGACGATCAGCCGTCTCGTGGGAACGGGCGACAACATTTTCGTCGATGCCACGGTGGCCGCAAACGTGACGGCCGGAGGCAGTCCATCGGACATCGACAGCCAGGCGGGTGTGCTCGGCGTGATCGACCGCGGCGCCGGCCAGGCGCACTTGTCGCTGTTCACCTACAACGCGTTCGGCGAGCTCGCCCCCAGCGGCGCGCCCATCACGCTCGGCGCGCCAGCCGCGAATGGCGTCGCGATCGTGGCACCGGAGCGTCGAAAAGCGGAGTGAATGGCGGTTGCCGAATGCCGAGTGCCGATTTTTCGCGTGGCGAGTGGCGAATGAGAGTGGCCGAGTGCCGAATGAGAGTGCCGAATGCCGGATGGAATGTCGCATGCCGGATGGAATGTCGCACGCCGGATGGAATGTCGCACGCCGGATGGAATGTCGCATGCCGGATGGAATGTCGCATGCCGGATGGAATGTCGCATGCCGGATGGAATGTCGCATGCCGGATGGAATGTCGAATGCCGGATGGAATGTCGCATGCGGAATGGCGTTCAGCAATGCATTCGGCATCCGCCAATCCACTCGGCGATAGTCAGTCCCATTCGGCAATCTCCCATCTCATTCGGCAATCGACATCCGAGAATTCGACACTCCGCGATTTGTAATCGTCAATGGACAGCAGGCTGAATGGCGGTTGCCGAATGCCGAGTGCCGATTTTTCGAGTGGCGAGTGGCGAATGAGAGTGGCGAGTGGCGAATGAGAGTGGCCGAGTGCCGAATGAGAG
>JBKPTT010000094.1:0-12073 GCA_046735635.1 Acidobacteriota bacterium | reverse complement strand
TGAAGAACAGCGACGTCGAGCAGTCCGATTTTCGAACTTGCCGCTCGCGTCACGCGTTCCTATAGTCGCGCCCGTCTAAAAGCCCGCTGATCTCCACGTCGGCGGCAAAGGGGGGTGCGAGATGGGCAAAACGATCGTTCCCAGTCTGGTAGCGCTTGCAATCGTGGCGCTGCCGTGGCCGATGTCCACGCCAGCGTGGGCCATACCGCCAGGAAACACCGTCGAGCAGTGGAACACGATCGCCGAGGACACGGTCGTCGGCTCAGGCGCGTTCCAGGCCGAGGGCTTCATCTATATGGCCTACGTTTCAGCAGCCGTATACGATGCCGTTGTTTCCATCGAAGGCGGATACCAGCCATACAGCGCGATGGTTCCGGCGGCGCCCGGCGCGTCAGCGGATGCAGCTGTCGTCGAGGCTGCATACCGGACGCTGATCCAGTACTTTCCGGGCCAGCAAGCGACGCTGGACGCGTTCTACGCCGAGGCACTCGCGATGATTCCCGACGGCGCATCAAAAACTGCCGGACTCGCTGTCGGCCTGGCGGCCGCCACCAATATCATCAGCGTGCGCGCCGACGATGGACTTCGGACGCCGATTGGCGTGACCTCATCCTTCCTCACGCTTCCGCCCGGCGCGGGCGTGTGGCGCCTCACCCCGGTCGCATTCGCTGCTCCGCAGACCCCGTGGGTCGGTGACGTACGGCCCTTCCTCCTGCAAAGCGCCGATCAGTTTCTTCCGGATCCGCCACCGTCGCTTCAAAGCGCGGAATGGGCGGAGGCGTTCAGCCAGATCAAGACCTACGGCGAGGCGACCAGCAGCGCACGAACACTCGACCAGACTGCGGTTGCGAAATTCTGGTCCGCGAATGTCGTTCGGCAATACAACCGGCTCGCACGCGACGTCGCGAATGAGGGACAGCTCGGATTGCTTCAATCGGCGAGGCTGGTAGCCATGGTCAACGTGGTCGGCGCTGACGCGCTCATCTCGTGTCTCTTCGCAAAGTACCACTATCTATTCTGGCGGCCAGTCACCGCCATAGACCCGACAGCAGTGACCGCAGACGGTTTCGGTCCCGTGCCGGGGTATGACGACGGCAACCCGGCGACGAACGAGCAGACCGGGTGGCGGCCGCTTTTGACGACGCCGAATCATCCCGAATACCCGGCCGCTCACGGCGCCATTACATCTGCGATGGCCGAGGTCTTCACCACGTTTCTCGGCACGCCGCACATCAAGGTTCGCATTCATGGCTTCGACGCCGGTGGTCGCGCTGGCAACCTGAATGCCGTGAGCTATTTCGAGATGGCAAACGATCTTCGCAGGGAGATTATCTACGCGCGGCTCTGGGCAGGTCTGCACTACCATTTCTCGAGTGTTGCGGGGGTAGTACTCGGACGTCACGTCGCGAAGCACGACCTGCGACAGGCCTTTCGACCGCTCAACTGAAACACCGCAAGCTGTGGCGGCAGGGTTTCGTACCCTTGCCGCCCTTGTCCCCTTGCGCCGACACTCCGCTCGTTGGCGCGGTCTCGTCTTTCGGTTGCGGTCATCGAGACTGATGGCGACACAATCCACGAGGTTGGGCTCGGACGCGCATTCCCGCTCCGCGCCGCCAACCGCTTCGTCTCTCACGGAACCTCCGATCGGGCTAGAGTAGGTGTCGAGAATGGCGGTGCATGACTTAGATGGAGGTGTTTGATGTGTCGACTCAGATTCGGTCTGTGGGTGACGGTGTTCGCCATATGTGGGGCGCTCGCTTGCAGCCGCGGCAACAGCGTGCCGACGGTGCCATCGACGGTAGCACCCTCCGCGGGCACGTCGGCTGCGGCCGGCCCGAGTTCGGCCGCGGCACTCGCCGCGCAGCCGCCGTTCAACCTGGAGGCGATCCTGCGCGGGGATGGATTCGGACTCGTGAAATTTCGCCAGCAGAAAGACCCGTCGACGAACATCATCAATTTGGACGTTTGGGTCAGGGATCTCGGGGCGAACAGCAGTTACAGCCTACAGCGCGCCGTAGATACTGTTCTGGATGACGACTGCACGGGGACGAACTGGCTGACATTGGGCCTGGGACCGGCGGCGCAGCCGATTGTCACGGACGATCGTGGAACCGGTCGTGCGGACTTGTGGCGCGATCTGTCTACCTTTGCCCCGGGAACGGCATTCGACATCCATTTCCGCGTTGTGGAGACTGGTACGTCGAACGTGGTGCTACAAAGCGACTGTTATCGATTCGTCGTTCGGGACTGATGGAATGTGAGCGAAGAGGGGTCACACCCGACTCGCAGGGGTCTCACCCCTCTTCCTCATTTGGAGAGAGGATTCACCGAGTACGCTCGGTCAGCGCTCAGCCCGTCGAACAGGCCCGCGAGCGGCCAGGTCGCTACGGGTCCCCTCGTCGCTCCCAGCACGAACGTCTCTCGTTCGAGAGCAAGACGAAATGCCGCGAGCATCTCCGCGACTTCGCGCGACGGGTTGCGCAACATCCCATCGCTGAGACCGAACTGCGAGCGATGGGCGGCGAGCGCCGACAGCTTGCGCGGCAGATATGGCCTCGCGTCGAACGACACCGCAATCATGTTTTCCGCCGCCGAAAAGACGTCCGGATCCAGACCATCGAGAAAACCGCGGCCCCGCGACCGTTCCGCAAACGCGCGGAACGTATCGGACGGCATCACGCTGTAAAACAGGCGCTCCGGCGCGTCGGCGCCCATGCTTCCGCCGCTGAAGAAAGCTGCCGTCGTCGCGCGCTGGATCGCGACGTGATCCGGGTGATAGTACCCGCCGTGCGGATCGAACGTGATGATTACGTGCGGCTGCACGTCCTGAATCACCCGCCGTACCGCCGCTTCGACCTCCAGCATGTCGACGTTTGCCAGCGCGCGCGGATCGTCGTGCCTCTGGCGGTCCCCGCGCCCCGAGTCGTGGAAACCGAGGAACACAGGAGGACCAATCCGCAGGCAACGGCAAGAACACTCGAGCTCGGCCATTCTCACGGCTCCGAGATCGTCGAGGTTGCCCATTGAAGGGTGCGTCTTCCCGGCCTCGCCCTTGGTCGCACACGCAAGCGTGACGCGCACTCCGCGATCGCTCAGGTGCGCGAGAACCCCTGCATCGAACACCTCGTCATCCGGATGAGCAAAGACGGCCAGCAACGAAGGATAGCGGGTTGCCATGACGTCACCTGCCTTCCTCGCACGAAGGCTGCGCCAAACCATCGGTCTCGCCGTGTGACGCAGCGGCGTCGCCGGCCTCGACCAGCTCGTTCCAATAGAATGTGAACGGATCCAGGATGATTGCCGGCGGTACCAGGAGCGGCGCCAGGATCCACGTCTCCAACCAGTTGCTCTTCATTGAACACCTCCTGAACCGGAATTACTGAAGGTTCCGTGAAGGTGTTCGTCCTTCCGGCACGCCACCAGGCGCAGCGAGGCGCCTGGCGCGTTTTGGCGCACCCGCCAACCCGCAACCTGCTATGCTCCGTTTTCGTCGGATCCCGCGAGAGACGATGCTGGGTCAAACGGTCGGACATTACCGGGTACTGCGGAAAATTGGGGAAGGCGGGATGGGGCACGTCTACGTCGCCGAGGACGTGAACCTCGACCGCAGAGTGGCCCTGAAAGTCCTCGCGCACACTACGCCGACTCCCGTTCAGGTGGCGCGGTTCGAGCGCGAAGCCAAGGCTGCTGCGGCGCTCGAACATCCGAACATCGTCGCCATCCATGAATTCGGCTACGAAGGCGACATGCCGTACGTCGTCATGGAGCTTCTCGAAGGATCGAGCCTTCGGCAACGCCTGCACGAGGGTCCGCTTCCGGTCCGCACCGCTGTCGCATATGCGCTCGAGATCCTTGCCGGTCTGGGCGCGGCACACGACCGGAGCATCTGCCATCGCGACCTGAAACCCGAGAACATCTTCATGACGCGCGACGGCCGCGTGAAGATACTCGACTTCGGCCTCGCAAACATGCGGGCTGATGCAGCTGACAAGCCAACGGAAGCGTCTCTCACACGCGAAGGCCTCACGACGCCGGGCCTCGTCCTTGGAACGGTCGGGTACATGGCGCCGGAGCAGGTTCGCGGCGAACCTGTGGATCAGCGCGCCGACATCTTCGCATTTGGGGCGGTGCTCTTCGAGATGCTGACCGCACGCCGTGCGTTCAACGAGCCGTCGGCGGTCGAAACGCTGCACGGCATTCTCAAGGCCGAGCCGCCGCTGCACGTTGCGGAACAGGCTGGTGTTCCGCAAAGCCTCGTGCAGATTGTCGGGCGCTGCCTCGCGAAGCCGCTGGATCAGCGATACCGCTCGGCACACGAGACGGCCGCCGCGCTGCGGTCTATCCAGTCGGGGCTGAACGGAACTGATGGCACCGCAAGAGCGCTGCCGGTTGAACGCCTCGACTCGTGGAAGGAGATCGCAGCGTTCCTTCGGCGCGGCGTCCGCACGGTCCAGCGGTGGGAACGTGAGGAGCAGCTGCCCGTCCACCGCCTCGCGCATGCAAAACGGGGCAGCGTGTACGCGGATCAACACGAGCTCGCGCGTTGGTGGGAGAGTCGCCGACACACGCTCGAATCGAATCCTGCGCCGACGCCCCAGCCACCACCGCCAGGCAGTGGTGGTTCCAGCCCTTCGGGAACGGCTTCCCGCGTCGAAAGCGTCACGGACACGGCGTTCGTGACAGTGTCACCGGCGTTGTCCTCCGACGCGCGAATGGTCGCTTACATTTCGACCGGTACTGAAGACGCCGCGGCGCCGCAGGTGTGGCTCCAGGAAGTGGGCGGCCGAGCGATGCGGCTGACTTCAGGGCTGCGGGATTGCGCGGACCCTGCGTTTACAGCCGACGACACGAGAGTGCTCTTCACGGCGAGGGGCGACACCACCTTGAGTGTTTACTCCGTTCCCGTGTTCGGCGGCGAGCCGCGCCTCGTGAAGCCGCACGCGAAGTGCGCACGGATGTCGCCCGATGGCCAGTGGCTCGCGTATCTCTCGTTGGAAGGAGACGGCTCGCTGCGGGTCGAACGAGCCGACGGATCGGGCGACCGCGCGCTGGCCCCCGAGCTCACCGATTTCATGTGCGTCGTCTGGTCGCCGGATAGCGGGCAGGTGCTCGTGCGCGCACACCCTGATTCGAGCTTCCTGCCGGACTTCTGGGCCGTTCCGGTTGATGGCCGTGCCCCAATAAATACGTGCGTCATGCAGCGATTCCGCGCCCAGGGTGCGCTGCTCGATTCGCCCCCGGCCTGGATTCACGATTCGATCGTCACGCAGGTGGCGGGTCGCGACGGCGTCCTCCTGTGGCGTCAGCGGCTCGCGCTGGACTCGCTTCAGATGGCCGGCGATCCCGAGCCGTTGACGCGGGGCACCGAATGGGCCGGTTTTCCGACCGCCGCCGGCCGGCGCCTCGCATACCTGAGCAGCCGTTCGGACGTAAACCTCTGGAGTGTGCTCATCGATCCGGCGACTGGAACCGCGCAAGCAGCACCACGCCGAATCACACGCGGTCTTGGGATCATCGGACACCTCAACCTCTCTCCGGACGGGAAAACGCTCGCATACTTCGCCGCGCGCCCGCGGATGATGCCGAGCGTGTTCCTGCGGGATCTCGAGAGTGGGAGCGAAACTCTCGTTCCTGCGGATCCGCCCCACCTTCCGAAAGCGTGCCCGGCAATTTCTCCGTCCGGCCGGCAACTGGCGTATGGAACCGTCGTTCCCGGATCGAAAGCGATGCGCCCGCTGTTCATCGTCGATCTGCCGGCAGGCCCCTCGCGACAACTGTGTGACGACTGCGGCGGACGTCCGCGGCATTGGCTCGATGACAACTCGATTCTCGTGGAGACGTTCGGTTCGCGCCTGACCACGTTCGTAGTCGTCGACGTCAAAAGCGGGCGCCAGCGGCCGCTGATCTCGAGCCTCGACCGCACCGTCGCGAATCCGCGCGTATCGCACGACGGGCATTGGATCGCCTTCGACGCCGCTCGTCCGGGCGGCACACCGGCGGTCTTCGTCGCGTCCATTCAGGGCAACGGAGTCATTCCGGAGTCAGACTGGAATCTCGTTGCCGACGACGCGACGCACCCGTTCTGGTCGGCCGACGACCGGTTTTTGTATTACCTCCCGACGACACCGACGCGAGAGTTTCGGACGGTGATCCACGCGCGCAATTTCAATCGCACCTCGGGCAACGCCGAAGGCGACGCCTTCGTGGCAGCGTCTCTCACCGAGGCCCTCGTCGCGACACAGGTTCCCGGCACGACACCGGTGGTGACGCGAGATCAACTGCTGCTCGTGCTCGCCGATATCAGCGGCGACATCTGGATAATGGATTTGAACTGAATCGTCAAAAACCATCCGCGCCGGGAATCAGCAGATCGCTGTCAATAGGTACCCCGTGCGGAGTGCCGATGCCGGGACTGCCTCACTCGTCGTGCGGATGGTCGTCGGGCGCCTGCCGCGCGGTCCAGGTGTGCACGCGCTCGGTGAGGCTGCCCTTGCGAATCCGCACCGACGTGCGGCTGATCTCGCCTACCGGAACATCGAGTTGAATGTCGAGACCCGCCGACTTCGACAACCCGAGCTTCTGACTCGCGTACACGCTGCGGTGGCCCACCATCAGAAACGCGGTTGACGCGGCGAGCGCCGCATACACGCCCTCGGGGGCGGGCAGCAACTCCATCGCCATGACGGCGGCGGCAATCGGCGTGTTCGCAGCAGCGGCGAGCACGGCCGCAACGCCGACGGCAGCAAGGAACGTCGGCGCTACGCCGAATACGGGTGCGAGCGCCGCACCGCTGGTCACGCCCACGAAGAAGATGGGGGTGATGATCCCGCCGCTGCCACCGGTCTCGAGCGTGATCGACGTCGCGAGAATCTTGACGAGGAAGGCCGCGGCGGGAACCGACGCCGTCCCCGCCAATACGCCATCGATCGTCTCCGTGCCGAGACCCGCGTACACGTCACCGGCGATGCCGTACAGAATCGCAAGCGTGACGCCACCGGAGGCGGCGAGCAGATAGGGCCGGTGTTCGAGGGGCCGCAGCGCTCGTTCGAAGAAACGCAACGACTCGATCAGCAGCAGCGCGATCAGTCCGAACAACGCTCCAGCTGCCAGCGTGATCAGGATCGTCTTCACCTGGCTCGTATCGGCAAACGCCTGCTGAAACGCAGGGAATGGCGGCCGGACGCCGCACGCGAGATGCCCGACGATGCCGGCGACGAGAGCTGGAAAGATGACGGTGTAGTCGATTCGACCGAGGTACAACACCTCGATTCCGAATAGCGCACCCGACACCGGCGTCCCGAACACCGCCGCGAACCCGGCGCTGATGCCGCAGATGACGAGGCGTCGCCGGTCGTCGTCGCGCAGGCGCAGGATGTCGGCGAAGAGGCTCGTCAGCGCCGCGCCGATCTGCGCGGCGGGCCCTTCCTTACCGACCGATCCGCCAACCGCGAGCGTCACCACCGTGGCCGCAAGCTTCACGGGCGCGACGAGCCAGTCGACGCGCCCGGATTTCTGGTGGACCGCCGCGATCACCGCTTCGGTCCCGTGCCCGCGCGCCTCCGACGCGAACGTCCGAATGATCCAGACACACAAGGGAAGCGCGATCGGCAGGAAGACGAAAACGGGTACGCGGCCCGATGTCAGGGCGCGCGCGAGATCCGCCGAGCGGCCGAGGAACCACAGAAACACGCGTGTACCCAGACCGACGCACACGCCGGCACCTGCGCCAAGGAACGCCCATTTCAGCGTGCTGATGAGGAGCGCCGTGTGTTCCGTGTACCAGCGGCTCTCGTCCGCGAGACGCGGCGCGTCGTCCCGAATGCGAAAGCGTCGCAGTCGGGCCAATATTTCTGCGGGTCGAGATAACATTCGAGGCAAGTTGCCAAAGGCGGGAGCGGGGAGCGTCGAATTCTTTCTCCCCACTGATATTGTCCGCTACCTCGCGTTCACGTTCAAGACTGTTTCTTCGGGCACCGGGCGGCTATGATTCGCGGTCCCATGGCCAAAACCGAGTCCCTGATCGTCCGCCTGCTGAACATGCCGGATCTCGCGGCCATTGTGCCGCGCCTCCAGCCGGAGATCGTGCATCGTGTCATCCAGACATGCGGGCTGGAGGACTGCGCGGAACTTGTCGCACTGGCGACACCCGCACAACTGGCGCAGGTGCTCGATCACGACATCTGGAGGATCCGCGCGCGTGGGGGAGACGAGGAATTCGATCCGGAGCGGTTCGGCGTGTGGATTGCCGTGCTGATGCAAGCCGGCGCCGCCGTGGCGGCGGAAAAAGTCATCGGCCTCGACCCGGATTTCGTCATCGAGGGCTTCGCACGCCACCTCAAGGTGTTCGACTTTGCCGCGGTCGCGCCGTACACGACGCTGGATGGCGAGCAGATGTCTGGACGCGAGACGGAAGGGCGCGTTTGCGAGCTCGGAGGCTACGTCATCGAAGCCAAACGCGAGTCGGCGTTCGAGCCCCTGGTCGATCTGCTCGCGTTCCTGTCGTCGGAATATGGGTCCTACTTTGCGCGTCTCATGCGCGGCTGCGTGCGCCTGTCGAATGGCGCACGCGAACACGACGGCCACCTTCTATTGGATGAAGATGAGCAGCATGCCTTAGACGTCGCATACGAACGCGAAGCGCGCCGCGAGGGACAGGGATACGTCACGCCCGCGCAGGCCCACGCATTTCTTCGCGAAGCGCGCGAGTTTCGGTTGGATGCCACGCACCCGCCGCAAAGCGAGGTCGCACGCGCGTATTTCCGCGCGCTCGAGGCCACGGCGTCGCCAGAAACAACGGCGGCCGAGCCGAAGACCGAATCGACCGATCACGCGGACTCAGCGCCCGAACCGGATGGTGTGGCTGCGGTCGTCGAGCTGCTCCGAGACGCCGGCGTGATCGCGCCCCCTCCGCGAGCGTTGCTCGAGGCTGCCGACCCACGCAGTTCGCGGCTGTCGTGGATCGAGTCGCACGTCGCGGCGCATCCCACGAGCGACGAAGAGCTCGCGTATCTGGCAAATACGATGATTGTCGGATGCAGCGTTCATGGACGTGCGTTCACACGGCGCGAAGCGTCCGACGGGGCAGTGGCCGTCTGCAATCTCGGACTTCAGAACTGGCCGTCGCACTGGCCCCGAAGGAATTTGATCGCCGCCTTTCAAGTCGGGTGGACGATCCTTCACCGCGACGTCTGCCTGTATGCCGCGCAGCAACTGACGGCGGTTCTCGCGGAGTTGCAATGCATGGACCGCGACATTCAACTGCGCCTGGAAGGACTTCGACGCGCGCTGACTCGCCATACCGCGGTTCGCGAGCCCTGGCGCGCACGCGGCAGCCTCGACGCGATCATCATGCTCGATGCGGCCTGCTGGGCCGTCCTGTCGGCGCTCATCGACGAGTGTCCAGTTGCCCACGCGGCTCTGAACGCGTCGCGGAACCGGGTCCGCACAATCAATCCGTCCGACTTCGAGTTCATTGCCGAGAACGCGCAGATCGACGCCGTTCACGAGTTCATGCACTCGCTGCCATCCATGTTGATCGGCTGAATCGAAGGCTCAGGCCGAGGCGGGTGCCACGAGGCTCACCGTGCGCTCGTCCTTTTGGCCCGCAAAATACTTCTCGATGACGCGATGAAAGACCGATCCGGCCGGCGACACCATTGCGAAAAGCGTAGCCGAGGAGCGCAGTTTCATGTCGTCGGGCGAACCAAAGATCTCGGCGGCCGTATGCCCCTCGAGCTGTAGCAACGCTTCGGCGCATTCGGTGAGCCTCCGCCCGAGCACGGGATGCGCGAGGTACGCGGCGGCTTCGTCCTTGCTCTTGATCGCGAAGTGCCTTGACGTCGCGCTGAACCCGAGGCCTTCGAATTGCGGAAACACGTACCACATCCAGTGGGACCGCTTTCGTCCCTCGCGGATTTCCGATACGGCTCGTTCGTACTCGTGTTCCTGCGCCTCCAGGAATCGCGCCAGCTTATAGGGATCGCCGGCGCTCATTCGAACATCCACACCGCGCGCGCCATCAGCGATGCCGTGAACACGATCAAGACGACGACGGCCAGCTCGATTGTATTGACGACTCGGTACGGCCGGGGTGAAAACGACGGCAGAGTACCGCCGCGTCTTCTCTCGATGCGAACGCGAACGAACGTCGTCATCGGAACGATCTCGAGCAGGAAGACGAGCCCGAACAACCCCATCTTGATCCAGAAGAATCCGTTGTGCAGATAGAAATATGGCCCTTTGCCCCCGTAAAAGACGCGGGTCAGACCCGTGCCGATCCAGAGCACTGCCGCGACGCCCCACGCGCTGTCGGCGGCGAGGATTCGCCGCCAGGCCAATTCGTCGAGCGGCTCTCGAAGCGCGCGCCCGCGCATGAAAACCGCGGAGAGGCCCACTACCAACGTCAACAAGTGAAGCGTGGAGAGGACCGCGGCTATGACCATCGCGTCAGTCTACTGCTGCGCCGGATATGCGTGCTGCTGCGTGCGACGTGCATCTCGTCTTGCTCCCGCGGACTTCGCGTGGAAAACCGCGCCCTCCGCATCGCCTTCTGCGACCCGCGCTGGCCTCGCGTGTCACCGTCCGGCGCAGCGCGGTCGTCTGGCTGCGGACGCGGTTTACCTCTAATCGCGCGTCACGCGAGTCCGAGGTCGCTTCGAGCGAGACACACGCCGCCCGCAGCACGCAGTTTGAGTCCACCGACGAAGGAACAGTTTTCCGGGCGTCAGGCCGAGGCGCCGGGGACCTCACGTGTCCTCGCTGCGGCGCGTGCGGCGCGGCTCGCGCATCACCGAACGTCAATAAGATCAGTAGATCTGCTGCGTCTTCGCGACGACAACCTTCGGCGGGGTCACGCCGGCGGCAATCATCACTTCGCGAATCGCCGTTTCGGTCTCGGGGGATGGCTTGAAGTTGCCGAAGCGGTAGCCGACCGCAATCGCGAGCGGCGTCCAGCCGAACTTGTCGTTGCGGTTCCAGACGTCGATCCGTGCGCCTTTCGACGCGAGGAACTTCACGACTTTCGGCAGATTCTTGTACGCGGCGGCATGCATGGCGGTCTCGCCGTTGGTGTCGACGGCATTGACGTCGTTGCCGAGATCGAGCGCGACCTGCACGGCTTCGATCACTTCGCTTTCGGTGCCCGCATCTTCGCCCGGCGAGCGCGTCGCCAGCCCGGCCGCTGCCATCAGCGGCGTGCTCTTCTCGACGTTGGTCAGCAGCGGATTGGCGCCAAGCGCGGCGAGCGTCTTCATCAGGTCGGCGTCGGCGGTCAGAGAGGCGAGCATGAAGGGGGTCGCGCCGATCTCGTTCAGCCGCGTGTTGTTCAAGTTTGCCTTCTTCGTCATACGGGCGTCGAGGTTCGCCCCTTTCGCGGCAAGCCTTTTCACGAAGTCGAGGCTGGTCATCGTCCCGGAGCCGTCGGGAGGCGGATCGTTGTCTCCGACACCTGGCTTCCTCACCGCCGTGATCGCGTGAAGGACCGTGTAGCCGGGCCCATCGGCATTGGGATTGGCGCTCGCATCCAACAGCATCGCGGCCAGCTCGTAATGCGCATTCCTGACGGCGAGCAGCAGCGGCGTGGCGCCGACCGGCGGGAGTCCGCCACCGAATCCGCGCCGGCGGCCTTCGGCGGGAATCGTGTCGTTCACGTCCGCACCCGCCTTCAGCAGGACGCGCACGACCTCGGTGCGGCCCTCGCGCGCGGCGAACATCAGCGGCGACAATCCGGAAGGCACGCGGCTCGTGAAGTCCGCATCCGCGTCGATCAGCGCCTGGACGACGTCGGCGTGGCCTTCGGCGGCCGCCCACATCAGCGCGGTCTGGCCGCGGCGTTCATCCTTCGCGTCCACCCTTGCGCCATGGTTGATGAGCGACTTGACCGCGACCAGATTGCCCGTCCGCGAGGCCGTCATCAACGGCGTTTCGCCGCCGGGGAGCGCCGCATTCACGTCCGCGCCCGCCTTGATGAACAGATCGACGACTGCGGCGTCGCCGTTCGTGCAGGCGAGCGAAAGCGGTGTGACGCCGTACCGGTTCGCCGCGTTCACGTGGGCGCCCGCGCGGAGAAGGAGGC
>JBKPTT010000093.1:0-20732 GCA_046735635.1 Acidobacteriota bacterium | reverse complement strand
GGCTACATAGGCGTCATCAACTTCGCGCGAATTCACGTCTAGCTGCCGTACCGGAGAGAAGCATGACTAAACGGCAGACCCGGATGTTTTTCGTCGCCGGCACGACGCTGTTTTCGGCCGTGTTCATTGCGTTGACGATCGACAGCCACCGGCAGTTCGGACGTTTGACGCACGCCGAGGCGATTACGCCCGCGGTCGAAGCGGGTAAGCACGTGTGGCATCGGAAGGATTGCGTCAATTGTCACACACTCCTCGGAGAGGGGGCGTACTTCGCGCCTGATCTGACCAAGATCACGCAGCTGCGTGGCGAGCCTTACCTTCGCGAGTTTCTGAAGGATCCGTCGAAGTACTATTCCGAGGAGCAGCATGGGCGGCTGATGCCGAACCCGAACCTCTCCGACGAAGACATCACCAATCTGATTGCATTCTTGACGTGGGTGTCCAACATCGACACCCACGGCTGGCCGCCCCGGCCGATCGTCGTCAGCGCCGCGACCGCGCAAGGGATCATGCTCGGCACGAAGACGCCGAATGCCGCATCGAGCGATCCTGTCGCCCTCGGAGAAGCGCTCTTCGGCAAGACGCCGCCTGCCTGTTTCAGCTGTCACTCGACGCAGCCCGGCGTGCAGATCGTCGGACCATCGCTCGCGGGCGTCAGCGCACGCGCGGCCGAAATCATCAAGACTCCCGGTTACACAGGAAAGGCACGCACGCCGCAGGAGTACATCCGCGAGTCGATCGAGAACCCGAGCGCGTACGTCGTTGCCGGACCGACGTTCTCGGCCGCCGGCAAGTCGATCATGCCGGCCATCTACCACGACATGCTGAAGCCCGAAGACATCGATCATCTCGTCGCGTACGTGTCGACGCTGAGGTAGAGGACTCCCATGCGCTATCGCTCGCAAGCCGTTGCCTATCCGTACTTCGTCGTGGCGCTGCTGCTCTACGGCCTGCAGATCGCGTTTGGACTGCTGGCCGTCGCCAAATACGTCGGACCCGATCCAATCAAGGCGTGGTTACCGTTCGATGTCTCCAAGGAGATTCACACGAACCTGCTCATCGTGTGGGTGCTCACCGGGTTCCAGGGTGCGGCCTACTGGCTGGTCCCCGAGGAATCCCGCACCGAGCTGCACAGTCCGAAGCTCGCGTACGTGGCGCTCGCACTCTGGACGATCGCGGGCGTGACGGCGGTTGTCGGCTATCTGTTCGGCTGGACGGCAGGCAACAAGCTCCTCGAGCAGCCGCTGCCGGTCAAGCTCGCGATCGTCGTCGTCATGCTGATGTTCCTCTACAACCTTGGGATGACAATCTTGCACGCGAAGCGCTATACGACAACGGAAGCGATCCTCGTCGCCGGCCTCGTGATGACCGCCTTGTTGTATCTGCCGTCCCTCCTGGAGTTCCGGAATTACACGGTCGCCATCTTCTACCGATGGTGGACGGTACACCTCTGGGTCGAAGGAGTGTGGGAGATGGTGCAGGGAGGGCTCCTCGCGTATCTCCTCATCCGGTTGTCCGGGATCGACCGCGAAGTCATGGAGAAGTGGCTGTATGTCATCGTCGGTTTGACATTCATCTCGGGGCTGCTCGGCACCGCGCATCATTACTATTACGTCGGCACTCCGTCCTACTGGCTGCCGATCGGCGGAGTTTTCTCGGCCTTGGAGCCCGCAGTCTTCCTGGCAATGTCTGGCTACGCGTACTCGGCGATTCGGCGTTCGGGGGCTGCTCATCCGAATACGCTTGCGCTGCACTGGACCCTCGGCAGCGCGGTATTCTCGGCGCTCGGCGCCGGGCTTCTCGGTCTTGCGCATACATGGCCAGCCGTGAACAAGTGGACGCACGGCACAATGATCACGTCTATGCACGGCCATCCGGCGTTCTTTGGGGCGTACGTGATGATCGTCCTCGCCGTGATTACCTATGCGCTGCCGGCACTCACAGGTCACGACGAATCCGAGCGTGAATCGAAGGTCGGGCTGTGGTCGTTCTGGCTGCAGGTGGGTGGCATGTTCGGCATGACGATGTCGTTCGCCGCGGCGGGGATCACGCAGACGTACCTCGAGCGGATCCTCGGCTTTGGCTACCTCGAGACACAAGCGAAGATCCAGGTACATTTCCTGATGTTGCTCGCGACGGGCATGCTCTTCATGGTCGGTGTCGCTCTCTTCCTGTGGGACTTCTTCTTCCTGGCGCCCTCGCAGCGGCGGCCCGTCGTTGTGGCGGCGCCTTCGGCGCAGCCGGTGCGATGACTCTGACGGCCGAACAGCACTCCGGAGTACGGTGGCCTGCGACCGAAGCGCCGTACTACGTTCCGGTCGGCGACGAGATCGCCGTGTTCGAAACCTGCCATGCCAAGCGCCTCGCGGTGATGTTGAAAGGACCGACCGGGTGCGGCAAGACGCGATTCGTCGAACACATGGCGTGGCGTCTGGGACGGCCGCTCGTCACCGTCGCGTGCCACGACGATCTCTCGGCCAGCGATCTCACCGGCCGGTATCTGATTCGCGCCGGCGAAACCGTGTGGCTCGACGGTCCTTTGACCCTCGCCGCGCGACTCGGCGCGATTTGTTACCTGGACGAAATCATCGAAGCGCGCACCGACACGGTCGTCGTCATTCATCCGCTGACCGACGACCGGCGAATCCTGCCGCTCGACAAGGTTGGTGAGCTTCTCGAGGCGGACCGGAATTTTCAGCTGGTGGTTTCTTATAACCCGGGGTATCAGCATGGCCTCAAGGATCTGAAGCCGAGCACCCGACAGCGTTTCGTCGCGCTCGAGTTCGGCTTTCCGCCGCCGCCCATCGAGACGGCGATCGTCGAGCACGAGGGACACATCGATCGGCCCACAGCGGTCATGCTCGTCACGCTCACGAAGCGCCTGCGGCAGCTCGGGGATCGCGGCCTCGCCGAAGTACCCAGCACGCGCCTGATCGTCGCGACGGCCAGGCTCATCGCGAGTGGTATCCCGGTGCGGACCGCCTGTACGACCGCGCTGCTCGGACCGCTGACCGATGATGCCGATCTGCTTGCCGCGATGCACGACCTCGTGAGCGCAACGCTCTAACGGCTGATTCAAGTGGCCGAACCCGAGGATCTGATTCTCGACGGCGCGTACGTCGCCACCCGTTTCGCGCGCGACCTGTGGCGGCGGTACGCGCCCCCCGCGCAGGACGACGCGCTGCGGCTCGGAGACATGCGCGCCCGTCTCGAGATGTTCCTCCATGCCCTCTTCGAACGCGAGATTCGGATAGCAACCGCGGAAGCAGACGCTCCTGTGAGCTGGCTCGCGCGGGTTGCCGGCCGACACGGCACGGAATCGGCTGCGGGGGTCCTGCCGGCCACTGACGGCATTCGAATCTACTTGCCGGAGGCTGTCGCCTCGTCCTCGTTCTTCACTTTTCTCGCGGTCGAGCAGGCGGTGCGTGTTGTGCGCGAGAGCGCTTCCGTTGCCGCGGCGATTCAGCACCCTGCCCTACGGCAGCGCTTTGCGCTCGCCGAGGCGACGGCGGCCGACGCATGGATCGTGCGCGAGACGCCGGGTCTCGTTCCCGTACTGCGCTCCGCACGACGGCATGAGGTCGCGCGCCGTTCGTCCTCGTCTGCGCGCGCGCAACGCGGAGCGGCGCTCGAACCGTTCCTGCAGAACTGGCTCGCGCACGACCCGACGGAACGATGTGACGATGTTCCCGTCTGCGCGACCGCGGCCGAGTCGCTCAGGTGGGCAATGCAGACCGGCCACGACGGGAAGGAGGATGCGGAGGCATTTCGCCGAGAGCTGCCGCCCGTCTATTACTGGGGGCGTTTTCTGGCGCCCGCACAATCGCTCGTCGGGACGGCTTGCACCGACACCTCGGGGCCGCAGCCGCACGCGAAGCAACGCGTGGCCGAAATGCGGCGTCGGCCTCGCATCCGCGAAGCCGACGACGAGGAGGACGACGCCGGCGCTGGTACCTGGGTGATTCGAGCGGACGAGCCGCAGGAAAGCGTCGAGGATCCCTTCGGACTACAGCGGCCAGCGGACCGTGATGCGCACGCGGATCCCGAGGGCCTGGGCGACGCCTTATCCGACCTCCCGGAAGCTCGAGTCGTTCGATCGCCGGGACAGGCCAGGGAAGTCCTCCGTGCCGGTGATGAACCGCCGCGCACGATCGCGGCTGTCGCGGCTCCAGCGGAAATCGGCATCGCCTATCCCGAATGGGACTATCGCTCGGGCACGTACAAGAGTCGCGGCGCCGTCGTGCACGAGATCGCCGTGCCATTTGCGGATGCCGCGTGGACCGATTCCGCGCGCTCGCGTCTCCGTTCGACGATCCGCCGAGTGCGCAGTCGGTTCGAGCGCCTTCGTCCGCGCCGCGTCAGAGTCGGGCGACAGCCCGACGGACCCGAGATCGACGTCGCCGAGTACGTCAAGACTGCAGCGGATTCGCGTGCGGGTGTTTCGGCCGAAGACGGGTTGTACATCGATGTGCATCGCGCGCGCCGGGAGCTCAGCGTCGCCCTGCTCGTCGATGCGAGCGCATCCACCGACGCCTGGGTCTCGGGAACGCAGCGCATCGTCGACGTAGAGAAGGACGCGCTGCTGGTCGTAGTCGAGGCACTCGCGGCGCTCGGCGATCGTCACGCGATCTATGCGTTCTGCGGGCACGGGCCGGAGCACGTCTCCGTGCTTCCGTTGCAGCGATTTGGCGAACCTGGAAGCAGCGATGTAATCCACCGCATCGGCGCGCTCGATGCCGATGGGTACACACGCCTGGGCGCAGCCGTCAGGCACGTCACCGCCGCCATCAGCCGTGAACGCAGCGAGCGACGGCTCCTGCTCGTGCTCTCCGACGGAAAGCCAAACGACATCGACCAGTACGAAGGGATGTACGGCATCGAAGACGCCCGGCAGGCGGTCGGCGAGGCGCGAGCACAGGGGATCGACGTCTTCTGCGTGACTGTGGATCGCGAGGCGCCGCGGTACGCGGCGCGTATTTTCGGCGCGGCAGGTTTCACCGCGCTGCGACGCGCCGACCAGCTGCCGCAGGTGCTCGTCGAAGCGCTGCGCAGGCTGATTCGCCCGCGCCGGTAGCTTCCGCGGTCAGGTCGTGTTCGCGGCAAGCCGCTCGCGAATGTTGTTCAGCTCTGCGCAGAGTTGCTCCATAGCGGTCGCGAGTTCGTGCAGCCGCGCCTCATCGACCTTGGCTGCGCTCCTGCCCGCGTGCTCGAGCGCGCGGGCGGCGTCGTACGCCGCCCCTTTGGAGAACAAGCCCGCGGATCCTTTGAGCGCGTGCGCTGCCGCGGCGATCGCCGCAGTATCGTTCGACGCCGCCGCGGCGCGGATTCTGTCGAGATACTTCGGAGCATCCGCCAGGAACACGGCAATCACTTCGGCGAGCACCTTCGGGTTGTGCCCGAAATCGTCGAGCAGCGCCTCCGCGTCGATCGACGATCCGGGCGCCGGTTCTGGCGCACTGGCCACGGCAGGCGCCTCCGAAGGAGGTGCGCTGGCTGGAAAAAAGCGCGCGATTGTGGTCATCAGGTCCTCGGCCCGCAACGGCTTGGACAGATAGGCGTCCATCCCGGCGCGCAAGCAACGTTCGCGGTCTCCGGCCATGGCGTGGGCCGTCATGGCGATGATGGGCGTGCGACGGCCCGTCGCTCCTTCGCGTTCACGGATGGCAGCGGTCGCCTGAAAGCCGTCCATCTCCGGCATCTGCACGTCCATCAGCACGACGTCGAATGGTTCCCTCGCGAACTTGTCCAGCGCTTCCCGTCCGTTCGACGCGGTCGTCACGCGGTGCCGCTCTTGCTCGAGCAGCAATTCGACGAGCCTTTTGTTCGTCGGGTTGTCGTCGACGAGCAGCACGTGCAGGCGCCGCGTGGCTGCCCCTTGCGCGTCACGGGGTCGGCCCGCCGGTGCCGATCGATCGACGCGCGCGAACGCGTCCAGAATCGCGTCCATCAGATCAGACTGTTTGACCGGCTTGCTCAGTTGCGACACGACGGTGCGATCGAGGCCGCGCAGGCGTCTTGGCGTGCCGCTCGCGGAAGTGAGAATGATGACCTTCGCCCGGGACAACGATTCGTCGCCGGCAATTTCGTGCGCCAGCGCGAACCCGTCGATGTCCGGCATCATCGCATCGGTCAAGACGAGATCGAACGGTTGCCGATGTGCAGCGGCCGTACGCATTGTGGTGAGCGCTGCACTCGCGCTATCAGTGGCGGTGACCTTCATGCGCCAGCTGCCCAGCAGCTCCTGCAGAATCGTCCGGTTCGTCCGATTGTCGTCGACCACCAGCACCTGCAGATCGTTCAGGCTCGCCCGAGCGGGGCGCTCCAGTGCTGCCTCGGCGTGTCGACCGAAGTGCGCGTTGAACTGAAACCGGCTGCCTTTCCCCTCTTCGCTCGTGACCCAGATGCGCCCGCCCATCATCTCCACCAGATGCGCAGAGATCGTCAGGCCAAGCCCCGTCCCGCCGAAACGCCTCGTCGTCGACGCGTCGGCCTGCACGAACGCGCCGAAGATCTGCCACTGCTTGTCGTCAGGAATGCCGATGCCGGTATCCGAGACGCTGAATCGGAGGACCACTTGATCAGCCGCGACACTGGTCGCGGTGACCTCGACGATCACATCGCCTGCGTCGGTGAACTTGACCGCGTTCCCCACGAGATTCACCAGAACCTGGCGCAGGCGTCCTGCATCGCCAATCAGTCCGTCCGGCACGTCCGGAAGAATGTGGCACGCGAGCTCGAGCCCCTTCTCGTGCGCACGCGGCGCGAACAGCTTCACGGCGTCCTCGACGGAGTCCCGCAGGCTGAACGGCGCCGGATGGAGCGCCAGGCGACCCGCTTCGATCTTCGACACGTCCAGGATGTCGTTCAAGACGGTCAGGAGCGCTTCCGCCGACTCGTTGGCGGTGCGAATGTACTCGCGCTGCCGCGGCGTCAGCCGTGTTTTCAGCGCAAGGCCGGTCATGCCGATCACCGCGTTCATGGGCGTGCGAATCTCGTGGCTCATGTTCGCGAGGAACTCACCTTTCGCGACGGCCGCCGACTCGGCTTTGTGTCGAGCGACCTCGAGCTCGCGGACGAGTTGCTTGAGGCTGTCTGCGGACTGCTGCATTGCCGCCTCGGCCTCTTTGCGCTCCGTGATGTCGCGAGCCGCGGCGTACACGACGCCGCGCTCGACCGAGGGCGTCGAGTTCCATTCCACCCACCGATACGAACCGTCGCGCGTGCGGTACCGGTTTTCGAAGTTGATCACCCGGGCTCCCGATGTGAGCTGCGACATCGCATCAACCGTGGATGCGCGGTCGTCGGGGTGAACGAAATCCAGAAAAGGCGCTCCTCGCAAATCCTGCTCCTCGTAGCCGAGCATGTGCATCCAGGCGGGGTTCACGCGAAGGAACGAACCGTCAAAGCTCGCGACACAGAGAAGATCGGGCGTCAGGCTGAAAAACGTGTCGAGCTCGTCGGCCGCCCAGCGGCCCGTGACGAACACACCGACCTGTCTTCCGACCGCCATCATCGTCTCGAGAAGGGCGGCGTCCGGTTCGCGGATGTCAGCGCTGAAGAACTCCATCACGCCGACGATGTCGGCGCCGCCGAGAATGGGCAGGCCGAATGCAGCGTGCAAGCCCACGTTTCGGGCGGCAGCCGCGCGAGGAAAATTCCCATCGATCACGACATCTGGAATCCAGGACGGCCCCCCGAGCTCCCAGACGCGTCCGGGAAGCCCGACGCCGCGCGCCAGCGTCGTTCGGGCGCTCAGATCGACGAACTCCGAAAATCGTTCGGGCACCTTGGACCTGGCTCCCACGAATCGCAGCGCGGTTGCGGGCTGGTCGACTTCCCAAAGAGCCCCGTACTCCCAGCCCAGGGACTCGCAGATCGCGTCGAGCAGTTTCGGCGCGGCGTCGGCGAGAGTCCCGGAGGTACCGAGTACCCGCGCCGCCGCGTGGACGATTGCCGAACGCCGATCGGTTCCGGGTGGGCCGGATGGAGTCGGCTGTTTCATGAGAATTCCCGTTTCCTCGATTCGAGATACGGCACTACACTACAGCGATTTCACCTTCAGGCATCGGCCTTACTCGGATTGCTCGAAAGGGGGCCAGAGATGGCCGCGGCCACTCCACGCGTGCTCGTTGTAGACGACGATGGTGCATTTCGTCATGCGCTCGCGTCTCTTCTCGACCAGGCGGGCTATCGGACCGAGCAGGCCACTGACGGGGCCGACGCGCTCGAAAAGCTCCAGCAGCAGTCCGCCGACGTGCTGCTGCTCGACATTGGCCTGCCCGGCATGAGTGGCCTCGACGTGCTCGCCCGCGCGCGCACGCTCCAGGGCGCGCCGCGAGTCGTCATGATGACCGCCGACGACACGCCGGAGCCGCTGCTGCGGGCATTTCGCGAGCAGGCCGACCGATTCATCCGGAAGCCATTCCCTCCGCGACGGATCGTCGAAGTAGTCAAGGACGCGCTCGCCGCGTCGGCGACGGCGAACCTGCCGATCGAAGTCGTCTCGGCAAGTCCGGAATGGCTCGAGATTCTCGTGCCGTGCACGCTCGAGGCAGGACGACGCGTGCGGGAATTCGTCATGCAGCTCGATGCGAAACTGGCCGACGATGTGCGCGAGTCGGTCGCGCAGGCGCTCGGGGAGCTGTTGACGAACGCGATCGAATGGGGCGGACGGCTCGATCCCACACAGAAGGTCCGCATCTCGTGTCTGCGCGCGCGGCGCATGCTCCTGTACCGTATCGCGGACCCCGGCGACGGCTTCGACATCAGTCAACTCGCCCACGCCGCGATTTCCAATCCCGACGACGATCCCATGGCGCACGATCGCGTCCGCGAGGAGATGGGACTGCGGCCTGGCGGGCTTGGACTCGTGATGACGCAGGCGATTGTCGATGACTTGATCTACAACGAGAAGCGCAATGAGGTCGTGCTGATCAAGTACCTGGATTGACTGGATTGATCGGAGAGCGTACCGCCGGCGGGCAGTTCTCTGGAGGCCTGCGCAATACACCGTCGTCGACGAGATCAAAATCAATTCGAAGCTGACTGAAGGCGAGGATATCGCGGACCTCGGAGGCTTGATCCTGGTCTGGATCGCGTGGAGGGCACAGACCAGTGGGCAAGAGTTGGTGCCGCGCGATGGACTGACGCCCGAGCAGCGGTTCTTCGTCGGGTACGCGCAGTGGGCATGCGAGAACGACCGCCCGGAGAACCTTCGTGCCAACGCCGTCGTTGACCCCCACTCGCCTGGCAAGTATCGAGTCAATGGGCTCGTCGTCAACATGCCGCGGTTCCAGAAGGCATTCGCGTGCAGCTTTAAGCTCGCGGCGCGCTCGCCGGGATGCCGAAGGTCGCCGGAATGGATGGATACGACCACGTTGTGCCGGCGACCGCTGAGCGAATCGGCACTATAATCCATATCCCCTTCATGCTCGGCCCTGAACTGCCCTATCGACTGGGGCCGTACGAACTGCACGCCATCATTGGTGCCGGCGGCATGGGTGAGGTCTACCGGGCGCGCGACACCCGGTTGGATCGCACCGTGGCCATCAAGATCGTGAAACGGGAATTCTCGAACCGCTTCGAACGCGAGGCGCGCGCGATCTCGGCACTGAATCATCCGCACATCTGCACGCTCTACGACGTCGGTACTGAGGGTGACACGTCGTACCTCGTGATGGAACACATCGAAGGCAGGCATCTCGCATGCCCGATGCCGATGCCGCAGGCACTGGATCTTGGCGTGCAAATCGCGGACGCGTTGGCCGCCGCGCATCGGCAGGGCATCGTTCACCGAGACCTCAAGCCGGGCAACATCCTGATCGCACGGGAGGGGGTGAAGCTGCTGGACTTCGGGCTGGCCCGCGTGCAGTCGCAGGTCGCCGCTCTGGACCAGGGGACCACCGCAAACCTGACGGTGGCCGGCACCGTGCTCGGTACGCTGCAGTACATGGCTCCGGAGCAGCTCGAGGGACGCGAGGCCGACGCGAGAACTGACATCCATGCGCTCGGCCTTGTTCTGTACGAGATGCTCACGGGCAGGAGAGCTTACGATGCCTCGAGCAGTGCAGGAGTCATTTCGGCGATCATGACGGCGCCGGTGCCGTCCATCCGGACCCACCAGCAAGAGCTGCCGCTGGAGCTCGAACGCGTCATCGACCGCTGCCTGGCTAAGGATCCAAACCGACGCTGGCAGAGCGCGGAAGCACTGAGCGATGCGCTCCAGTGGCTGCGCGACTCCTCATCTTCGAGGGCGACGACGCAACAGACGGCGGTCGTGGCGCGCCCAGGACTGCCGCGCGGGTGGCGTGGCGCGGGGGCGCTCGCGCTCGCAGGCGCCGCCTGTGTGGCAATCGGATGGTGGGCGGCGACGGCCGCCGCACGCGCGGCGCCGCCGATCGTGCGCATGATCAGCGATCTCGGCCTGCCGCCGGACTTGCGTGCAGAGTTCGACACGATGTTCGTCATCGCGCCGGACGGCCGATCCGTCGTGTTCAATTCCGGTAAAGCGCTGTGGCTCCGCTCGCTCGAAAATGGAACGCTGCAGCGGCTCCCGGGTACGGCTGGCGGCAACATGCCCTTCTGGTCGCCCGACAGCCGATCCATCGGGTTTTTCGCCGACGGCCGCCTCGAACGCTCGACGGTGCCGGACGGCTCTCCCGTGGTGCTCGCCGCAGCACCGAACCCGCGCGGTGGCGCGTGGAGCGCTCGCGGTGTGATCGTCTTCGCCCCGCAATCGGGGGGCGCCTTGTTGCAAATTCCGGAAGACGGGGGAACGCCGGAGCCGGCAACCGTCCTTGACGCCACGCGCGAAGAGGCGACGCATCAATTCCCGAGTTTCCTGTCGGACGGCAGCCGATTTGTTTTCTTTGCCGGCAGTCGGCAATCGAACCGGTCAAGCGTTCGGATTGCGTCGCTCGGAGGGGCGGTCGCGCCTGCACCCCTCGTCGCGCCGCAAGCGTTCCAGAGTGCGGCGATCGTGGCCGATACCCCCGACGGCGCGTTCCTGCTCCACGTGCGCGATCGCGAGCTGGTCGCGCAGGCATTCGACGCGCGACGCGGCGTCGTGACAGGTCCGGCCCGAACGCTGGCGCGCCGCGTCCGCGATCGCTTCTCGGTTGCCGCGAACGGCGTCATCATTTACAGCAGTGATCCACCGCTCCAGAACCAGCCCGTGTGGCTTGATCGAGCGGGCCGGCAGATAGCGACGGAGGGCGACGTCGGCGCCTATTCCACTCTGGCAATTTCTCGCGATCAATCGACCGTGGCATATGCGCGGGCGACCGAGGCCGGCGGCGTGCGCAGCCTCTGGCTCCGCGCGCTTGCCAGCGGCGCGGAAACGAAACTGCATGTCGACGGCTCGCCCGATGATCCCGTGTGGTCACCGGATGGCCGACGGCTGGCGTGTGCGCTGAAGCTTCAGGGTACTGCCGCGTCAAACGTCTATGTCATCGATCTGGCGCGGCCGGATCAGCCTCGCCCGCTCACTACTCCCGGACCCGATCGCTGGCCGGTCGGCTGGTCCCCGGATGGGCGACTGATTCTCTATGTAGAAGTCGCCAAGGATACCCGGTACGACCTGTGGGTGGCCCCCGCCGATGGCGGTTCACCGACTCCCGTCGTCCAAGGTCCCGGAAAAGATCAGGGGGCGCGGTTTTCACCTGATGGACGCTACATCGCGTACCAGAGTGACGAAAGCGGCGTGACGCGCATCTACATAACCAACGCCGCCGGGAACATCCGACACACCGTCATCGCCTCAACGGGCGAAGCCAACCATGCCCGCTGGCGTGGCGACGGTCGCGAACTCTACTATGCGACTCCCGATCACGAGATGATGGCCGTGCCGATCAGAGAAACTGCGAGCGGCCTCGAACCGGGCACGCCGCGTGCCTTGTTCAAGGCGGCGGGGCGATTTGAGCCATCGGTTCTCGGCGATCGGTTCCTGGTGCTCCGCGAGGCGGAAAGTCAGGCGCCCACCGTTGCACACGTCCTCACGGGGTGGGAGCGGGATGCGCGTTAGCGTTGGTTTGAGGGTCCGCGCTTCGGCGCGATCTCATCCTGGCAACGGAGAGGGAGGGATTCGAACCCCCGGTACCCTTCCGGGTACAGTGGTTTTCAAGACCACCGCCATCGGCCACTCGGCCACCTCTCCATACTTAAATCGTGGGGGACCCCTGGCCCCCACTAGCGGCCGCCACAACCCACTCGCTCCCGTACCGGCCCGTCTGCGCGCTCCTCCACCTGCCTGCCCGCCTAGCTCATTTCGCTCGCTCGCGCTTCGCCGCTCCGTTCGCCCTCGCGTTTAAGGGTCACCTGGCCACGCCGAAGCCTTAACGCGCGATCACCCGTACGAAGACGGGTCCACTTCGTTCGCGACTTCAGCGATCTTACCCGAGCCGGCATTTTGACGCCCGCACCACTCGGGCGTATTCTCGTGTGAGCCGAATCCGCTCGCGGCGCGCGCGGAGCGGGGGAACCAGCGACAGCCCGGACGCAGAGCGGAAGCTGCGCGGGCAGTCCGGGGCATATCCGGCTTGGACGCCGGAGGAGGACCTTCAACCTCCAGCCCGTCAGCTAACCTCGCAGGCGACATTGGAGGTCTTTTTCGGATGCCCGCCCCGTCGTTGTCTTCCCCCAGGCACGCCCGCAGTTCGAATCACCCGGCCACGAGTCTTCGTGTGCTTACGCTCGGCGCGCTGGGGGTCGTCTACGGGGACATCGGCACGAGCCCCCTTTACGCGCTTCGCGAATGTTTTCACGGCGAGCACGGCGTGACACCGACACACGACAACGTGCTCGGCGTCCTCTCGCTGATCTTCTGGTCGCTGACGCTCATCATTTCGATCAAATACATCCTCTTCGTCATGCGCGCCGACAACAACGGAGAGGGAGGAATCCTCGCGCTGCTCGCGCTCGTCGCACAGTCGCCCGGCGCACGCCGGAAGAGCCGGGCCACGCTGATCGCGCTCGGGCTTTTCGGCGCCGCATTGCTCTACGGCGACGGAATGATCACCCCGGCGATCTCGGTCCTCGGCGCGGTCGAGGGTCTCGACGTCGCCACGCACATCTTCGAGCCGTACATCGTTCCAATCACGCTCGCAATTCTCGTGACGTTGTTCATGATCCAGTCGCGCGGCACCGCACGCGTCGGGCTGCTGTTCGGTCCCGTGATGGTGGTCTGGTTCGTCAGCATCGCGCTGCTCGGGCTGCGCTGGGTCCTGCGCGAGCCGCGCGTTCTGGCCGCGTTCAATCCGCTGCACGGCGCCGAGTTCTTCATTGCGAACGGATGGCACGGCTTCGTCGTGCTCGGTGCGGTGTTCCTCGTGGTCACGGGCGGCGAGGCTCTCTACGCCGACATGGGACATTTTGGGCCGAAGCCCATTCGCGTCGCCTGGTTCTCTTTGGTACTGCCGGCCCTGTTCCTGAATTATCTGGGACAGGGCGCCATGGTCCTGCTCGATCCGGGCACGGCGTCATCCCCGTTTTACATGATGGCGCCGCGGTGGGCCTTGTATCCGCTCGTCGTACTGGCGACGGTGGCGGCAATCATCGCATCGCAGGCGTTGATATCGGGCGCGTTCTCGTTGACGCGGCAGGCCATTCAGCTCGGCTACTCGCCGCGTCTCGACATCGCCTACACATCGGAGCACCACCAGGGGCAGATCTACCTTCCGCAGGTGAACTGGACGCTGATGATCTGCACGCTCGGGCTGGTGGTCGGGTTCCGATCGTCGAGCGCGCTGGCCGCAGCCTACGGCATCGCGGTGACGCTGACGATGCTGATCACGACCATGCTGGCGTATCTGGTTGCACGAGGCGCGTGGGGAGTGCCGCGACCGGTCGCCGGATCGATTGCGCTGTTCTTCTTCCTGATCGAGCTCGCGTTTTTCGGCGCGAACCTGACGAAAGTGCAGCACGGTGGCTGGTTCCCCCTCGTCGTGGGTGCGCTCGTGTACACGCTGCTCTCCACGTGGAAGAAAGGCCGCGCGCTGCTCGCCGAGCGAATGAAGGAGCGGCTGTATCCTTTTGATCGCTTCCTGCAGGACATCGAGGCATATCCACCCCAGCGTGTCACGGGAACGGCGATCTTCATGACGAGCAACCTGACCGGCACCCCCCCGACGCTGCTGCACAACCTGCAGCACAACAAAGTCCTGCACGAGCGCGTGGTTCTCCTGACAGTGGTGACGAGCGACGTACCCCATGTGACTCCCGGCAAGCGCGCCGAAGTCGAAGATCTCGGTCAGGGGTTTTACAGGCTGACGCTTCGGTACGGATTCATGGAGGAGCCCGACGTGCCCGATGCACTCAAGGAGGCATCCAGGCGCGGATTTCCGATCTCCCTCGCTGAAACGACGTTCTTTCTCGGTCTCGAAACGCTGCTGCCGACACGGCGACCAGGGCTGCCGCTCTGGCGCGAGCGCCTGTTCGTCCTCATCGCGCGGAATGCCGTCCGCGCGAACGCCTTCTTCAAAATCCCGCCCGAGCGCGTCGTCGAGCTGGGGATGCAGGTGGAGCTCTAATCTCGTACGACACCGACCAGTGGCTGCAGGCGCTCGACGAGCGCCACCTGTCCGACCTCACACCGTCGGAAGTGGCGCGCGCGCTTCGAGCGCTGTCGTCGTGTTACGTCGAGCGCCGCGCGAAGCTCGCGCGGCACGGAGCGCTCGACACGGCGGGTAAGCGCGCCGCGTTCGCGCTCTTCTACGGGCCGCTTCATTTCCTCGTGACACGCGAAATCATCCGCGCAATCCGCCCGGTCCTTGTCGAGCGCCTGCTGGATCTCGGCTGCGGGACGGGCGCCGCGGGAGCGGCGTGGGCGCTGGAACATCGCTGCAGCATCAGAGGCGTCGATCGCCATCCTTGGGCGGTGGCCGAAGCGAGCTGGACGTACCGGGTGCTTGGGATCCCGGGGCGCGCCGAGCAACTGCCGATCGAGCGAGCGAACGTACGCGGACGGCGCGGTGACGGAATCCTGGCCGCATATGCTGTCAACGAGCTCGCGGACGCGTCCCGGCGGCAGTTGTTGCCCAGGCTCCTTGCCGCACACGCAAAAGGGTCTTCCGTATTGATCGTCGAGCCGATTGCACGAGGCGTAGCGTCGTGGTGGGATGAATGGGCGGAGGCGGTTCGCTCGGCCGGCGGACGGACGGACGAATGGCGCTTTCCCGCGCAGCTCCCGGATCGACAACGGCAGCTCGCGCATGCGGCGGGGCTGCGGCCACGCGAGCTCACCGCGCGATCGTTGTGGCTGGGTTGATGCGGGCTGGCCTGACCTGGCCGCCGTAGCTTCAGCGAAGGCCGGAGGCCAGCACTACCGGCCCAGCCTGTTAGAATTTCGTGCGTGCCAGAGGCCCGCACGCCCGCAACGCCGCGCCGCGGCGTGACGCTCACCCAGCAGCTTTTCATCGCGTTGGTTGTCGGCGCCATAGCGGGCGCGTTGGTCGATCACTACAACCCCGCGTACGCGGTCTACTTCCGGCCATTCAGCCAGTTGTTTTTGCGGCTGATCAAGATGGTCATCGCGCCGCTCATCTTCGCCACCCTCGTGGCGGGGATCGCGGGCGCCGGCCACTTCAAAGACGTAGGGCGAATGGGGCTGCGCGCGATCGTCTACTTCGAAGTCGTGACGACGCTCGCGCTGCTCATCGGGCTCGTGGCGGTCAACGTCGTGAAGCCCGGCGTCGGCGTCAATCTTCCCACGGGACAACAGTCGGAGCTGACCGGCACGCCGCAGACCTGGGATCAGATTCTTCTTCACGTGGTCCCCGAATCGGTCGTCGATGCGATGGCGCGAGGCGACGTGCTGCAGATCGTCGTCTTCGCCATGTTCTTCGGGATTGCCCTCGGCATGCTCGGCGAACGAGGGCGCCCCGTGCTTACGTGGTGCGAGGCGCTCGCGGAAACGATGTTCAAGTTCACCCACATCGTGATGCACTACGCCCCGGTCGGCGTCGGCGCCGCAATCGCGTACACGGTGGGACATGGCGGCCTCGGCGTCCTCTACAGCCTGGCGTGGCTCGTGGGGACGCTCTATTGCGCGCTGGCGGCCTTGTTTCTGCTCGTGTTCGTGCCGGTGGCGTTGCTCTTCAAAGTGCCGTTACGCAAGTTCATCCGAGCCGTCAAAGAGCCGGCCGTCATCGCGTTCTCGACCACCTCGAGCGAGGCTGCGCTTCCGCCGGCGATGGAACTGCTGGAGCGATTGGGCGTGCCGCGCCGCATCGTGTCGTTCGTGCTGCCGCTGGGATACAGCTTCAATCTCGATGGAACCACGCTGTACCTGTCGCTGACGTCGGTGTTCGTGGCGCAGGCGGCGGGCGTTCACCTCTCCATCGCCCAGCAGATCACGATGATGGTGACGCTGATGCTCACGAGCAAAGGCGTCGCGGGTGTGCCGCGCGCGGCGCTCGTCATCCTCGCGGCGACCCTCGGCAGCTACGGCCTGCCGCTCGAAGGCGTGACGCTCATTCTGGGTGTGGACGCGCTGATGGACATGGGCCGGACGATGACCAACGTGGTCGGAAACTGCCTCGCGACAGTCGTGATCGCGAAGTGGGAAGGGGAGTTCGTCGAAGCCACGGATCAACAGCTCGAACTGGCCGCCGCGCGCGGTGAATTCTAGGTCGGCGCCTCCGGATCAAGCCGGGCGTTCCGGAATGAGCGAGACGGCGCATTCGTCGACGCCATGTCCTTTCACCGCGGTGACCTCGAGTTGCAGGCGGTCGTAGCGGACCGAGTCTCCGACGGCTGGCGGCCGCCCGAGCAGCGTCAGCACGATCCCGCTCACGCTGTCGACATCCTCGTGCTCGAGCTCCAGATCGAATTGTTGTCCGAGCTCGTCGACGCGCATCGTTCCCGGCACATGCAGGCGGCCGCGGTCGTCGCGATACACGTCGGGCGCCGTCACGGGCCCCTCGTCGATGTCGCCGACGACTTCTTCGAAGAGGTCCTGCAGCGTAACGATGCCGGCTGTCCCCCCGTGCTCGTCGATCACGACGACCATTTGCGACCGCTCGCGGCGCATCGTGGCCAGGACAGCATCGAGGGGCGCCGTCTCCGGCACGAGCGGCAGCGGACGCGCATGCTGTCGCTGAATCGCCTGGCGATCGAGAAGCGCGCGCAGCAAATCCTTGATGTGCGCCATACCGATGATGTGATCGAGGTCCCCGTCGTAGACGGGAAAGCGCGTGTGCGGCGTCTGGCTCAGAAGAGCGCGAACACCCTCGGCGCGGGTGCCGAGCTCGACGCCGACGATTCGGACGCGCGGCACCATTGCCTCGCCCGCCGTCAAGTCGCCGAACTCAAACAGCTCCTGCAGCATCTGACTCGATTCGGCACGAAGCGCACCAAGGTCCTCGCTTTCCTGCACAATGAGCTGCAGCTCTTCGGGCGTGTAGTACTGATCCCGGGTCTGCGCCTGCCGGTTCACGCCGAGCAGCCTGAGCACGCTGTTGCCCAGGGCGTTCAGCGTGACGACGAACGGGAACAGCGCGTTGCGCGTCCAGAGCATCGGCGGCGTGATCCAGAGCACCATCTGCTCCGCGCGCTGGAGCGCCACCGACTTCGGCACCATCTCCCCGACGACAATGTGAAAGTAGGTGAGGATGGCGACCGCGACCGTGCTCGCGATTCCATGAGACGCGATCCAGGCGGGAAGGCCCGCGCGACCGGCTTTGTCGTAGATGGCATCCGCGAGCGCATGCTCCCCGTACATGCCCAGCCCGAGGCTCGCCACCGTGATGCCCAGCTGCGCCGTGGCGATGTAGCGATCCTGCTGACGCGGATCGTCGAGCACGCGCTGCACAGCTCGTGCGAGCCGATGTCCCTGTTCCGCGCGGCTGTCGATCGCGGCACGCGGAGCGCCGACGATCGCGAACTCCGCCGCTACGAAGATCCCGTTCAGCAGGATCAGTCCAGCGATGATGAGGAACGCGGTCACGCCTCCTCCTCTTCGCGATCGTCATCGAGATGCGGCGGCGCACCGGCAATGACCGACATGATGGCCCCGCCTTCAATGACTTCGATTTCCACGTGGGTGCCTTCCAGATCGAATTGCTCGCCCTGCTCCGGCACGCGTTTCAAGATGCGGCGAATGTAGGCGCCGAGCGGCTCGGCACTGGGCCTCCATCGCGCGCCCGCAAGCGGCGCCGCCTGATCCATCCGCAGCGCGGCGGGAAGCCGGACGCGCCCGTCCGGAAGTCGAAGGGGACGGCTCTCGGCCGCCTTGAATTCGTCCGCAACCCCGCCGAGCAGTTCCGCGACGACGTCGGCAAGCGTGATCAATCCGACGACCTGACCGGCGCTGTCGACCACGAGCGCCTGATGGCTGCGCCGCTCGCGAAGGAATGCGAGCAGCCGATCGGCTGGCATCGCTTCAGGCACGCGCACGATGGGCCGCAACATCGACATCAGCGGCAGCGTCCCGGATTTCACGTAGCGTGCGACGACGTCCTTGATGTGAAGAATCCCGAGTACGTGGTCGAGCGAATCGCGATAGACGGGGAGGCGGCTGTACGGGCTGGCGGCAACGGTGCGCAGCAAGTCGTCGAACGGAAGGGACGCATCGAGCGCGGCGAGACGCGCCCGCGGAACCATGAGTTGACGCGCTGTGCGAAGACCAAGCCGGAGCGCGCGATGTAAACGGACCTGCTCGAGCGGCTCGAGAAGTCCGCCGTCGCGGCTCTCGGCGATGAGCAGCTCGATTTCTTCCGGCGAATGGACGTGGCGGTGACCAGTCGATGGCAGCCTGAGGAGCCGCAGCAGCAGCACACCGCTGCCGTTGAGCAGCGTGATCGACCAGGAGAACGCCCGCAGCGACCATTGCATCGGAACGAACGTGAAAAGCGCGGTGCCGGTCGGATTCTGCAGCGCCAACGATTTGGGCACCAGCTCGCCCAGGATGACGGCGAGCGTCGTCAGCGAAATGAGGACGGCCGCTGCGGCGGTTGATTGTGCAGTCGCCGGCTGCAGGCCGGCGTAGCGAACGAGCAGCGGTTCTATGGTCGGTGCCAGCGTGGCCTGTCCGTATGCACCCAGGATGAGACTCGAGAGCGTGATCCCGATTTGTGAGGCCGCGATGTAGCGGTCGAGCGCTCGCGGGTCATCGAGAACGGGGAGAAGCCGGGCCGCCCGCGCGTGGCCGTCCTCCGCCAGGCGCCGCAGCCGGCTCCGCCGTGCGCTGACCGCGCCAAACTCAGCCGCAACGTACAGCGCCGTCAGCAGGATGAGCAGGGTGATGATCACCCATGCCAGCAGCATGCAGCGGGATCGTACACGATCCGCCGACCGGCCATTCTGCGCGACGCGCCTGACGGGATCGACGGTGAGAGTTTATTTTCCGATGGCGCCGATTGCCCACGCGGCCTGCTTGCGAACGCCAGCGTCCGTGTCCTTGAGCGACGGCAGCAGACCCGGCAACGCGCGGGAATCGCCGATCGCGCCGAGCGCCCACGCCGCCTGCTGCCGAACGCCGCTGGCCGTGTCGGAGAGTGCGTGGACCAGCGCGTCGACCGCGCGCGCGTCATCGATGGCGCCGAGCGCCCACGCCGCCTGCTGTCGCACGCGATCGACCCTGTCGTCGAGCGCGCGAATGAGCGCAGGAGCCGCGGAGTTGTCATCGATCGCGCCGAGCGCCCAGGCGGCTTGCTCGCGAGTCCGGTCGTCGGTATCTGAAAGCGCCGCGGTCAGAGGCCCCGTCGCTCGCGCATCGTCGATGGCACCGAGTGCCCATGCGGACTGCCGGCGCACACGAGCATCGCCGTCTTTCAGAGCGGCGACGAGCGCGGGTACGGCGGAATTCTCGTCGATCGCGCCGAGCGCCCAGGCCGCCTGCTCACGAACCGGCGGCTCGCGGTCTTTGAGTGCATCGACGAGCGGCGCGACGGCGCGGCGGTCGTCGAATGCTCCGAGTGCCCAGGCCGCGTTCCTGCGCGCAACCCATGCGGGCGCTCGAAGAGCGGCCAGAACCGGCTCGTACGCACGCGTGCCGATCGACACGAGCGCCGCGGCAGCTTCCTCTCCGGGGGACGTCAAGTGTTCCGGCCCTCCGCGCGACCAGCGGCGGTCACACACATCCTCCTGAACCGGCGAGGGATCGCTGAGCAGGGCGACGAGCGGCTGGATCGCATCAGCCGCCGCATCGCCGCGGGCCGCGAGCTCGCACGCGGCTTTCGCACGCACCGAAGGTTCGGCAGCGGAGAGCTGGCTGACGAGGTCTTTAATCTGTACGCCTGATTGAAGCGGAGCGATCGTCAGCAGAGTGACGACGCCGATAGCGACGACGTGCATGGCGATTCACCGGGGCTGGTACGCAATGCCGCGAAGCCGCGGAGTGGGATTCGGGTTCGGGTTCGGATTGGGATTCGGATGCGGGTGGGGATGCGGATGCGGGTGCGGATGCACACCCACGACGCGCGGGCCGTGGTCGTCGTCTCCGCTGATCTCGGCGATTGCGCTTACCGCGGCGCGGCGCACCCCGGCGTCCTCATCCTTGAGCGCCGTTGTGAGCGTCGGCAGCGCGCGTGCATCACCGATCTCGCCAAGCGCGTTCATGATTCTCCGGCGCACGTCGGCGTTCGCATCGCGGGCGCCGGCCACAAGTCCGTCGAGCGCAGCGGGATCGCGGATTTCGCCGAGCGCTTCAATGACGTGCACGCGGACCGCGGCGTCGGTGTCGTTCAACGCGGCGATGAGCGCAGGCACCGCGCGCTTGTTGCCCAGCTCGCCCAGCG
>JBKPTT010000092.1:0-8001 GCA_046735635.1 Acidobacteriota bacterium | reverse complement strand
CCGAGGACGCACTCGTCTCCCTCGAGCAACAGATTGGGACTGAGGAGCTGCGGCAGCCGCACCACCAGACTGACGGCCGCGAGGGCACCCAGGTACTGCCAGGTGGGACGAGACGGGCGTTCGACTGGCGTGGACGTCGTCGCTCTCACTCGCGGAAAGAATTTTTGCGGACGAGATAATACGTGCTGACACCCGGGTCATCGTGGACGGTGAGGAGCTCGAACCCATATGCCCCGACCACGGACGCGTAATCAGGGACCGCGTAATACGGGAACGTTACGCCGTTCATCGTACCCGTGATCCCGTGCTCGTCAGCGTCCGCGATTTCCGCTGCCGTGAAGAGGAATGGCGCACCCGGCTTGAGGAGGCGGTATACATTCGCGAACGCGACAGCCTGATCGGTTTGTGAGAGATGGAACAGCATCCCCCAGGAGACCGCGGCGTCGAAGGCGCCATCGGCGAACGGACACGCGCGACAGTCCGCGCGTACGGCAGGCGCGTCGGGCAAATTGATTCGAAACCGGGCCAGCATGCCGCTCGAAGTGTCGAGTCCGACAACGCGATAACCTCCGTTGAGAAGGGCATCCGTGATCGGCACCCCGTTGCCGCAACCAAGGTCGAGGATGCGCGACTGCGGAGGGAGACTGGAAGCGAGAGCAAGCGCTTCGCAGACACCGATCGTACGGCTTCGATCGCCCGAGTACCATTCGGCGATCAGATCGTATTCGTGCACAACGTCCCGCTCACGTGGAATCGCCCTGGGAGTGAACAACGCTAGCTGCTGATGAGGGCAAAGGTCTTGCTCATCGAAAGGCAAACGAGTTTAGCATTGCAACGATTGGCCTATGCCTGCCCTTGCCACGCTTTCAAGTCCTGACATCGTCCTTCCGTTGCGTGTTCGGTACCGGCAGGAAATGAACTGCCAGACCGTGAAGGACTCGATTCACACACGTGAGGGCTGGGCGCTCACGTATGCATGCTCCCTCGACGGTGTCATCGCGGGCTTCGGCACCGTCGCAATCGCCGGCCCCTGGAAGGACAAGCCGACCATTATCGAGTTCTACGTCCTGGCGGAATATCGTGGGCGCGCGTTCGACTTGTTCGAGGCGTTTCTCTCGACGAGCGGCGCGCGGCTGATGGAAATTCAGTCCAACGACCTGCTGCTGGCCGCTATGCTGCACACCTACGCAAAGGATGTCTGGAGCGAGAGCATCGTTTTTCGCGACGCGATCACCACGGCGCTTCCGGCGAACGGGACTGTGCTGCGCCGTGTCACGTCCGATGACGAGACCCGCAGCGCCATCGTTCATCGGGCGGGCAACACGGAGTGCGTCCTGCACCTCGGGGGCGAGACCGTCGCCACCGGCGGCCTCATGTTTCACTACAACGTGCCGTACGCGGATGTTTACATGGATGTCGCGGAGCCTTACCGGCACCGCGGCTTCGGAGCGTATCTCGTCCAGGAGCTCAAACGCCTCGCGTACGAGCTGGGAAGCATTCCCGCCGCGCGCTGCAATACCTCGAACGTCGCGTCGCGGAAGACTCTTCAAAAGGCGGGACTCGTGCCGTACGCGCACATCTTGAACGGCTCGATCCCGCCGTTTGTCCCATAGTTTTCGCGCAGCGAGTCGAACCGGAGCTACAATCCGCAGCATGAAGAAGCGCTCGACGCGGTGCAACGCGGTGCTCTGGTTATTGGCCGTATCAGCAACCCCGGCGTCCGCTCAGACGATCGATCAGCTCGTCGCGCACAACGTCAAAGTGGAATCGGTCGAGTACCAAGGAAAACGGGCAATCAAACTGACCGAAACGGGCGAGGTCGCCAACGGCGAAGCTTATGCCGTCGTGAAAGACGCCATGTTTCACAATGGAGAAATCGCGCTGGAGCTGGCGGGGCGACCGGCGGGTAGCGCCGGGAACGCGGCGCGAGGCTTCATCGGCGTGGCGTTCCGTATTCAGAACGGCCGGTTCGAGTACATCTATCTGCGTCCGACCAATGGCCGCGCGGACGACCAGGTCCGGCGGAATCATTCGACGCAGTACAGCTCACACCCCGATTTCAGCTTCGCGGTTTCGCGGGAGCAGGCGCCGGAGAAATACGAGAGCTACGTCGATCTCGAGCCCGGCGTGTGGACGCGTTACCGCATCACCGTCGACGGCACGAAGGCCCGGTTGTATGTGAACGGCGCCCCGCAGCCGTGCCTCATCGTGAACGATCTGAAGCTCGGGGACTCTTCAGGAGCAGTCGCGCTGTGGATCGGACCAGGTACGGAGGGTTATTTCACCGGGCTCGACATCAAAGGTGCGAAATAGGCGGGGTCTGAAGACCCCGCCCTACAGGTTCGGGCCGCTCCATTGTCATTGCTTCGCCGCAATCTGGCTGCGTAAACGCTCCTCCTGCGCGCGGAGCTCCGGCGTGAGCTCCTTGCCGAAGTCGTCGAACTCGAACACCGGGCGAATCTCGAGTTCCGTGCCGCCGTCGAACGGGGCTCGCTTCAGCCACTCCACGGCCTCGTCCATCGATTTCACCTTCCACAGCCAGAACCCGGCGATGAGCTCCTTCGTTTCGGCGAACGGTCCATCGGTGACGGTCCGGGTGGTACCGGAGAATCTCACGCGTTTTCCCCGGGAACTGGGATGGAGGCCCTCGCCCGCGAGCATGACGCCAGCCTTCACGAGCTCCTCGTTGTACTTGCCCATATCGCTCAGGATCTTCTCGCTCGGCATCTGACCCGCTTCCGACTCGTTGTTCGCCTTGACGATCACCATCACGCGCATCGTTCCTCTCCTTTTCCGTGCCTCGGCATCGTGGTCACGTCTACATTCTGGTCGAATGCGACACGCCGGAATCGACACGTGTCCGCGACGACTAGCGAGCCCGTCAGCATGGAACTCTGCAGTCGTCCAAGCTCGTCCTGTACGATTCATACCCCACGCACGTTAACGAAACAGAGCCGCGGTGGCTCAGGCTTGTTAAGTTGTATGGTACTGACGTTCTACGTGGGAGAAGCGGCCACGGCATTCAAGCAATACGCTGTGTACATGCAGCGCCGCACGGCCACCTACCTCGCGCAATTCGGTGCCGCCCCCACAATCTCCGTTGCCCGCCGGTCCATTCACTTCGCCGACGGCGGCTGAGCGGCTGTTCGGCCGTGGCTCCGTGAGAACAACGGCAGAGCTGTTCGGGTTGGACAAACCGAATGTTCCGGAGTCGACGGAGGATAACGAAGCCGGATATTGTCGCATCGCGCGGCCTCAGCGCACGCCGGCTATGGACGTGCGCAAGCGATTTCTGTCCTGCTCCTGCTAGTGTTGCTTTCTGAGGAGCCCGACAGATGACAGCCGCAAGGCGCCAGCGACTGCCCTTGGCCGTCCTGATGACGGTATGCGCCGCGCTCACGGCGTGTACGATCGCGCCTGCGCACGCGCCGGCGGTCGATTGGGCGCAAGGGCGTACCGCTTATCGACTTTCGGTCGAGGATGATGCGCTTCTGGAAGACCTATCCAAACGCTCGTTTCTGTTCTTCTGGGAGCAGGCCGACGCGACGACTGGCATCGTCCGCGATCGCTCTGCGACCGACGGCGGCCCGTCGGCGAACGAGAACGCTCGCGAAATCGGCAGCATCGCCGCGGTCGGGTTCGGTCTCACCGGCATGTGCATCGCCGCCGAACGCGGCTGGTTTCCGCGCCAGCAGGTCGTCGAGCGTACCCGGCGGACGCTGCAGTTCTTCGCGGCGCGCATGACGCACGAGCACGGCTGGTTCTATCACTTCATCAACCTGCGTTCCGGGGCGCGGGAATGGAGAAGTGAACTCTCCTCCATCGACACCGCGCTGCTCGTCAGCGGCGTGCTCACCGTTGCGCAGTGCTTTGCCGCCGATCCGGATGTGCCTCGGCTGGCCGATGCGATCTATCGGCGCGTCGACTTCCAATGGATGCTCGCCGGCGATCCGTTGCTCCTGTCCCACGGGTGGAAGCCGGAAGACGGATTCCTCGCGTCTCGCTGGGATCGCTACTGCGAGCTGATGATCCTGTACCTGCTCGCCATCGGTTCGCCGACGCACGCCATTCCTGCCGAGTCCTGGCATGCGTGGAGCCGGCCGACGACGACGTTCGACGGATTCAACTACGTCGGCGCCGCCGATCCGCTGTTCGTCCACCAGTATTCACACGCGTGGGTGGACTTTCGCGGACTGCGGGAACGCGAGCCCCCGCATATCGACTGGTTCGAGAACTCGATCGTTGCCACGCGCGCGCACAAGGCGTTCTGCCTCGCGCTGTCAGGTGAGTTCCCCGGGTATACCGATACGGTGTGGGGGATCACGGCATCGGACAGCCGCAAGGGTTACGTCGCGTGGGGCGGTCCGCCCCGCCACGCCGCGATCGATGGCTCGGTTGTTCCGGCAGCCGCGGCCGGGTCGCTCATGCTGACGCCGGACATCTCGGTACCCGCCGTGCGCGAGATGTACCGGAGGTACGGCGCCAGGATCTACGGGCGCTACGGCTTTGCCGATGCATTCCTTCCGAAGGAGGCGTGGGTCAATCCGGACGTCATCGGGATCGATCTCGGCATCACGCTCCTGAGTGCCGAAAACCTCCGAACCGGCCATGTCTGGGCGTGGTTCATGAAGAACCCGGAAATCCAGGCGGCACTCGCGCGCGCCGGCCTCGTGCACTGACGTGTCTCGTCGCGCAATCGGGGAATAAGCGGGGTCTGAAGACCCCGCCTACCAGGGTTATGACATCGAATCGAGAACCGCGAACCGCGAATCGCGAACCGCGGCGCGGCGGGGTCGTAAAGCCGCGCGGCGGGGTCTGAAGACCCCGCCCTACGCGCAGCCTGACGTCGTCCCGCAGTTCGCGCACTTGTAGCACGACCCGCTGCGCACCATGATGGACCCGCACGTCGAGCACGGCGGCGCGTCTTCCTGATTCTGAATCGCCGCGAACGACGACGTCTTCGGGGACGAGATGACCGCCGTGGCCGACGCACCGGCGGCCGCCGCGACGTCGAGCGGCAGCTGCTCCGGCGTCGTCGTCGCGCTCTCCTCGCGGTTGTTCACGCCCGCGCGGAACTGCGCCTCCGGCGACAGGAACTTCGCCGCCATCCACCGGAAGATGTAGTCGACGATGGACTTCGCGAAGCGGACGTCGGGGTTTCTCGTCATGCCGGACGGCTCGAAGCGGACGTGGCTGAACTTGTCCACCAGATCCTGCAACGGCACGCCGTACTGCAGGGCGTAGCTGATCGCCTGGGCGAACGCGTCGGCAAAGCCGCTGATCGTCGAGCCTTCCTTCGCCATGACGATGAACAGCTCGCCGGGCATGCCGTCTTCGTAGAGGCCGACGGTGATGTAGCCCTCGTGCCCGGCAATGTCGAACTTGTGCGTGATCGCGTGCCGCTCGTCGGGCAGCTTGCGCCGCAGCTTCAGCGGCTGCGTGGGCGTTGTCTCCGCCGCCACCTTCTCTTTGTCCTTCGACGTGTTGAGCGGCTGCGTGCGCTTCGAGCCGTCGCGGTAGATCGACACGGCCTTCGCGCCCAGACGCCACGAGTCGATGTAGGCCTGCTGGACTTCCTCGACGGTCGCTTCCTTCGGCACGTTCACGGTCTTGCTGATCGCGCCCGAGAGGAACGGCTGCACGGCCCCCATCATCCGCACGTGGCCCATGTAGTGAATCGATCGGACGCCGCGCGCGGGCTTGAACGCGCAGTCGAACACCGGCAGGTCCTTGTCCTTGATGTGCGGCGCGCCCTCGATGGTCTCGTTCTCGTCGATGTACTCGACGATTTCCTTCACCTGCTGCGCGCTGTATCCGAGCTTCCTCAGCGCCATCGGGACCGTCTGGTTGACGATCTTCATCAACCCGCCGCCCACGAGCTTCTTGTACTTGACGAGCGCGATGTCCGGCTCGACGCCGGTCGTATCGCAGTCCATCATGAAGCCGATGGTGCCGGTCGGCGCGAGCACGGTGGCCTGCGCGTTCCTGAAGCCGTGCTGCTCGCCGAGCTCGATGACCTCGTCCCACACGTCCTTGGCTGCCTCGTAGAGATCCTTCGGCACGTGCGTCTTGTTGACGTCCTTGAGCGCCGCGCGGTGCTTCCGCATCACGCGCAGGAACGGCTCGCGGTTCTTCTCGTAGCCCGCGAACGGGCCGCCGTGGTCGCGCGCGATCTTCGCCGACTGCGCGAACGCCGCGCCGTGCATGAGCGCGGTGATCGCCGCGGCGTAGTCGCGCCCCGAGTCGCTGTCGTACGGCAAACCGCGCGACATCAGCAGCGCGCCGATGTTCGCGTAGCCGAGACCGAGCGGGCGGTATTCGTGGCTGTTCTTCGCGATTGCGGGCGTCGGATAGCTCGAATTGTCGACGAGGATCTCCTGCGCCGTGATCATCGTCCGGCACGCGGCGTCGAACGCTTTGACGTCCAGCTCGCCGGCATCAGTGCCTTCCGTCTGCACGAACTTCATCAGGTTGATCGACGCGAGATTGCACGCCGAATCGTCCAGGAACATGTACTCCGAGCACGGGTTGCTCGCGTTGATGCGCGCGGTGTTCGGGCACGTGTGCCAGTCGTTGACGGTCGTGTCGAACTGCATGCCCGGATCGCCGCAGACCCACGTGGCCTCCGCAATCTGCCGCATGAGATCGCGCGCCTTGTACGTGTCCATCACCTCGCCGGTCAGCACCGCCTTGGTGTGCCACTCCCCATCGTCCAGCACCGCGCGCATGAACTCGTCGGTGACCCGCACGCTGTTGTTCGAGTTCTGGAAGAACACCGATGAATAGGCCGGACCGGTGAACGAGCCGTCGTAGCCCGCGTCGATGAGCGCCCAGGCTTTCTTCTCTTCCTCGACCTTGCAGTTGATGAACTCTTCGACGTCGGGATGATCGGCGTTGAGAATGACCATCTTCGCCGCGCGCCGCGTCTTCCCGCCCGACTTGATCACGCCGGCGAACGCGTCGAACCCCTTCATGAACGACACCGGACCGGACGCGGTGCCGCCGCCGGCGAGGATCTCGCGCGAGGAGCGTATGGGGGACAAGTTCGACCCCGTGCCCGACCCGAACTTGAACAACATGCCTTCGGTCTTCGCGAGCGTCAGGATCGACTCCATCGTGTCATGGACGGAGTTGATGAAGCACGCGGAGCACTGCGGCGCTTTTTCGAACCCGCAGTTGAACCACACCGGGCTGTTGAACGCGGCCTTCTGATAGACCAGGAGGTGCTTGAGGTCGTCGCTGAACGCCTGCAAATCGTCTTCGCTCGCGAAATACTTCTGCGCCCGCGCCCATCCCGTGATCGTGTCCACCACGCGGCCAATGAGCTGTTTCACGCTCCGCTCGCGTTCGGGCGTGCCGATGACGCCGCGGAAATACTTCGAGACGACGATGTTGGTAGCCTGCTGGGACCAGAATTTGGGGATCTCGACGTCGCGCTGCTCGAAGACTACGTTCCCCTTCTCGTTGCCGATCACGGCGGCGCGGATCTCCCATTCGACCTCGTCGAACGGATCGATCCCTTCACGCGTGAAGAAGCGTTCGTAGTCCAGTCCAGGCGCGTTCGCCGGCACCGGTGCCGTGCGGGCCGCGGACTGTGTGGTGGTGGACTCCACCTGCTGTGCAGCGCCTCTCTGCATCTTTCCCCTCCCAAAAACCACGAGGCAAAGGCCCGCCCCCGAGGCCGATACCCCTGAAACAACAATGTAAATGGAAAGCACCCACGGAGCCTGTCCCGCCGAAGCTACGAACCAGCAAAGGCGGACGGGAAAGCTGGGAAGTTCCCGCGAGCTGCCGTTTGCGCCGCGGGACAATATGGACCCTGTTTACACGGTTGTCAAGGGTGGATCTACTAGATATTGTGCCTTGAAATTAGGTCAGGCGCAACATATTGACGATTTGCCAAAGGGTTCTTCTGTTCGACCTATTTTATTGACGAGCTCGCTCGGGATCCGGGATCCGGGATGCGGGATCCGGATCCGGGATGTGCGATGCGGCAGGAAC
>JBKPTT010000091.1:0-12326 GCA_046735635.1 Acidobacteriota bacterium | reverse complement strand
TGACGACGGAAGACAAACTGGCGGTCGATACCCAACTGATCGCGGCGTATCTCACCGGGTTGCAGGCGGAATTCGAAGCCAAGCTGCGCCACGTATCCAGACTTCGGGACGACATGCAGAAAATCGACGCGGCTGCGCGCGGCGCCCAGCGTGCGAGGCAACAGCGAACGGCGCGGGACCTGATTAGGCAGGTCGACGAGATGCTCGACACCAACCTCACGGTGCGCGACATGCTTCTGGAACTCAAGACAGCCGCGGAAGCGGTTTCGCGCGTGCTGGAGGAGTAGCCGCCTTCACCGCGCGCCCGTTCTGGAGTACAAGAGGGCGTATGGCGAACGAAACGGCAAATGTAGTCAGCGCATCGACGACCGCCGCGAAGCTCCCCGACGGCGTCGTGGATCTGAACCAGATCGACGGGAGCGACCCGGTGCTCGGGTGCCGTGTGTTCACGCACTACAACGGCCCGACCGACCAGTTGAGTGGTCTCTGCGCCGGCATGTGCGTCCTCGATCCCGGTTCCAGTCCGCATCCCCCGCACCAGCATCCCGAAGAAGAATTCATGATCGTGGCGTCGGGAACCGGCGAGATTTTCTGCGCGGGAAAGACCACCGACGTGGGACCAGGCGCGATGATGTACTGCGCCGGCAACGTGATGCATGGCATTACGAACACCGGGAAGGTGCCGCTGACGTTCTACTGGTCGAAGTGGCTCGCGAAGGCTTCGTAGCGCCGGGCCTCGATGCGCGCCATGGCGCTCACGCGCGCGGGGGCGGGACGCCTCGAGCCCATCGAACGCGACAAAGCGTTGCCGGGTCCGCGTGATGTCCTCGTCAAGATCTCGGCCTGCGCGGTCTGCCGCACGGATCTCCACGTCGTTGACGGCGACTTGACCAATCCCACGATACCGATCGTCCCCGGCCACGAAATCGTGGGACGCGTCGAGGCGATTGGATCCCAGGTCGGCAATCACAGAGTGGGCGATCGCGTCGGGATCCCATGGCTGGGGTGGTCGTGCGGCGTTTGCGAGTTCTGCCGCACGGAGCGCGAGAACCTGTGCCGCGACGCGCGGTATACCGGATATCAAATCGACGGCGGTTTTGCCGAGTACGCGACGGCCGACGCGTCGTTCTGCTTCGCACTTCCCGACAACTACGACGACCGGCACGCGGCGCCGCTCTTATGCGCCGGGCTCGTCGGCTATCGCGCGTACCGCATGGCGGGATTCGGCCAAAGGCTTGGGATTTACGGATTCGGCGCGGCGGCACACATCATGACGCAGATCGCCGTGCATCAGGGTCGGCAGGTTTATGCGTTCGTCACGCCGGGAGACGAACGGGCGCTCGCGTTTGCCCGCGACGTCGGCGCAACATGGTCCGGATACTCGGATCAGCCGCCGCCGGTTCTCCTCGACGCCGCGATCATCTTCGCGCCGGTTGGCCGCCTGGTTCCCGAGGCGTTGTTGCGTATCGCGCCTGGCGGTGTCGTGGTGTGTGGCGGAATTCACATGAGCGACATCCCGTCGTTTCCGTACCGCCTCCTGTGGGAAGAACGCGTAGTTCGCTCCGTAGCCAATCTGACCCGCCGCGACGCGCACGAGTTCCTCGCGCTCGCTGGCCGCCTGCCGTTGCGCACGCACATCCACCCGTACCCCCTCGAGCAGGCGAATGAGGCACTGGATGACCTGCGAGCCGGTCGTCTGTCTGGGGCAGCCGTGCTCATCATCTGAGCTGGCCCACAAGCGGGATGCGGCAACTCACCTGCCAATGGTTAGAGATCGTGGGGCCGACGACCCGAGTCGATGACTTCGAAGAGATAGCCGTTGACCGGCTCGCGAAAGAAGAACCGCTCGAATGCGGTTGGGCGGAGCGGTTGAACGATCTCTGCCCCCTGCTCGACCAGCCGGTTCTTCAACGACGGAAAGTCACCGGCTGGGTGGTACACGGCGAAGTGTCTCCCGAATTCCAGCTCGAATGGTGATGGCACGAACCCTTCCGTGTAGATGACGTGGATCTCCTGTCCGTGCCCGATGTTCAGCCAGGCTATTTCGACCGGCGAGTTGCCCGGCACGGGAGTCCGCGGATAGCCGAGCGTTCGCTCGAGGAACGCGGCCGTCCGTTGGACATCGCGCGTGGCGAGCGTGAAGTGCGCGAGGCTCATCGCCGTCAGCCTTTCGGGTTCCACCCGTGGCGGTACGCCCGCGACAGATATTGGTTCGCTGCCGGCTTGTCGGGGAACGTCAGCGTCCTCGCGTCGAACTTGAGTGTCTCGCCGGAAAAGCGGGCGGCCACGTTGCCGATGATTACCGATTCGGTCAGCGGACCGGCGTAATCGAAGTTCGCGGAGCATTTCTGTTTTCCGCCGCTGAGCACGACGTCGATGAACTCGCCGTAATGGTCGCGATCGGAAAGATCGATCGATGGCAGCGCCGACATCTTCGACTCGGGCAGGACGAACGGGTCGGCGGTCATGTGCGGCAGCACGATCATGCCGTCGGTGCCGACGACGACGCTGCCCTGCTGAGGGAAGCGGGTGCCGATCGGTTCGCGCACTTCGTCGGGAGGCAGCTCGCCGCCGTCGTACCACCAGACGTCGACGGTTTTGTCGGCGGTGTAGTCGGTGCCCGGGTAGGTCAACTTCACCCGCGCTTTCGTCGCCCAGCTCTCCGACGTCGGCGAAGGGCCAAAAGCCGTCACCGCGATCGGCCATGTGAGGTTCAGCGCGCGATACGGAGGACTGTAGATGTGGCAACCCATGTCGCCGAGCGTCCCCGTTCCGAAGCCGATCCGGCGGCGCCATTCCGACGGGTGGTACACCGATCGTTTGAACGGGCGCGGCTCGCTGACGCCGAGCCAGCCGTCCCAGTCGAGCGGCGCGGGGACCGGATCGATCGATTCGGGCAGCGGTTTGTCGTCGCCCCAGCTCTTGTTCGAGAACGTGTGCACCTCGCGGATTTTCCCGACGATGCCGCTGCACACGAGCGCTTCGCCGTAGCGCTGCGGCCGCGTCGACGAAATCTGGATGCCCATCTGAGTTGTCAGCCGCTTGCGCCGCGCGTACTCGGTGAGGAGTCGTGCCTCCTGAATAGTGTCGCAGAGCGGCTTTTGCACATAGACGGGCTTTCCGTGCTTCAACGCCTCGACCGCGATGAGGCAGTGCATGTGATCAGGCACCGACACGTTCACCGAGTCGATGTTCTTTTGCTCTTTTTTCAGGAGCTCTCGCCAGTCCTGATACACCCTGACCTTGGGAAACCGCTGCTGCACGCGGTCGAACCGCGCGAGGTCCACGTCCGCGACCGCGACGAGATCGAACGCGGGGTGTTTCGCGAATGAAAGCAGGTCGCTGAATGCCTGACCGTTTGCCCCGATGCTTGCGTGTCGCAGCATCGGCGCGGCAGTGCGCGACGCGGTCGAGATGAACGGCCCGACCGCCGCTGCGCCGGCGACCGACTGGAGAAATTTGCGGCGGGAGATGGACATCTGCGGCATCGACACCTTGCATGGGCCGACACGGAATCCGATCGCCGGAGTCCGTGTCGGCGGAAGTGGACCGCGCGATAACGGGCTGGCTACTGCGAACCCGCGGCTCCGGACTGGAACATGATCGGCGCGAAGTTCGCGAGGAAGTCACGCCAGAGGAACCAGTAATGCCGTCCCGGAATCTCGCGGTACGTCGTCTTGAAGCCATGCTTCTCTACGAGCTCGTGCAGCTTCATCGTGCCGTCGCGCGCCATGTCGGTCGTGCCGGCTCCGAGCCAGTAGAACCTCACGCCCCCCTGCTTCACGGCCTCGAGCTGCTTCTCGAAGGCTTCGTCCGGATTACGCGTTCCGGCGCTGAACACGCCGATGTACCCGAAGACCCCGGGGTTGTTGTTCGTCGCGAGCAGCGTGTGGCCGCCGCCCATCGAGAGCCCCGCGATCGCGCGGTGATCTTTGTCGGCAACGACGCGATAGCGCTTCTCGACGAACGGAATCACGTCTTTCACGAGGCTCTCGGGATATGAACCTGCATAGGCCTGCGGCTGTCCTCCGCGGCCGCCTCCGGGCGCGCCACCCGGGGGCGCCGCGGCCGCCTGCACTGGCGGCGGTGCCGGCGCCTGCACGGCCTGCGGCCTCGGCGTCGGTCCGTATGCATACCCCTGCGAGACCGTCTGCGTCGCATTGCCGTTGGGCATCACGACGATCATCGGCTTCACCTTCTTCTGCGCGATCAGGTTGTCGAGAATGATGTTCGCGCGCCCCATCGTCAGCCACGCGTCCTCGTCGCCGCCGCCGCCGTGCAGGAGGTACAGGACAGGGTAGCGCTCCGTGCTCGTCTCGTACCCCGGCGGCGTGTACACCATCATGCGCCGCTGCGAGAGCTTGAGCGTTGGCGATGGATACCATACGGCCTGCACCGAGCCGTGCGGAACGTCCTTGAACTCCCACGCCTCGGATTCCGGCCCGGAAATCATCAGGAGGTTGTCGTAGCGCATGCCGTCCCGTTGCGTTTCGCCGTTGGACGGATCGAGCGCTTTTACGCCGTCGACCATGTACCAGTAGCCCCAGAGCTGTGGAGAGAGCGGACCGATGGTCACCGACCAGATGCCGTTCTCGTCCTTCGTCATCTTGATATCTGTGCCGCCGTCCCAGCTGCCGTTCAGTGTGACGTCGTTCGCCTTCGGTGCCGAGAGACGGAAGGTGACCGTCCGGTCTGGATGAATTTCCGGAGACCGGGGGAGCTGCGGCCGGGCCGGCGCAGCGGTCTGCGCCCCCTGAGTTGCTGCAGGTGCCTGGGCGGACATGGGGACAGCGCTGAGGACCGCAGCAGCCGTCACCGCGACGAGCAGCTGACCGTTTCGTTTGAAGAATGTGTCTGTCATGGGCATGAATCCTTGATCCAACGGCGTGGGACGCCCCGCCGATGGGGCTACTCTACACCCCGTACAATCGCCGCGGCAACGGCACGCGGCGTCAGCTGATCGAGAAATCGACCGGCACTCCCATGAAAGCTTCGTATCGGCCGACAGCTTGCGTGATCGCGGCGCGCTCGGAAGAGGTCAGCTTTCGACGCGTGCTGACGTGAATGCACAGGGCGCGCTGATCGGACACGCGTCGCCATGCGCCAGCGACTTGTCCGGACACGACGACTGTGTGCTGATAGGTCGCGAAGCGTGGTCCCGGGCTTGTGCTCGCCGCGTGCGGCACCGCCTCGCGATCACGATACGAGACGAGGTACTCGTCGTAAATCGGCAGCAGGTGTGCGGTCGCTTCCCGCATCGCGCCGCGCGGCGGCGGTCCCGTCGTCCAGTACGTGCGGCCCGCAACTTCCACGTGCCGGGCGTTGATGATCTGGATCGAGCGCTTGGCATCGCCGGCTGAGAGCCCTGACCACCACGCAAAATCGCGCGCCGTTGCCGGACCATGACTCCTGAAGAAGCGCGTCGCCAGCGCTGCGAGTGCCTCATCGCGCGGCAAGGTGACGGCTTGTGGCGCGCGTTCGGACACGAGTGCATAGGTGAACTGCTTGCCGCGCCGAGGGCCGCTGCAGATTATGCCTTCGAGCTCGGCGTACAATGCGGTGTGCGCGAGCGCGATGCTCGTCATCGGCACTCCTGCCCGACGCAGCGCATCACCAAGCTCGGCTCGCGTGAGAAAACGCTGATTGCGCAGCGCGCGCTCGAAGACGCGCGATGCGCGCTTCTTCGTTGAGATGTCCAGCCCAAGCTGCCGATCGTAAGGCGCCATCCGCCGGTGAACGCCGGCGGCCGTCAGATCCAGGAGCCACCGGATGTCGTCGGCCGTCACGAAGTGCCATGTCGGACGCAGCACATGCGTCCGGAGGATGCTGCCGGCATTGAATGCGCGCTCGATGTCGTCGGCACCCGCGCCGTCCCGCATACGCAATCCGAGCGCCCACTTCGCGTGCTCGTACTCCTGCGCCTGCACCGCGCCGAGCCATGAAATCACCTGCTTGGGGGCGCGCCGGCCCCGATGCGTCAGGAGTTGACGGCGAAGCCGTTCTTCCGCGATCGCCGCATGGGGCGATATATCCATTTTCATAGGCTGCTGTCCTACGCCCGTCGGAACCGCCTGCGCCCAACGGGAGTAGGATAGCCGGCATGGAAATCAACTCGAAGCCCACGACGCGCCGGCAGTTTCTCGCAACGACGGGAGCGGCAGCCGCCGCGTTCACGATCGTACCCCGGCACGTGCTCGGAGGCCGGCGGTTCGTCGCGCCGAGCGACAAGGTCAATGTGGCCATCATAGGCGCGGGCGGGCAGGGGCGGACCAACGCCCGCGCACTCTTCGAGGAGCCGGACTGCCAGATCATCGCGCTCGCCGATCCGGCCGAAGAGTGGGATCTGTCCGGCTGGTACTTCGGTGGCAAGTCGGGACGCGGTCCGGTGAGAGCGGAGGTGGAGAAGCGTTACTCCGACACAACCCCGAATTACAAGTGCGCGACGTACGATGATTTCCGCGTCATGCTCGAGAAAGAAAAAGCGATCGATGCAGTTCTCATCGCCACGCCCGATCACCTGCACGCCTATGCGTCCATCATCGCGATGCGGTCTGGCAAACATGTCTACTGTGAGAAGCCGCTCACCCACAACATTCGGGAGGCGCGTCACGTCGCCCAGGTCGCGAAGGAGACCGGCGTGGCGACGCAGATGGGCAATCAGGGCCGCTCCGGCGAGGGCCACCGCCTGACCGTCGAGTGGCTCAATGACGGCGCAATCGGCACCGTTCGCGAAGTGCACGCGTGGAGCGGCAACCCACAGCCGCTGAATGCACAGCCGCCCGCAGCGGGTCCGTCCGCTAAGCCTGACTCGCTCAACTGGGATCTGTGGCTCGGCACGCGAACCGAGCGACCCTACAGCGGAGCATATGCGCCGTTCGTGTGGCGCTGGTGGTGGGACTTCGGCAATGGCACCATGCCCGACATGGCGCCGCATCACTTCGATCCGGCGTTCAACGCGCTTGGTCTCGACAGACCCGTGACGATCGAAGCCAGAACGTCGCAGTTCGACGCCGAGAGGAGCGTCGGCAGCCACTTCGTGACCTACCGCTACGCCGCCCAGGGGACACGTGGTCCGGTGACCGTCTACTGGTACGACAACGGTCTCAGGCCGCCTACACCGCTTGGCATCGATCCGGACGACCCGCAGCAGCGCCTCGGGGAGGGAGAGAACGGACTGATGGTCGTGGGCGACAAGGGAATTCTGACGTGCGCCGGGTGGTCCGGCATGCCGCGCCTGCTCCCGATGCAGCTGCACCGCGACTACAAGCGGCCACCCAAAACCATCCCGCGCGTCGCTGGACATCACGCCGACTGGTTGCAGGCGTGCAAGGGCGGAACGCCCGCCTGCAGCAACTTCGACTACGGCTCTCGGCTGACCGAGTTCATTCTTCTTGGTGCACTCGCGCTTCGAACAGGCAAGATACTGAAGTGGGACGCGGAAGGCATGCGTGTCAGCAACGCGCCGGAAGCGCAGCGCTGGATCGAGGGGACGTATCGAAAGGGTTGGGAATTGCCCACCTGATTCGGGACGCGGCACGACCGGAGCGTTTTGACATCGTGGCAGGGATCGAAGCCGCCGTTCCGCGCCCTGAACGTGACTGACACGCGCGAATCGACTAGGATCGGGCCGAGAGGGTTTCATGAAGGGGCCCGTCAGGCGGCTGGCCTGGACGCTCGCGGCAATCATCGGCTCACTTGCCATTTCTCTCACCACGGTTCAAGCGCAGCGAATCTGGGGAGGGTATTACGGCCGCACGCCTCCCAAATTTCCCACCCCGACTACGTTCGACGGGAATTTCCACTTCTGCCGCGTGCTCTTCACGAGCGATCGGCGCGAAAAACAGGGCTGGGGCACTGATTACCCTGGCGCGGATATCAACCTCAGCGTGCGCCTCTCGGAACTCACCAAGGTTCGGGTGACGATGACGCAGGACGGCGAATCAGAGGTCCCAGACGCCGTCGTCGTCAGGTTGACCGACGACGCGCTTTTTCAATGCCCGTTTGCGCTGATGGAGGACGCGGGGACGGCGCGCTTCAGCGATCCGGAAGTGCAGCGGCTGCGCGAATACCTCCTCAAAGGCGGCTTTCTCTTCGTTTCGGACTATCACGGCACGCTGTCGAAAGATCAATTCGACGAGGAGATCGGGCGGGTGTTGCCGCATGACCAATATCCGATCATCGACATCATGCCGCCCGACCATCCGCTGTGGCACACGATGTTCAACGTGACACGTATCCCACAGATCGCGTCCATTCAGACATGGCGTCGAACCGGCGGCACGATTGAACGGTGGAATGACGACGGAGCGCCTCCCGACGCTCGCGCGATCGCAGACGCGCATGGCCGTCTCATGGTCCTCATGATTCACGACTCGGACATCCCGGACCCGTGGGAGCGCGAAGGGGAGGACACGCAATACTTTTTCAGGTTCTCGCCTGATGCCTACGCGATCGGGATCGACATCGTGTTGTACGCGCTGACCCACTGACAATCCAGCTGATTCGCCGGACGTCGCCAACCGCTCAATGAAGGAGGCGTGATGATTGCTCGTGTCGCATTCACAGCCGCACTGATGCTCGCCGCCGGAGGGTACTCTCGAATCCAAACGCCGGCCCGTCCCGACGACGCGCTGCTGGGCCGGTGGGATCTCGTCGTCGAGCAGCGCGCCGACCACACGGTGCCGTCCTGGCTCGAAGTGGAACGCTCGGGTGCGGTCAGGCTCGTCGGGCAGTTCGTCGGGTCCGGGGGCAGCGCGCGCCCAATCGCGAAGATTGAATTCAACCAGGGCACCTTCCGGTTCACCATCCCGCCGCAGTGGGAGCGCGAATCGAACGACTTGAACTTCGAGGGTCGGCTCGAAGGCGACCGCATCACCGGTTCGATGACGACCGCGGACGGCCAGAAGCTCACCTGGTCCGGGAGACGCGCCCCGGCGCTCCGGCGGAGTCAGAAGCCCGTATGGAGCGAACCAATCAAACTCCTCAGCGTCAAATCACTGGAGGGTTGGCACACGGTCGGCGATCGCGGCAACCAATGGACCGTGGTATCCGGCGTCCTGCAGAACGCGAATTCAGGGGCCAATCTCGCCACAGATCGGAAGTTCGAGGATTTCAAACTGCATCTGGAGTTTCGTGTGCCGAAAGGGTCGAACAGCGGCGTGTACCTCCGCGGCCGATACGAACTTCAAATCGAGGACAGCGCCGGTCTCGATCCATCCTCGCATCATCTCGGCGGCGTCTATGGCTTCATCGCGCCGAGCGAGAACACCGCGCGTCCCGCTGGCGAGTGGCAATCGATGGACCTGTCGCTCGTGGGACGCATGCTTACCTACGATCTGAACGGCACGACAATCATCTGCAATCGCGAGATTCCTGGCATCACGGGCGGGGCGCTCGACAGCGCCGAAGCGGATCCAGGACCGTTGTTGCTGCAGGGCGATCACGGGCCGGTGGACTATCGAAACATCGTGATTACCCCCTCGAAAAGCTCACGCTAGATGGCGTTCGTAGACGACACGGCGCGCGATATCTCTTACGCGCTGCGTACTTTCAGGCGCACGCCTCTCGTCGCCTTGACGATTGTGGCCACCGTGGCGCTCGGCCTCGGCCTGGTTACGGTTGCGTTCACCGTCCTCAACGCCCTCCTGTTTCGGGTTGACGCAGTGCCCGACGTGCATGAGATGTTCGCACTCGAGCGGCCGCGAACCTCTGATGGCCAGCGAACGGGTTTCACGCGTGCGCAATTCGACGCGCTCCGTCGCGAGACGACCGTCTTCAGCGGCGTCTACGCCGAGCGGTCACAGGTGGATAGCCGCGTCGATGGGCGCTTGATGTGGGGCACATTCGTCAGTGGCAACTTCTTTCAGGTGCTGGGTGTCAGGGCCGCGATCGGCCGGCCGCTCATGCCCGCCGACGACGAGCCATCCGGAGGACAGCCGGTGATGGTCCTCAGTGATCACGGATGGGATCGCCTCTTTGCACGCGACCCGGCGGTTCTCGGCCGGCGCGTCCGCGTCAATGGCATCGAATTCGAGATCGTCGGCGTGATGGAGAACGGATTTCGCGGATTGGAAGTCGCACCCGACGACTATTGGGCGCCGCTGTCGATGCTCGCTCAGGTCCGCCCTGCACGCCAGGCTTCGGGGGACTTTGGCGACGCGACCCTCGAGATCGTCGGACGCCTGAAGCCCGCGTTCTCGCGTCAGACCGCGACGTCGCAACTCGCCGTCTGGAACGCACGCCAGCCAACTGCCGGCGCGAACGATCCTTCGAAAAACTCCGAGCCGCGCGTCATGCTCGTTCCGAGGCGAGGCACCGTCCCGCGGCCTCTCGAAGTTTTTCCCGTAGCCGCGGCCCTGTTCTTCGCGTTCGGGTTGATCCTGGTGATTGGCTGTGCCAACGTGGCGAACCTTCTTCTCGCCAGGGGTGTGGCGCGTCAGCGCGAGATCGGCATTCAGCTGTCGCTCGGCGCCACCCGACGCCGCATCATCCGCAAGCTGCTGACCGAAAGTCTGCTGCTGTCGCTGGCGGCAGCCGCCGGCGGTTTCGCGATCTCGCGAGTGGCTCTCGACGCAATCATCAACGCGATGATAACGAGCATGCCGCCCGATATCGGCGATGTCCGATTGCTCGTTCCGAACGCGGACTGGCGCGTCCTGTTGTTTCTGATCGCTGCCGCCGTCGTATCGACAGCGGGTTTCGCGCTCGCCCCGGCGCTGCAAGCCACGCGGATCGACCCGGTGAAAACGATTCGCGGCGAGGCAGTCGGAGACGCGCGGCCGCGGCGAGCCCGGAGTTTCCTGATTGGCGTGCAGGTGAGCGCGTCGGCGCTGCTCTTGATCGCGGCTGGGGTATTTCTGAGAAGCGCGTATGCCGCGGCCATGTTCGATCCCGGCATGCGAACCGCCGATACCGTGGTCGTGCAGATCGCGAACGAGTCGACGCGGGACGCAATAGCTCGAGCGGTCACCGAGGACCCGTCCGTCGCCGCGGTTGCCGCAGCATTGCCGGACCTGCCGCCGCAGCCCGCATTCGCGGCGGGCACCGGGGGCCGGGGGATGGTGACGCCGACCTTCGTCTCGCCTGAATACTTCAGCGTCTTCGACATCGCAATCGTCCGCGGCCGAGCGTTCACGGCAGCCGAGCGCACATCGGACGTGGCCGTAGCCATCGTGTCCGAAACGACCGCGCGCACGTTGTGGCCGAATTCGAATCCGGTCGGTCGAGCGATACGACTCGAAGGGGATACTCCTTCGCGTACGTTCACCGTAACGGGAGTCGCGCGAGATGTTCCGGGATTGCGGATCGCGCCGTTCAACAAGGCCGTCGTGTATCTGCCCACGAGTGCCGCGATGCCGAAATCGTCGCTCGCCCTGCGCGTCCACGGCGACCCTGAACTCGCACGCCAGAGGCTCCTCGATCGCTTGACGGCGATCGATCCAGACATGGGGCGTGAGGTCCTGACGATGCGGACCTTGGCCAGAGTTGATACGTATTTCTTGAAGCTCGGGTTTTGGCTGACGGTCGTCCTCGGCGGCCTGGCCCTGGCGCTCACGTTGTCGGGCCTGTTCAGCGTGCTCTCCTATCTCGTCGAGCAGCGCACCAGGGAAATCGGAGTGCGGATGGCACTCGGTGCGACGACGCGAGATGTGATGCGATTGGTGCTGATACAGTCGATTCGGCCTGTCGGCTATGGCCTCGTCATCGGCGGTGTCTCCGCCGCCGGAGTGGCCGCGTTGCTGCTGGCCGCGCCAGTCGCGGCGGGTATTGGCGAGATCGTGTACGTCCTCGATCCGCTCGCCTACGCCGGCGGCGTGTTCACGATCATCGTCTCGTCTCTCATGGCGGCTTTGATGCCGGCCACGCGCGCGGCCCACCTCGATCCTGCGCTTACGCTCCGCCAGGAATGAGCCGAGCCTCTTCGCCGAATGCGCCGCTCGAACGGTGACCAAGCGGTCGCGTAATCCGTTGGGATAGCCTCACTCTTCACGCAACGCAAGCAGAGGATCGATGCGTGCGGCCCGGCGTGCGGGTAGATAGCTCGCGAGGACCGCCACGGCGATCAGCACCGCCGACACCGCTGCATACACAGCGGGATCTGTCGGCCGCACGTTGAACAGCAGCGTCGTCATGGACCGGCTGAGGAGCGCCGCGCCAACCAGACCGAGAACGACGCCGATTGCGCCCTTCCACAATCCCTGACGCAGAACCAGAGCGGTAATCTGCCCTCGCGACGCACCGATTGCGCTGCGAACGCCTATCTCACGCGTCCGCTGTGAAACGTCGTAGGCCAGCACGCCATAGATGCCGAGGGCCGACAGGAATAC
>JBKPTT010000090.1:0-14890 GCA_046735635.1 Acidobacteriota bacterium | reverse complement strand
GTTCCTGACCGGCCACCTGCACGTGACGTTCGCTGGCCCCACCGCCAAGCGCTACAACGTCGGCGGCCGATCCGCCATCGTCGTCGAAGCAGGCACCGCGACATCCACACGCGTTCGCGGCGAGCCGAATGCGTTCAACGTCCTGCGGATTGAACGAAACCGAATCGTCGTCGAGCATCTCGTGTGGGATGCGGCGAATCGGCGGTTCGGTGCGGGCGAGATTCAACGCTTCGACTACAGCAGCGATGGGTGGGTCGTGAGATGATGTCGGCATGATCCGAACTCCGCTGCTCGCCCTCGTTTCGTCGTTCTTTGCGCTCGCCGCCGCAAGCGCAGCCGGTCCTGCTTCGTTCTACGACCTGAAGACGCAGACGCTGTTGGGCAAGCCCGCAGATCTCGGAGACTTTCGCGGCAAGGTGACCCTCGTCGTCAACGTGGCGAGTTATTGCGGCTACACGCCGCAGTACAAAGGTCTCGAGGCGCTGCATCGCGAGCTGAAGGACAAGGGCTTTGCCGTGCTCGGCTTCCCGAGCAACGACTTCGGCGAACAGGAGCCCGGGACCAGCGAGGAGATCGCCACCTTCTGCAAACGTACCTACGACGTGACGTTCCCGATGTTCTCAAAGGTGGTTACACACCCCGGCCGCGATCAGTCGCCTGTCTATGCATACCTCGGCGCCAGCGGCCATCTGCCTGTCTGGAACTTTGCCAAGTACGTCGTCGGCAAGGACGGACGTGTGCGCGCGTTCTTCCCGAGCGAGGTCACGCCTGAAGACCCGAAGCTGCGCCACGCGATCGCTGACGCGATGGCGGCCCGCTGACGCCTATCTCTTGACGACGAAGCCTTTCTGAGCCAGCGCATCGCGCAGGCGATCGCGCAGGTCGCCGTGCAGCTCGATGCCGCCTTCGGTCACCGTCCCGCCGGTGCCGCACAGCCGTTTGAGTTCCTGCGCCAGCTCTTCTAGGAATGCGTCGTTGTGCGGAAGACCATCGACGACAGTGACCGTCTTGCCGCCCCGTCCTTTCTTCTCCATGCGCAGCTTCGCCACGATACGGGATGGGATGGCTTGGTTCGCTCTGCGCTTGCTGCTGCATGCGCAGTTTGTCTCCGGCCACCCGCAGCCGGGGCACATCCGCCCCGTGCCGGTCGAATAGACGACACGCGAACTCACGTGTCTATTGTGCCTGCGCTCGCTGCGAAATAATTCGCGGCGCCTGCGCCGGGAATTGTGAATTCATGCACCGGTTCGCAAGCTCGGCCGCGCAATCGCGTGCGACACAGAGGCCAACCAGCGGTTATAGTGAACGGCCTGCCTCGGGGTCTCGCCTGCGGCTGATCCGGAATGAATCAGATACTCATCGTTGACGACTCGCCGACGATTCGTCGCATGGTCCGTGTGTCGCTGGCGAAGATGTCGGGGTCGTGCGAGTTCATCGAGGCGGCGTCGGGATTGGAAGCAATTGAACGGCTCGCCGTCGGTCCCGTCGAACTCGTCGTCCTCGACCTCAATATGCCCGATATGCATGGCCTCGAAGTGCTCGGATTCGTGCGCTCGCACTCGCGTTATCGGGAAGTGCCGGTCATCATTCTCACGACGCGCGGCGACGATGCGAGCCGCGTGGCGGCGCTCGAGGCGGGGGCCACCGCATATATGACGAAGCCATTCGCGCCCAACAGCCTCGCCGACCAGGCGCGTCAACTTCTCGAGCGGGCGGAGCGGTGACAGACTTCCTCGACAGTTTTCTCGACGATTACTTCGCGGAGTGCGACGAGCACCTCGCCATCGTCCGCCGAGACGTCCTCGCGCTCGAATTGTCGATCGGTCAGCCGCGCCCCGACGCAGCCGTGACGGATGAATTGTTCCGCGCCTTTCATTCGCTGAAAGGGATCGCCGGCATGGTCGAGCACCGCGAGACGGAATTGCTCGCCCACGAGATGGAGAGTTACCTGCGCGCGCTGCGTGAAGGTGAGATTCGCCTGACGACCGCCGACCTCGAGGTCCTCATCGACGCGGCGCGTGTGCTCGACCAGTCGATCGCCGCGCGGCGGACAGGCGTGCCAGCAATCGACATTCAGCGGACCGTCGACAAGCTGCACGCCGTCATGGCCGGTGGCGCCCCGGGTGAGGGACCCTCTCACGCCCACCGCGTGGCCGCCGCGCCGTGGGAATGCGTGTTCACGCCGTCGGCGGAGCTCATCGCGCGCGGCGTCAACGTCGATTCCGTACGGGCGCGGCTGCGCGAGACGGTGGACATCGTCACGGCAACGCCAGTCGTCACGGCCGACGGGGCGATCGCGTTCCGCTTTCTCCTTGGCGGCGAACCGGACGCCGAGAACCGCGCGGCCTGGGCAGCCGATGGCATGGTCTGCTCGGTGCTCGAGCAGCCGCTCGCGGCGACCGCCACGGATGCGGAGCAGCCGCCGCACGGCGTCGACCAAGACGGCCGCCACGCCGCGGTCCATTACGTTCGCGTCGACCTCGGCCGGTTGGACGAATTGATGCGCATGATCGGCGACCTCGTCATTCTCCGCGCGCGCCTCGGCGACAGTATTGCGCGCGTGGCGCCGCATGTGCCACCGACCGAATGGCGCGCCATCCAGGAGAACACCGCCGCCATTGAGCGTCAGCTGCGCGAGCTGCGCGAAGGAGTGATGCGCGTGCGGCTCGTCCCTGTCGGCGAAATGTTCCGCCGCGTGCCGTTCGTCGTGCGCGACCTCGCACGTGAAACCGGCAAGCGCGTGAAAGTGGGCATGTCGGGGCAGGCGACAGAAATCGACAAGTTTCTCGTCGAGCGGATGCTGGATCCTGTGCTGCACGTCGTGCGCAACGCCGTCAGCCATGGCATCGAGCCCGCCAACGATCGCATCGCGGCTGGCAAGACGCCGGAAGGGACCATTGTGCTTCAAGCCGTCGCCGCCGGCGAAATGGTGACGATCCATATCGGCGACGACGGGCGTGGCATCGATGCCGACCGTGTCGTAGCCCGAGCTCGGGTGGCCGCCTTGCCCGTGCCGTCGCACGTCGACGATGCGGCGCTGCTCGACCTGATTTGTTCGCCTGGGTTTTCGACGCGCGACGCGTCGGATCGTGTCAGCGGTCGCGGCTTCGGCATGGCGGTGGTTCGCAACACCGTGCAGGAGCTCGGCGGGACGATGCGGCTTACGTCGCAGCCTGGTGCGGGGACGCGCTTCTCATTCGAGCTGCCCCTGACGCTGGCGATCACGGACGCCCTCATCGCGCGCATCGGCGGGCACGTCTTCGCCGTACCGCAGGTGGCGGTTCGCGAAGTGATCGAAGTCGACGCGGGCGCCATCCGCGTGCTCGAAGGGCGCGACATTATCCACTACCGCGGTGGCGCGCTGCCCGTTGTGCGCCTGTCGTCCGTGTTGAACATCGCGTCACGCAACGCGGCGCGCTACCACGCGTTCGTGACCGGGACCGCCGCGGCCGCCGTCGGCTTGCTCGTCGACCGCATTGTCGGTCAGCGGGAAATCGTCGTCCGATCGACAACGGATCCGCTGATTCGCGTCGACGGCATCGCCGGGGCAACCGATTTGGGCGACGGGCGCGCGGTGCTGATCCTCGACGTGGCGGCACTGGCGCGGCGGCAGCGCGACCGCGCGGCACCGCCGCGCGAGCACATCGAGGAGATTGCATGAGCGGCGGAGCAGGCGATCACCACATTCTTTTTACCGTGGCGGGCACGACCTACGCGCTGCCCAGCCGACAGGTCGCGCACGTCGACATGGTCGACCAGGTGACGCGCGTCCCCAACGCCGCGCCCTACGTCGACGGCGTCGTGTTTTCGCGCGGCGAGATCGTGCCGGCGATCAACATGCGCGCGCGGTTCGGCTTCGAACGCGCGACCGCCGATCTGCGAACGCGGTTCCTCGTTGCCAGTCTCCGCGGGCGGAGCGTCGGCCTGCTCGTCGACGCCTGCCGCGAATTTCTCAGCATCGACGCGGCGGCGATTCATCCGCCGGGCGACGCGCTCGCAGGCGGCGCGACGCCATATATCGCCGGCATCGCCACGATCGGCGATCGCATGATCGTCATTCTCGACCTCGAACAACTGCTGGCGACCGAACCAATTCTGGCGGCCTGACCGCCTCGGAGAACACATGGCAACGCGAAGACGCAACGGCACGGCACCCGGAAATGGCAATGGACACGCCGCCTTCGATCCGCGGCTCGTGCTCGGGCAGGCCGCGCAGTTGAGGAAAGCGGCGACCGGCATCGCGCGCGTCGCCGACGACGTCTGGGACGGCGCCGAAGCGCAGGTGAAGTCGCTCGACGCAGCCGTCGTCGACGTGGAGGGGATGGCGGGGTCACTCACCGAAGCGGCCACGCAGGCGGAGAGCGTGGCGACCGCGGCGGAGGAACTCGTCTCCGGCGTCAACGAGATGGCTGCCTCGATCGAGCAGGTGGCGGCGAACACGACTAGCCTCGCCACGCTGGTGGCGCAGAACGCCGCCTCCGTCGACGAGTCCGCCGCATCCATCACTAAGGTCGCGCACACCGCCAACGAGATGGCCACGTCGGCGGAGGAAGTCACAACGGCCATGACGCAGATGTCGGCCGGCATCAGAAGCGTCAAGGATGACGGGGTGGCGCTGACGACCTCGGTCGAGCAGACGTCGGCGTCGCTCGTGGAGATGGCATCGTCGGTGCGCAGCGTCGCCGGCAACGCCGACGACCTCGCCGCCGCCGCCGAGGAGACGGCCTCGTCGATCAACGAGATGGCGTCGTCGGTCGAGCAGGTCGGCGCCATGACGGAAAACCTCAACTCGATGGTCGAGCAGAACGCGTCCGCCATCGAGCAGACGTCGCGCTCGGTGCAGAGCGTGGCGCAGAGCGGACGGCAGATTACCGAGACCGCCGTCGGCGCTGCGAGCAGCGCCGCGCAGATGGAGCGCTCGATCGAGGCGGTGAGCAGCCTCGCCGCGCGCGCCAACGATCTCACGCGCCGCACGGCGGCCGAAGCGGAAGAGGGCGGCACGGCAGTGCAGCGGTCGATTCAGGGGATTGGGCGACTGCGCGACACGATGTCGCAGTCCTCGACTGTGATGCGCGAAATGGGGAAGCGCGCGAACGAAATCAGTTCGATCGTCGACACGATCAACGTCATCGCGGAGCGCACCAACCTGCTTTCGCTCAACGCTTCCATCGAGGCGGCGCGCGCCGGCGACGCCGGCCGTGGCTTCGCCGTGGTCGCCGAAGAGATTCGGAATCTGGCGGATCGCTCTGCCAAGGCGACGTCGGACATCGCGGCGATCGTCAAAGGATTGCAGGACGTCGCGCAGGAAGCGATCGCCGCCTCCAACGAGAGTCTGCGCATCGCCGACGACAGCAGCGCGGTCGCCGAGACCGGTGCGACGGGTCTGCGGAAGATCCTGACCGGCATCGGCGAGACGGCCGAGCTGGTCGGCCAGATTGCGCGCGCGACCGATGAACAGCGCGTCGCCGGACGATCGGTCGCGGCGGCGATCACCGCGACCGCGGAACAGGCCAAGCTGGTGGCGGCCTCCACCGCCGAGCAGGCGACCGCCGTCGGCTCCATCGTGCACAGCACCGGTCAGATGCGGAAGATCGCGCAGGAAGTGAGCAAGGCCGTCGCCGAACAGGGGCGCGCCTCGCGCGACATCATGAAAGCCGCGCAGAGCACGTCGAAGCTCGCCGTCGAAGTGCGCAGGGCCACGGCCGAGCAGACCGCGACGACGACCCAACTCACCGAGGCGACCGAATCGATCCGCCGCGGCACGGCGACCTCCTCGCGCGCCGTGGCGGAGCAGGCGAGCGCCGCCGGGCAGATCTCAACGGCCATCGCCGATCTCTCCCGGCAGATCGCGTTCGTCACCAAGGCGATGAGCGAGCAGGCGGCCGCCGTCTCGCAGATCGCCTCGGCCACCGATCACATGCGCACACAGTCCGACCAGGCGGCGCGCGCCACCGCCGAACAGGTGCGCACGATGAAGGAAATGTCACGCGCGGCCGCTGCCACCGCGCGCGACATCAAGAGCATGACGCACGCCAATAAGGCGCAGTCGACCGCAGCGGCGCGTCTCGTCTCGCAGCTCGCGGAAGTGCGTCGCATCACCGAGCGCAACGCGGAAGGCGTCCGCCAGACGCGCGGCAGCACGGTGGACCTGCTGAAGCAGGCGGAAACGCTGAGCGGTCTCATGGATCGAACGATCGTGGATAAATCTGCCAATGGCCGTGGCCGGGCGCGCTAAACGCGCCGCATGATTTCGTCCCCCGGGCTCGGCGTCGTCACCATTGGCTGCGATCTGTCCGTTCAGAGCTGGAACCAGTGGTTGGCCGAGGTCACCGGCCGCACCGAGGCCGAGGTCATCGGCCAGCCGCTGCTGTCGCTCGTGCCGCCGCAACGCGCCGCGCTCGTGCGGTCGGTGCTCGAGGATGTCATGGCCACCGGCAGGTCGCGTGTGCTCGCGCCTGTGTTTCATCAGGCGCTCATCGCCTGTCCCGTCCGCGAGCAGTCGCCGTACTTCTCGGAAATGCAGCAGTTCGTCACGTTCGCACCGCTCAACGCGGAGGGCCGGATTGTCGGCGCGATGATCACGATCGAGGACGTCACCGCGCAGCGCGACCGCGACCGGGCGCTTACGTCAAAGTTCGAATCCGGCGAGTTACAGCCGAACGACGCGCTTGCGGCGGTCGGCGCGGCCGACTGGCGCGTGCGCGGCGCGGCCGTCCGCACCCTGCGACAACAGGTGTCAACCGCGGAAATCGCGCATCTGCTCGGTGCGCTGCGACGCGGCTACACGGATTTCAACGTCGTCAGCAGCGCATTGCAGGTACTGACCGCCGCCAACCGCGACGTGACGGCGCCGCTGGTCGAGCTGTTGTCGGACCCCGAGACCGATCTCCGCATGCACGCGGCGCTCGCGCTCGGCCGCGCCGGTGACCGCGCCGCTATCCCCGCGCTCGTGCGCGCGCTCGACGATGTGGATGCCAACGTGCGGTTTCACGCGATCGAAGCGCTTGGCCTTCTCGGTGCCGGCGACGCGGTCGAACCGCTGGCGCGCATCGCGCAATCCGCGGACTTCTACCTCGCGTTCCCCGCGATCGACGCGCTCGCGAAAGCCGACGACGCGAGAGTTGCGCCCGCGCTGGCGGCGCTGCTGGACAACCCGCTGCTGCGGCCCGCGCTCATCCAGACGCTGGCGATGTCTGGTGATGAAGATGCCGTCGCGCCGCTCGTCGCCATTGTCAACACCGACGCGGAATCCGTAACCGACGCCGCATCCGCCCTCGTGCGGATCCGCGATCGCTATGAAGACGCCTTCGCCGCGGGCGCGCAGATCGTCGAGCTCACGCGTGCTGCGCTGACGGCGCAGGGCCGCGTCCATCTGGCAGAGGCCGTGTCCGCGCGGCGGGCGCCGCTTGCGCCGGCCGTCACCGTGCTCGGCTGGGAAGGAACGGCCGCACTCGACTCGATGCTCGCCGTGCTGGGTGAGCCGGCCGTTGAGGCGATCGCCGCCGAGGCGATTGTTGCGATGGGACACGCGGCCGTCGAGCCGCTGGTTGCGCGGCTGACCGCCGACGATCGCGGCGCGCGGCTCGCCGCGGCAACGTTGCTGGGGGCCATTGGCGATTCGCGTGCTGTCGGTCCATTGATAGCGGCGCTTGAGACGGCGGACGCGGAACTGGCGGCGGCCGCCGCCGCCGCGCTCGCGCGGCTCGGTGACCCGTCAGCGCTCGATGCGCTGCTGCCGCTCTTCGCACACACGCACCCGATGGTTCGACAGGCGGCGCTCGCGGCGGTCAACGCCATCGGGGCGGATGCGACCGCCTCGCGCGTCGCTCCGCGGCTGAGCGCCGCGGACCCGCGTGTGCGCGCCTGCGCGATTCGCGTCGCCGGCTATTTCGGCTTCGAAGAGCTCGTGTCCGGCATCCTCCACGCCGTCGACGACAGTGACGAGGACGTCCGGCGCGCCGCGCTCGAACAGCTGCCGATGCTGGACGATCCGCGCGCCGTCGCCCGGCTCATTCGCGCCGTCGCTGACGAGACGCCGCGTAATCGAGCGGCGGCGGCGCATGCGCTTCGCTCCGTCGAACGCGCCGTCGCCGTGTCGCCGCTCATCGACGCGCTCGAGGACCGCGACATGTGGGTCCGGTATTTCGCCGCAGGCGCCATCGGATGGCGGCGCGATCGCGCTGCCGCGGCTCGTCTCGCCCGGCTGGTGACCGACGATCCCGCTCCGCACGTGCGCATCGCGGCGCTGCAGGCACTCGCCGCCATCGACGCAGCGATGGCCGCCACCGTGGCGCGGTCGCTCGTCGCGGATGCCGAACGGGATGTCGCGGCCGCTGCCCTGGCGGCGATCGCCGCCGATTCGACGATTGAAGCGGGCGACCTGATCGAGGACGCCGTGCGCTGCACGGACCTGATACGGCGCAACGGCGCGGTGCGTGCGCTGGCGCGCGCCCGCGGCGCGCGTGCGGTGGAACTGCTCGCATGGACGGCGCGTGCCGGCGAGGTCGCCGACGTCCCGCGCCTAGCGATCGAGTCGCTCGGGCAGCTGTGCGGCTCGCCGGACCAGCCCACCCGCCGCGCGGCCATCGCTGCCCTGGTCGATCTGGCCGCGGCGCCCGCAACCCGCGAATCGGCGATTGCCGCGCTGGCGACGCACGTCGACGCCGTCGATCACCTCTCGTCATGCCTCTCGTCGCCGCGCGAGTTGGCGCGGGTCGCTGTCACTGAAATCCTGGCGCGCATGCGCACGCCCCGCGCGTCCGACGCGCTCGTGGCGGCCCTCGGCGATCAGTCGGCCACCGTGCGCGGCGCCGCCATCGCCGCGTTCGGACGGCTCGGCACCTCTGTGGCGGCCGATGCCATCGCCGCATTGAGTCGCACCGATGCTGACGCCGGCGTGCGTCGCCTCGCGGCGACCGTCTGTCGCCGTCACCGGTGGGCGGTGACGCCGGAGCCGCCCGCCGTATGAGCGGCATCTCGTTGCGTCCGCCCGTGCTCGCCGGTCCTGACGTCAAAGGACTGCGCATCCCGGAGCGCAGCCTCGAGTTGCTGCGGGACCTCGTCGCCGCGCAGACGGGAATGTTCTACGACGACGGGCGGCTCGACTTTCTGCGCGATCGTCTGGCGCCCCTTGCCATCGAACACGGGTTCGACTCATTTCTCGACTACTACTACCTGCTCAAGTACGACGGCGGCGCGGCCGATGCGTGGGTGCGCGCCATCGACGCGCTCTCGGTGCAGGAAACCTATTTCTGGCGCGAGGCTGATCAGATCACCGCGCTCGCGGACGTAATCGTGCCGCAGCTGGTGGCGAACCACAGCTGGCCGGTGCGCATCTGGAGTGTGCCATGCGCCAGCGGCGAAGAACCGCTGTCGATGGCCATCGCGCTCGAGGAGCGGGGCTGGTTCGGCCGCGTGCCGATCGAAATCCACGGCAGCGACGCGAGCGAGGCGGCGCTGCAGCGGGCGCGTGCCGGCCGCTACGGCGGCCGCGCGTTCCGCCAGCTGCCGGAGCCGCTGCGCGAGAAGTACTTCGCTGAGGAGGCTGGCGGCCGCGAATGGACGGTCAAGCCCGACCTTCACCGCCGCGTCAAGTCGTGGACCCGCCTGAACGTCGTGCAGCGGGATCAGCTGGCGGTGCTCGGCGGCAGCAACGTGATCTTCTGCCGCAATCTATTTATCTATTTCACCGCACCAACGGTCGCGCAGGTCGTCGAAGCGTTTGCCGATCTCATGGCCTCGCCGGCATACCTGTGCGTAGGCGCGGCGGAATCGCTCCTGCGGCTGACCACGCGCTTCGAGTTGCGCGAGATCGGTGGCGCTTACGTGTACTGCAAATCATGACGACTGGTACCAATCCGCTCCCGAAGGCGGCACTCAACCGCGTGGTCAAGGTTCTCGTCGTCGACGATTCGGCGTACGTACGGAAGATGGTGGCGCAGATGCTGTCGCGCAGTCCGTTCATTGAAGTCGTCGGCAGCGCGCGCGACGGGCGCGAAGCGCTGGCGCTCACGGCGGAAATGGAGCCGGATGTCATTACCTGCGACTTGAACATGCCGGAAATGGATGGCGTGTCCTTCGTGCGCGAACAGATGGCGCGCCGTCCGACGCCGATTGTAATCATCAGCGTCGCCAACCAGTCCGGCGAGCACGTGCTGGCGGCGCTCGACGCGGGCGCCGTCGATTTCATCCAGAAGCCGACCGCGCTTGCCAGCGACCGGCTGCTCGAACTGAGCGACGAATTGCTCGAAAAGGTAAAGGCGGCGGCGCTGGCGCCGATGCGGCGCACCCAGGCCACGCTGGCGCCCGTGGCCGCGCGCGTGTCCCGGGAACCGCGCCCCGATGGCGGTCGCGCGGACATCGTGGTGATGGGGATTTCGACGGGCGGTCCGCAAGCGTTGAAGATCGTGGTGCCTGCGCTGCCCGCCGACATGCCGGTTCCGGTCGCCATCGTGCTGCACATGCCGATCGGGTATACACAGATGTACGCGCGCAAACTCGATGAGATGACCGCCCTCACCGTGAAGGAAGCGGCGGAGGGCGATGAGGTGGTACCGGGGGTGGTCCTGCTCGCGCCGGCAGGCCGGCACCTGACATTCCGGCGCGTCGGCGGTCGCGTGGTCGCGCACCTCGACTTGCGGCCCCTCGATACGCCGCACCGCCCGTCGGTCGACGTGCTGTTCGAATCCGCGGCGGAAACCTACGGCGGCCGCACGCTCGGCGTGGTGATGACGGGAATGGGTGCCGACGGTCGCCAGGGCGCCGCATGGATCAAGGCGCAGGGCGGACATGTGCTTACGGAGGCGGAGCAGTCGTGCGTCGTCTACGGCATGCCGCGGTCGGTAGTCGAAGCGGGGCTCAGTGACAGTTCGGTGACACTTGAACGTATGGCGCAGGCCATCATGGAGCGCATATGAGCGGGCGAATTCTCGTCGTCGATGATTCCGGTCTGGCGCGGCGCCGCGCGCGCGCGATGCTCGAGAGTGCGGGCTACGAAGTGCTGGAGGCCGAGGATGGCATGGCTGCGCTCGAACGGTATTTCGTCGCGCGTCCCGATCTGGTCGTGCTGGACCTCGTCATGAAAGGGATGTACGGTCTTGATGTGCTCGCGAAGCTACGGGAGATGGACAGCGGTGCGCGCGTGATCGTCGTGTCTGCCGATGTGCAGACGTCTTCGCAGGAGCTCGTCACCGCGGCCGGCGGCGTCGGGTTTCTCATCAAACCGCTCGAGGCGGAGCAGTTCCTGCCGCTCGTCCGTTCGACGCTTAACGCCGAGGGCAATTCGACGCTTGACGCCGAGGGCAAATGGAGCTGACCAGCGTTCAGCACGATGCGCTCGTCGAGCTGCTGAACATCGGATTCGGCCGCGCCGGCGCGTCGCTTTCGAGTCTCACCGGGCACCGCGTGATTCTCGAGGTGCCGCACGTTGCCATCCATCCCGTCGATCAGCTCAACGCGAAGCTGAGTGCGTTCATGACGGGTGACGTCGCGAGTGTCCATCAGATGTTCGCGGGCCCCGTCGGCGGCGACGCGATGCTGCTCCTCGATCCGGTTGCGGCCGCGACGCTGAAAGAGCTGCTTACCAACGAACCCGCGCTGCCGCTGGCGCTCGATGCTTCGGCGCGCGAAGTGCTCACGGAAGTCGGCAACATTCTGCTCAACGCCTGCCTGGGCACGTTCGGCAACCTCCTGAAAGTGCCGATCTCGTTTTCCGTTCCGGACATCGACGTCGCCAGCCTTCGTGCCATCGTCGACCGGATGATCGGCACCGGCGACTCCTTCCGCTACGCGCTCGTCGTCACGGCAGGCTTCCGCCTGCGCGACGCGGAAGTCACAGGCTACGTGGTCATCGTGCTGACCGTGCAATCGCTGTCGCGCCTGCTCGTCGCCGTCGAACAGTGGGAGCGCGAGCAGGCATGAGGGTTGGCGATACGAGCGCCGATCCGCTGGACCTGGCGGCCGCCACGCTGCAATGGCTGAACGATCACGCCGCCGAAGGGATCCTCACCACCGACGCCGACCTGCGCGTTCGTGCCTGGAACCACTGGCTGTCGACGGCGACGGGGATCAGACCGGAGGCGGCGCTCGGCCGACCGCTGTTCGATATCGTCCCGTCGCTGCGTGAGCGGGGCTTCGATCGCTATTACGCCGAGGCGCTGCAGGGCGAAATCAAGGTGCTGTCGCATGCCCTGCACAGGCACGTGGTGCCGAGCACGCGTGCCGACGGCGAGCAGATGCCGCAGAGCGGACGCATTGCGCCGCTGGTCCAGGGGGGTGAAATCGTCGGTACGATCACCGTAATTGTCGACGTCACCGAACGCGTGGCCGCCGAGCGCGAGCTGCGCGCGCAGATCGCCACCGCCGAAGCGGCGCGCCATACCGCGGAAGAAGCCTCGCGCGTGAAAGACGAATTTCTCGCGACGCTGTCGCACGAAATCCGCACGCCGCTCAACGCCGTGCTCGGGTGGACACGCATTCTGCGCTCGCGGCAACCGGACGCGGCGATGCTGGCGCGCGCAATCGACGTGATCGATCGAAACGCGACCGCCCAGCTGACGCTCGTCACCGACATGCTCGACATGGCGCGCATCAGCGCCGGAAAAGTGCGGCTCGAGATGACGGACCTCGACCTGACCGCCACGTTGACGTCCGCGGTCGATGTCGTTCGTCCGGCAGCCGAGGCGAAAGGCATCGAGCTGTCCCTTGACCTGGCCGACGGCGTTCCCATGGTGCGCGGCGACGCAGATCGGCTGCTGCAGGTGTTCTGGAACCTTCTCTCCAACGCCGTGAAGTTCACCAACAGTGGTGGACGCGTCAGCGCCCGGCTCGCCGCGGCGGAGGACGGCGTTCGCGTGTCGGTGATCGACACCGGTGTCGGCATCTCGCGTGATTTCATGCCGCACGTGTTCCAGCGCTTCAAGCAGGCCGATCCGTCGGCGGCGCGGCGCCACGGCGGTCTTGGTCTGGGGCTCGCGCTGGTTCGCGAGATCGTACACCTGCACGGCGGGTCGGTTACGGTTGACAGCGGCGGCCCCGACGCGGGCACAACGTTCATCGTCTCGCTGCCGGCGCGCCGGGTGACGCGGCGGCACTCCGTCGAGTCCAGTGCGACGACACCGGAGCTGCGAGGTGTTCACATCCTCGTCGTCGAGGACGATCCTGATGCACGCGAAATCGTCTCGACGACGATCACCGACGCGGGCGCGTCGGTGACCGCGGTCGCATCGGTCGCCGAGGCGCTCGGCGCGTTGCGCGACCAGCGTTCGGAGCGTCCGCAGGCGGTTGTGGCGGATATCGGCATGCCGGGTGCCGACGGCTTCGCCCTGCTGAATGAACTGCGCCGCATGCCCCCCGAACAGGGCGGCTCGCTGCCCGTCATCGCGGTGACCGCTTACGCGACGAGCGAAGATCGACGGTCCGCGCTGCACGCGGGCTTCTACGCCCACGTCGCGAAGCCGTTTGCGGCGGAAAACCTCATCTCGACGATTGCGCGCGCCGTCCATCTTTCCGTGTGATCGCCTTTTCCCGCATCAACAAGCAATACGGGCGGCAGGTTCTCTTCGTCGACGCCTCGTTCCAGCTGAATCCCGGTGAGAAGGTCGGGCTCGTCGGACCGAACGGCGCCGGCAAGACGACGCTCTTCCGCATGATCGTGGGCGAGGAATCGCCAGACGAAGGGGAACTCTCCGTTCCGAAGAAGCTGACGATCGGCTACTTCCGTCAGGATGTCGAAGAGATGTCGGGCCGTTCGGTACTCGACGAAGCGATTGCCGGCAGCGGCCGCGTCGGCGATCTGCATCACGAGCTCGAAGCGCTTCAGCATGCGATGAGCGACCCGAATCGCGCGGCCGAGATGGACGCGATCCTCGCTCGATTCGGAGAGGTGCAGGAGGAGTACGAGCACAGCGGCGGGTACGCGCTCGAGCGCCAGGCGCGCGAAGTCCTGCATGGACTCGGATTCGACGACGAACGGATCGAGGGAGACGTCGGCGAGCTCTCCGGCGGCTGGAAGATGCGTGTCGCCATGGCCCGCGTGCTGCTCGGCCGTCCGGACGTTCTGCTGATGGACGAGCCGACCAATCACCTCGACATCGAATCGATCGTCTGGCTCGAGGACTTTCTGAAGACATTTTCCGGCGCGCTGCTGATGACGTCGCACGACCGCGACTTCATGAACCGCATCGTCAGCAGGATTGCGGAGATCGATGGCGGCGAGATCACCGCCTACAGCGGCAACTACGACTTTTACGAGCGCGAGCGCGCCATCCGCGAAGCCAACCGCGAGGCCGCCTACGCGCGCCAGCAGGCGATGCTCGCGAAGGAGCAGCGGTTCATCGAGCGTTTTCAGACGCATGCGGCGAAGGCCGCGCAGGTGCAGAGCCGCATCAAGGCGCTCGACAAGATCGAGAAGATCGAGCTGCCCAAGCGGCGCCGCATCGTGCAGTTCGATTTCCGCCAGCCGCCGCGATCGGGCGAACAGGTCGTCAGCATCGAGCACGTCGCCAAGGCCTACGGACGCCGGGTGCTCTACGACGATCTGAATCTGAACGTCCGCCGCGGCGAACGCTGGTGCGTAATGGGCAAGAACGGCGCAGGCAAGTCCACGCTGCTGAAGATGGTGGCGGGAGCGGTGACGCCCGATGCGGGTAGCGTGCAGCTTGGCGCGAGCCTGAAGATGGGCTACTTCGCGCAGCAGGCGCTCGAATTGCTGAACCCGCACCTTACCATCGAAGAACAGCTGCAGCACGATTTTCCGAACGAATCGATTGGCGTGCTGCGCAATCTCGCCGGCGCATTCCAGTTTTCCGGCGACGACGTGGACAAGAAGATTCGCGCCTTGTCCGGCGGCGAGAAGACGCGCCTCGTCATGGCACGCATGCTCCTCGAACCG
>JBKPTT010000089.1:0-24170 GCA_046735635.1 Acidobacteriota bacterium | reverse complement strand
GAGCGGCGACTGCTGGGTCAGGGTCGCGGCCGACGGGTCGACCGTTCTATCCCGTGTGATGCATGCCGGCGAACGCGAAACCCTCAGGGCCCGCAACACTGTCGTCATCACGGTCGGCAACGCCGGCGCGTTCGCTTACTCGATCAACGGCCGTCCCGGAAAGCCGCTTGGCTCTCCAGGGCAGGTACGGACCGCTCGTATCACCAGACCCACCCTGTCGGAGTACACCCAATAGCCTGATGGACCCGGGATTCCGTTCGCCACTCCTCGACTTCTTTCGGCGCGGAGAAGTCGCACGGGACGTTCGACTGCTCGCGGCGCAGGGGGCGTTCGCCCCTCGGGCGCACGAACAGCTCGCGTTGTTGATATTGCTGCTCGACGATTCGGATCCGGAGGTCGCCGCCAGCGCGGGCGCTACGCTGAACGCGATTCCCGCCGAGTCGCTGCGCGCGTTTCTCCAGCGCTCCGACGTGCCTATGGAGATGCGTCAGTTCTTCGCCGACCGTGGGATTGTCGCCTCCGGTAACACAGCCGCTGATGCGAGCGCGCCGCTCACGGATGCACAGAACGAGGAAGACAACGACAACAAGGCGGAAGATCAACTGCTTTCATCGCTGCCGATCGTGGAACGGATGAAGCTTGCCATGAAGGGGACCCGCGCGCAGCGCGCGCAGTTGATTCGCGATTCCAACAAGCTCGTCGCGGCGGCCGTCCTGAGCAGCCCGAAGCTCACCGAAGTGGAAGTGGAAGCGTTTGCCAAGATGGCGAACGTGACCGAGGAAGTGCTGCGCACGATCGCGATGAACCGGACCTGGACCAAAAATTACGGGGTCGTCTCGGGGCTCGCGAGAAATCCAAAGACTCCGCCGGCGATTTCCATGAACCTCTTGCAGAGGCTGAACGAACGCGACCTCAAGATGTTGACGATGGATCGCAATGTGCCGGAGGCGGTCAGACTTGCGGCGCGCAGGATGACGGTGAAAGGGGAGAAGTCCTAGCTATCGTCGATGTCGTCGCCGTCCGCATGGTCCCGGGGCCGGGCGCCGGGCTTGAACTCCTTGCGCATCTGCGCGAGCCCCTCCATGAACACCGTGGCCCGGTGTCGCTGCTCCTCCGGCATGGATTTGAGGAGATCGATGGCGCGATCGAAGTCGCGATCGATGGTCTTGGGCGTCGTCTTGAAATAGAGCTGCCGGATTTCCGCGAGTTTGTCTTCGGCCATGCGCGGAAAGATTATCGCCGGTTCCGCCGCAGGCGCGCGCGGACCTCGGCGAGCGGCCGGGTGTTGAGGACATCGCCGGGCTCGAGCCACGCGCGGCGCGCGACGGTGACGCCCCACCGCACGTTTCCGAGTGCAACCGGCGAGTGCGCGTCGGAGTCGATGACGAGGGTGACGCCGCGATCGTGCGCGAGCCGTGCGTGCGTGTCGTCGAGGTCGAGCCGATCGATTTGGCTGTTGATCTCGAGCGCGACTCCCGCGTCGGCGGCAGCGCTGAAGAATCGTTCGGTGTCGAATTTCGAGCCGTCGCGCTTGAGAATCAGCCGGCCCGTGGGGTGCGCGATGATATCTACCCACGGCGAGCGAATTGCGCGGAGCAGCCGCTCTGTCATTTCCGCCGGCTCCTGATGGAGCGCCGAGTGCACCGATGCGATCACCACGTCCAGCTGGGACAAACACTCGTCGGAGAGATCCATCGAGCCGTCCGCGCGGATATCGCACTCGATGCCAGCCAGCACCGTGATCCCGTCCAGCCGGTCGTTCAAGGCTCGTATCGCCCGGGCATGCTCGAGCGCGCGACGCTCGTCCAGGCCGTTCGCCATGGCGACCGCGCGGCTGTGATCCGTGATGGCAATGTACTCGAGCCCGGCGTCGCGCGCGGCGCGCGCCATGGTTTCGGCATCCGCGCGCCCGTCGGTCTCGGTCGTGTGCATGTGCAGATCCCCGCGCAGATCTGACGCGCTGATCAGGCGGGGCAGCGCGCCCGCTGCGGCCGCCTCAATCTCGCCGCGGTTCTCGCGCAGCTCTGGCGGGATCATCGCAAGCCCGAGCGCTTCGTAGATTCCGTCTTCGGTGTCGCCGGCAATCCGCGTATCGTCGCCGACACGAAACAAGCCGTACTCGTTCAGTTTCAGTCCGAGGTGTATGGCGCGATCGCGCAGGACGATGTTGTGCGCCTTCGAGCCGGTGAAGTACTGCAGCGCGGCGCCAAGGCTCTCGGCCGGAACGAGACGAAGGTCCGCCTGGAAGCCGCCATGCAGCAGGACGCTCGACTTCGTTTCACCGCGCGCGAGGACACGTTCGACCAAACGGTACGTGGTGAACGCCTCCATGAGCGATCCGGCAGCCCCGGCGGCGAGGATGTCCAGATCGCCGCAGGTTTCGCACCCGCGGCGCAGGCTGCCGACCATGGAGATGTCCGCGGCGGGCGCGTGCGCCCGAAGCTCGCCCACGATCGCGGCGGCCGTGTCGTACGCTTCCGGCATCAGCCGCCGTCCCGCGAACCGCTGCCGCTCTTCCAGAGCCTTGAGGATGAGCGCTTCCTTCTTTGCCCCCATTCCTTTCAACGATCGAATGCGTCCTTCCCGCGCCGCGCGCTCGAGGTCGTCGAGCGTGCGGATTTCGAGCCCACGATAGAGCAACGCGACCGTCTTCGGTCCGACACCCTGGAGCCGAAGGAGGTCGAGAATCGTCGGAGGAAATTCCTGCAGGAGCTCCTGGTGATACGTGCTGCGCCCGGTGTCCAGGAGCTCGCCGATCTTGCCGGCGAGATCTTTTCCGATGCCGGGGATGCCGAGCCGTTCGTCGGCCGATAGTGCCGCGACCGGCTCACCCAGATGGGCGATCGTATCGGCGGCGTTACGGTACGCGCGAATCTTGAACGGGTTCTCGTTCTTGATTTCGAGGAGGTCGCCGATCTCCGCGAGGACCCGCGCGATCGCGAGGTTCTCCACCGGCAGGCTAGCGTGCGGCCGCGGCGTCGCGCGTTGCGACGCGCAGCCCGTCGCGTTCGATGTGGAAATCGAGCAGGCGCGCGCCCGCGCCGGCGAGCGCCTCGCGAATCGCGGGGACGGCTGCGGGATCCCCGATGCAGAACAGGCATCCGCCGCCGCCCGCCCCGCACACCTTTCCGCCGTATGCACCGGCCGCGCCTGCCGCAGCCAGCATCGCGTCGATCTCGGGTGTCGTGACCCCGGGAGCAAGCTGCTTCCGGTTCGTCCACTCGTCGGCAACATGACCGCCGACCTCGGCCCAGTCGGCGCGCTCGAGCGCCCCGCGCATTTGCGCCGCTATGTCACGAATCCGCGCGAAGCTCGCGTGGACCGTGCCGTCGCCGTCGATGTGACGCTTGGTCACCTCCCAGTTGTTGATGCCTGAGTTCCGCGACGCGTTCGTATAGGCGAGCACCAGCCTTTGCTCGAGCGCGCCAGGGTCGACGGGAAGCGCAACGCGCCGGATTCCGTCAACGCGGAGCTCCACCGCGGAAATTCCTCCGTACACCGCCGGACGGTAGTCCTGCACGCCTGTTGGAACATCGATCGCCTGCGCTTCGACGTTCATGGCGATCTGCATCAAGGCGTCATCTGAAAGCCTCGCGCCGGCCCAGCGCGCGAGCGCCGCGCAGACCGCGATGTTCAGCGCCGACGATCCCGCGATGCCGGCTCCCATCGGAGACTCCGATCGCGTATGCAGCTCGACGCCCGAGGCGTGAAAGTAGTGGAGAATCCGCCCGAGCAGCTTGAGCTCGTGATTGTCGCGCAGCTCGGCCCAGTGTTGCGCTTCGATCCGTGCCCCGCTGTCCTCGGAAACGACGACGATCCGCTTGTCGGCGCGCGATCTGAGGGCGCACCGCGCGCGAAGGCTGATCGCGGCATTGAGCGTCTGCGCCCCGTCATGGAAGAGGTACAGCGGCCAGATGTCCATGGTGCCGCCGGCCAGATCGATGCGAGTGGGCGCGGAAGACTCGATGTACACCGCAACATTATATTGAGGCGCGGCTCCATTCGCCTTCGTGTGGTGTCTAATGGCGCATGCTCGAAGTTCGCGATGTCACCAAGCGCTACGGCGCGCTCACGGCCGTGAGCGGGGTGAGCCTGACCGTTCGCCCTGGCGAGGTCCTCGGCTATTTGGGCCCGAATGGCTCCGGAAAGTCGACGACGGTGAAGATGCTGGCTGGACTGATGCGGCCCACCGCCGGGCACATCTTCTTCGACGGCCGGGACATCCAGGAGGAGCTGGAATCCCACAAGGCACGTGTCGGTTACGTGCCCGAGGAGGCGCACGTCTACACCTACCTCACCGGGCCCGAATACCTCCGGCTTTGCGGCAGGTTGCGGGGCCTTGCGCCTGGTCCGCTCGAACGGAAGATCGATCGCTTCCTGCACCTGTTCGGTCTCGACGTCGATTACCACGCCACGCTGTCGTCGTTTTCGAAAGGCATGCGGCAGAAGATCCTGCTCTCCGCGGCGCTCCTGCACAACCCGCAACTCGTCATCCTCGACGAGCCGGCCTCTGGACTCGACGTCGGCACCGCGCTCGTTCTGCGGGCCGTCGTCCGCGCGCTCGCCGACGATGGCCGGATCATCTTTTACAGCTCCCACGAGCTCGAGACGGTCGAGAAGATCAGCACGCGCGTGATCATCCTGCGCGCCGGGCGTGTGGTTGCCGACGATTCGGCGTCGAACCTGCGCGCGCTGATGTCGTTGCCCTCGCTCGAGGACGTGTTCTCGCAGCTGGCAGTGCAGGAAGACGTTGACGGCGTGGCTGCCCAGCTGCTCGAGGCGGTCCACCTCTAGCCATGGATCAGCCCTTGAACGCGGCGGATCAGACGCGAGCGCTCGGCCGCGCGTTCCTGGCGCGGTTCTTCGAGAACGAGATTACGGCCGGCACCGACGATCTCAAGACGTCGTTTTTCTGGCTGGTGGCATTCGTAGCCGTTCCGGGCTTCTTCGCGCCGATGATGATGTCGGCCAAGTGGAACCTGATTGCCTTGATCCGGGGCCCGGACGCGCTCCGCGTCCTGACGCGCGGCGACAAGGCGCTCTATCTCGGGTTCGTCATGATCGCGACCGCCACGATCACGGCAATCGCGTGGAACAGCCTGCTCGGCGACCGGCGCGACGCGCTCGTGCTCGGCGTTCTGCCCGTTCGGCCTGTCACGATCATCGCCGCGCGGCTTGCCGCACTGGCGCTCTACATGGTCGGGATTGCGCTCGCGATGAATGCGCTGGCGTCGGTCTCGTTCGGCTTCGGGCTCGCGGCCAGGAGCACCTTCGCGTTTGCGCTGCGCGGCGTCGGCGCGCATTTCGTGTCCAGCGTGGCCGCGAGTGTCTGTGTGTTTCTGTGGGTCACGGGCACGCAGGGCGTGGTGCTGGCGACTCTCGGCGCGGGAACGTTCGGGCGCCTGGCGCCCATCATGCAAGTTGTTCTCGTCGGCACGATTGCCGCGGCCTTCCTCTCGTTGCCGATTCTTACCGGCTCGGTCGTCGATACGCTCGCGGGTCACGGGCAGTCGGTTCAGCCGTGGATCCTCGCGACGCCGCCCATGTGGTTTCTCGGAATGTACGAGTGGCTGCTCGGTACGACGGATCCCGTGTTGTTACACCTTGCGCCGAAGGCAGCCATCGCACTCGCCGTCGGCGTCGTGGCAACGCTCGTCACCTACCCGATTGCCTATCGGCGCGTCCTGATTGCGGCCGTCGAGGAGTCGAGCGGCAGCGCGCGGGAACCTGCCTCGCGGGTGCTCGCCGCGTTCGTGACGCGGCGCATCGGCCGGTCGTCACAGGCGCAAGCGGTCGCTCAGTTCTTTCTGGCCGCGATCGGACGCGTCGAGGCTATCCGGTTCGTCGTCGCCGCTACGGTGGGGCTCGTCATCGCCTGGGTCATGCCCGGCTGGATGTCCATGGCGGCATCGCGGCCGGACTCGCCCCGCGTGCTGCTGCTATCGATCTCCTATAGCGCCATGGCGTTTCTGGTCTATGGGCTGAACATTGCCGCGTCGCTGCCTGCCGATCGAAAGAGCGCATGGATGTTCGACGTCACGCCGCCGGGAAGGCGCGACAGTCGGGTCGCACTGGAGCGGACGATGTTCCTTTTCGGTGTGCTGCCGCCAGTGGTCGTCTTCGTGCCGCTGTACGCTGTGTTGTGGGGCGCGCGGTTCGCCGCGATCCACGGCCTGTTCATGGTCGTCATGGGCGTGCTCCTGATTGAGATCGCCTTGCGGCGCACCGATGGCATGCCGTGCGCGCAGCCATGGGATCCCGAGGGGCTCGATCTCGGGCGATGGTGGTGGGCGTACCTGATCGGCTTCATCCTCTACACGACCAAAGTGCCCGACTACGAGCTCGCGTTGATCGGCGAGCCCGCCGCGATCGCGGCTTTCGCGGCGCTGGCGGTGATTCTCGGTTTCGCACTGCGGACGCGTTCACTGCAACGCCCGATTCCCGATACCGACACCAGCGCGTTCGCGCCGGGCGATGTCTTGAGCCTCAATTAGAGTTCGCATCCCAATCCCTAATCGTGATTCGCTCACCCACTACTTTGTCAGCTCGCGGTGCGAGAGAGTGCTCGCGCGGAGCACGCACGGATCTCGCGCAGAGATCGCGGAGATCGCAGAGTTCCCGGGATTGCGTGCGTTCGCCACGGCCGGCCGCAGGCCGGCCGCAGTGAGGGGAAGAGATCCGGACAGACAAGCGGCGGGGTGCGAGGCGCCGTTTGTCTGTGCGGATTTCTTCCCCTCCTGTCGCGCGACGCGCGACGTGGCGAACGCACGACCGTCCGCGTCCTCAGCGTCCTCGGCGCGAGGTCATGACTCCGCTGCTCGCCCGCGTATCTGACAAACTGGTGCATCGGCGAATCTCTGAATCGGGCGATCGCGTACGTGATGGGTGATGAGCGGGTTTGGGAGACTGGCGAATCTGGCGATCACGGATGTCCGATAAAGGATTAGGGATTTCCGGAAGCTATAATCATTCGATGTCGATGCGCGATATGCGGCGCCATGTGGGTCAGCTGGCAATCGCAGGGTTTGCAGGCCATGCGATCCCTGGGGATCTGCGGCTTCTCGCACGCGACTTCGACCTCGGCGGCATCATTCTTTTTGCACGCAATGTCGAGGCCCCCGAGCAGGTGGCCGAAGTGGCGCGCGAGGCGCAGGCACTCGCACGCGAACTGCCGCTCTGGGTCAGCACCGACCAGGAGGGCGGGCGGGTCGCGCGGCTGAAAAGTCCGTTTACGATCTGGCCCCCGATGCTGACGCTCGGCCGGAGTGGCGACGAGACGCTCGCGGAACGGTTCGCACGAGCGCTGGCGGCCGAACTTCGCGCCGTTGGCATCTCGCTGGACTACACGCCGGTGCTCGACATTCTCACCAACAGCAAGAACCCGGTGATCGGCGACCGCGCGCTCGCGGAGCGTGCGGAAGACGTCGCGAAGCTCGGAACCGTGATTATCCGCACGCTGCAGGCGGAGGGCATCGCCGCCTGCGGCAAGCATTTCCCCGGGCACGGCGACACCAGCACCGATTCGCATCACGAGCTTCCGGTCGTCGAGCATCCACCCGACCGGCTCGATCGCGTCGAGTTCGTCCCGTTCCGTGCAGCGATCGACGCGGATGTCGCGTCGATCATGACCGCCCACGTCCTGATCCCGGCGCTCGACGAGTCGCGGCCCGCGACGATGTCGCCGCGGATCGTGGACGGCATCCTCAAAAAGCAACTCGGCTACTCGGGGCTGGTGGTCACCGACGACTTGAACATGAAGGCCATCAGCGACCGGTACGGCACCGCCGAGGCCGTTGTGGCGGCGATTGCCGCCGGGTGTGACGCGGTGCTGTTGTGCGGCACCGACGCGGACGTGCAAGCCGGTGCGCTCGAGGCGCTCATCCATGCCATCGAGGATGGCGCGATTCCCGTCAAGCGGGTCGAGGACGCCCTGGCGCGGCATCGCCGCGTGAAGGAACGTTTCCTCGCGCCCCCGCGCCCCTTGCCTTTGACGGGCACCGCGCTTCGAACTCTGCTCGGACGTGACGAGCACCAGGCGGTCGCGGCCGAGATGGCGAGGTACGCCTAGCGCATGCGCAAGCCGCGCGCTCTTCGTCAGGGGGATCGCATCGCCGTCGTCGCCCCGGCCAGCGCCTTTGCGCGCGCCGAGTTCGACGCGGGTCTCAACGAACTCCGAACGCTCGGCTTCCAACCGGTTTACGACGAGAGCGTCTTCGAGCGCCGGGCGTACGCCGCCGGCTCGGCACGAACCCGCGCCGCCGCGTTCGCGCGCGCCTGGCTCGACCCCGACATCGCGGCGCTGATTGCCGTTCGTGGGGGCTACGGCAGCGTTCATCTGCTGCCGCTGCTCGACATGTCGCTCCTGGCGGGTCCGCCAAAGGCGTTCATCGGCTACAGCGACAACACCTCGCTTCTGAGCTGGCTCACGCTCACCGGAAAGATCGTCTCGTTTCACGGTCCGATGCTGGAAGGACGCCTGGCGCGCGGCCCGGAGTTCTACGATCGCGATACGTTCATGCGGTGCCTGTGCCGTCCGTATCCGCCCGACGAGATCACGCATCCACAGGTCGAGGTGCTGCACTCGGGCGAGGCCGCCGGCATGCTGGTGGGCGGGACGCTGACGCAGATTTGCGCGTCGCTCGGCACGCCCTACGCCTTCGATCCGCCTGGCGGATGCGTGCTGTTCATCGACGAGGTGGCCGAGCGTCCCTACAGGATCGATCGCATGCTCACGCAGCTGTATTTGAGTGGCATCCTGTCGCGTGCTTCCGCGCTCATCTTTGGCGAACTGCCGCGGTGCGACGAACCTGCAGGATCGCCCACGGCGCGCGAGGTCGTCGAGGAGCTCACGAGCGGCTTTCGGGGCCCCATTCTGTACGGGCTGCCCTCCGGCCACACCCACGGCCCCACGCTCACGCTGCCCTTAGGCGTGAGGGCCCGGGTACTGACGGCGCCGCGAGCGTCGCTGGTCATCGAAGAGGCAGCGGTAACGGCATAGTGCTCAAGAGAATCCACCTGATTGGCGTGTGCGGCACGGCGATGGCGACGCTCGCGGCGCTGTTGAAGAGCAAAGGGTACGATGTCCGCGGCTCGGATCAGAACGTGTATCCGCCGATGAGCGACTTTCTCGTCCAGCAGGGGATCACGACGTTCCAGGGCTACAGCGCCGGGCACATCACGGGCGATCTCGACCTCGTCGTGGTCGGGAACGCGATCTCGCGCGGCAACGTGGAGCTCGAGGAAGTGCTGGATCGGAAGATCAGGTACTGTTCGCTTCCGGAGGCCGTCCGCGATCACTTTTTGTGGGGCTCGCGTTCGATCGTGATCGCGGGGACGCACGGCAAGACGACGACCACCTCGCTGGTCGGATGGCTGCTCGCGCATGGCGGCGCGGATCCCAACGTCTTCATTGGCGGCATCGCGGAGAATTTCGAGAGCAGCTACAGAGTCGGCGGTGGGCGCGACTTCGTGATCGAGGGTGATGAGTACGACAGCGCGTTCTTCGACAAGACGGCGAAGTTCCTGAAGTATCTGCCCGACGTCGTCGTCGTCAACAATATCGAATTCGATCACGTCGACATCTATCCCAATCTCGACGCGATCAGGTTGGCCTTCCGGCGGCTGGTGAACCTGATACCGCGACGCGGACTGCTGATTCTCGGCGCCGACAACGACGACGCGCGGGCGTTGAAGCAGTATGCCCATTGCCGGGTGGAGACGTTCGGGTTGGGCGAGGGGAGCGACTGGCAGGCGCACGACGTTGCGGTATCGGAGCAGTCCACGCGGTTTGGAGTTCGCCACGGCGGCGCGTCCGTGGGCACGTTCGAGATACCGCTGCTCGGCGCCTACAACGTGCGGAACGCGTTGGCGGCGCTCGCGGTCGGCGCATCGGCCGGGTTGAGCACCGACACGATGCAGGGAGGTCTGCGTGCGTTCAAGGGTGTCCGGCGCCGTCTCGAGCATCGCGGGACCGCGGCCGGCGTTGCCGTCTACGACGATTTCGCGCATCATCCGACGGCGATAGCCGAGACGCTCGCAGGCGTGCGCTCGGCATACCCGAACCGCCGCATCTGGGCTATCTTCGAGCCACGTTCGGCGACATCCTGCCGGAAGATATTTCAAGCCGATTTCGCGAAGGCGCTCGCGGCGGCGGATCGCGTCGTGCTGCCGGCGGTATTCCGGTCCAGCCTCCCCGAAGCGGAGCGTCTGTCCCCCGAGGCCTTGATTGCCGATCTCAAGACCGAAGGCGTGGATGCCCGGTACATCCCGGAAGTCTCGGACATCGTGCGCACGATCGCAAAGGATGCGCGCGAAGGAGACCTCGTCATCGTGATGTCCAACGGGGGCTTCGACGACATTCATCAGAAGCTGCTGACCGCACTCGACGCGCGTACCCACTGAGCGATGGAGTTCCGGATCGTTCCCGCCGGCGACGCGGCTCTCGTGATCGAGCTGCCGGCGCTCATCGATCCCGAGATCAGCAGCCACGCGGTCGGCCTCTCCGATGCGATCCGTACCGAATATTCCAGTCTCATCCTGGATGTCGTCGTCGGCTACGCGACCGTCACGGTGTACTTCGACCCGCTCCGCGCTGATGGAGGTGCCCTCGAGAGAGAACTGGAGCGGCTCGCATCCAGACCGCGCGGCGTCGACACGCTCGGACGCGGCGTGATCGACGTGCCGGTCTGCTACGGCGGCGAAGAGGGGCCAGACCTGGCGAGCGTCGCCTCGACCGCGCGCCTCAGCGAAGCCGAAGTCATTGCGATTCATTCCGGTGCCGTCTATCGCGTGTATGTCATTGGATTCATTCCGGGATTTCCGTACATGGCGAGCGTCGATTCGCGTCTGGCGCTTCCTCGGCGTGCGTCGCCGCGCACACGGGTGCCGGCGGGTTCGGTTGCGATTGCGGCGGGTCAGACTGGTATATACCCCGCGGAAACGCCAGGAGGGTGGCACCTGATCGGTCGGACGGCGCTCAAGCCGTACGACGCCAGTCGTGAAGAGCCGTGCGCGTTCAGAGCGGGCGACACGGTTCGCTTTCATCCGGTCGATCGGGAGGCATTCCTGAGGGAGTCGCAATGGTCCTGAGGGTGATCAGGCCGGGGATGCTGACGACCGTGCAGGATCTGGGACGTTGGGGACGGCAGGCGAGCGGAGTGCCTGTCGCCGGCCCGATGGATTGGTATTCGCACCGGCTTGCGAATCGGCTGCTGGGCAACGACGAACGTGCTGCCGCGATTGAGATCACGCTGATCGGTCCGGAGCTCGAGGCCGACAGCGATCTGACCTGCGTCGTGACCGGGGCGGACTTCCATCTGACGGTGAACGGCGCAGCAGTCGAGACGGGCACACCGTTCCTTGTGCCCGCGCGCGGACGACTGCGATTCGGCAGCCGCCGCAAAGGGGCGCGCGCGACGCTCGCGGTCCGTGGAGGGTTCGATACGCCGGAATTGTTCGGCAGCCGCGCCACAAGTCTGGTTTCGCGCATGGGCCCGTTCGGTGGGCGGCAGCTGATGGCAGGGGACGTGCTTCCGATCGCGGGTGCACGTGCGGCGGCAGCCGAAATGGGAGCGGCGCTTCCGCTGCCCGGCGGGGGTGCGCGAGTGCGTGTCGTGCCCGGGCCGCAGGACACGATGTTTACCACGGAGGCGCGTGACTTATTCGTTCGTTCGCGCTACGTCCTGACGCACGCGTCGAACCGGATGGGATACCGGCTCGAAGGGCCTGTGCTCGCGCATAGCGGTCCGCCCGAAATCCTCTCCGATGCAACCCCGATTGGCTGCTTGCAGGTGCCCGGATCGGGTCAACCGATTCTCCTCATGGCCGACAGGCAAACGACAGGCGGTTATCCAAAGATTGCCACGGTGATCTCCGCCGATCTTCCTCTTGCCGGCCAGCTTGCGCCTGGCGACTGGATCGAGTTCGTCGAGTGCTCGCGTGCCGAAGCGGTCGATGTCCTCCGGCAGCGCTGGCAGGCGTTGACGAGGCCTTGATGAGTGAGCTCGCCGATGTGCTTCGCGGCGCGTTTGGACACGACCGTGTCCGACAGAATGCGGCGCTCGCGCCGTTCACGACATTCAAGGTCGGGGGACCGGCCGATTGGCTGCTCGATCTGCACGGCGGCGAAGAGCTCGGGCGCGCCGCGGAGATCGCGTCGCAGGCGCGTGTCGCCTTGACAGTCCTCGGCGGCGGTTCCAACGTGCTTGTCTCCGACGCCGGCGTCCGGGGTATCGTCGTGCGCGTTCACGGCGGCGAGGTCCGAGCGTTGGACTCGTCCACCGTTCGGGCCGACGCGGGAGTGACGATCAACGGCCTCGTCCGATGGACGATCGGGCGCGGAATCGCCGGGCTGGAGGCGTGGGCGGGAACGCCGGGCACCGTCGGAGGCGCCGTGTTCGGGAATGCGCACTTCCGCGGCCGCCTGATCGGCGAGTTGATCGATCGCGTGATGCTCGTGACGAGCGCCGGCTGTTTGCAGGACGTGCCCGCCATTGAAATGGAGTTCGGGTACGACTACAGCCGGCTGCATCGCACGCGTGAGGTCGTCGTCTCGGCGGACTTCCACGTCACGAGCGCTGACCCGGCCGCGCTCCGAGCGGTCGCGCGCGAGTCGCTCGCGTTCAGGAAACGAACGCAGCCGCTCGAGTCGCCGAGCGCCGGTTGCATCTTTCAAAATCCCGATCCCTTTCGCGATCGGGTGCCGAACGGCATCCCGCCGTCTGCCGGCGCGCTCGTCGATCGCGCTGGCTTGAAGGGAGCACGCGAAGGCGCGGCGCGCGTCTCTCCGACCCATGCGAACTTCATCGTGAACGAAGGAGGGGCGACCGCGCGGGACATTCGCGCGCTCATCGAGCGCTGCAAGACCGAAGTAGCGGAGCGTTTCGGGGTCATGTTGCACGAAGAGATCGTGTATCTCGGCGAAGGGATTTGACGACCGTATGGCGAAGCTGCGAATCGAGGGAGGCCGCCGGCTTTCCGGAACAATCACGGTTGAAGGAAACAAGAACTCCGCGCTGCCGCTGATTGCCGCGTGCCTGCTGACCGACGAGGAGTGCGTCCTGACGAACGTTCCGCGCATCCGCGACGTGGACGTCTTGATCGAGCTCGTGACAGGGCTCGGCGCGACCGTGCAGGGCGCGGGCACGTCGACGTTACGGGTCCGATGCCGCGAGATGACATCGGACCGTCCCGATCCGGTGCTCGTCGGAAAGCTCCGGGGTTCGGTGCTGCTTCTCGGTCCACTGCTCGCGCGCCGGGGATCGGCGCGGCTGGCGCAGCCGGGTGGTGACTTTCCCGCGCGGCGAACGATCTCGACGCATCTGCAGGCGCTCGTCGAGCTCGGCGCCAGGCTGCTCGACGAGCCAGGCCACGCGCTCGAGGCTCCCGACGGTTTGAAGGGATCGTCGTTCTATCAGGAGGAGGCGTCGGTCACCGGAACGGAGACCGCACTGCTCGCGGCCGCGGCGGCAAAGGGCCGGACGGAAATCCGGCATGCGGCGATGGAACCTCACGTCGTCGAGCTTTGCCGCTTTCTGCGCGCGATGGGCGTTGGAATTGAAGGCGAGGGGACGCCGACGATCCGCGTCGATGCGCCGTCGCGATTCGGCGGCGCGGAGCATCGCCTCGACGGCGACTACATCGAGGCGGGCAGCTGGGGCGTGACCGCTGCCATCACGGGCGGCGACGTACAGATTTGGGGCGCGCGCACCCGCGATCTCGAAGTCGTCGCGGCGCCGTTGCGGAAAATGGGCCTGCGGTGCAGCTACGACGACGACTGCCTGCGGATCGAGCCATCGAGCCTCGTAGCCGCAGGGCGTATCACCACAGGTCTGTGGCCGGGTTTCCCGAGCGACATGATCAGTCTCGTCACCGTTCTGGCGACCCAGGCGGATGGCCGGACGCTGGTGCACGACTGGTTGTACGAGCTGCGCCTGTTCGCCCTCGAGCAGCTGAGCGCCATGCGCGCCGGGCTGTTTCTCTGCGACCCGCACCGGATCATCGTGAGCGGGCCGACGAAGCTGCGAGGCCGACTGCTCGACGCACGTGACCTGAGATCCGGGATGGCACTCATTGCCGCGGCGCTCGCGGCGGAGGGGGAGAGCCGTGTCACGCCTCTCGAAACCGTCGAGCGCGGATATGCGTCACTCGTCGAACGCCTGAAATCGCTCGGTGCGCAGGTGGAGCGCGAGGAGTGACGGGGTTCGCGGTTCGCGATTCGCGATTCGCGGTTGGCAGATTGGCGGATTGGCCGGATGACGATAAGGGATTCGCGGGATTGATCGATTAGTGATTGGGGATTGCGGATTAGGGACTAGGGATTCTGGTTTTCGATTGCGCCCCCTCCCCCGGGTTTTTTGGGCGGGGCGGTTGGCGCACCTATCGGCGTGCCAGGCAGTGTTCCCTGCAGCGGCTGCGGAAATGGCACGGTCGCGCCTGGCTCCGCCGCCGGTGGTGGCGCGGGCTCCTGGCGATCCCGCGGCGGGAGCTGAATCGCGGGTAGATCGGCGGGCAAGGCACCGGCCCCGGCATCGCGGCCCATCCGGAACGGGCGCAAATCATCTTCCGTGACGTCGAGCACGCGCACAATGTGAGGCGTCAGCGTCAGCACGATGTCGGTCTGCTGGGACTCCTTGTGGTGCGTCGCGAACAGGTGGCCGATGATGGGCAGATCGCTCAGCCCAGGCACGCCGGTCAGGATGGTCCGTTCGTCGTCGCGAATCAGCCCTGCCAGCATGTTCGTTTCGCCGTCGCGCAGCCGGAGAGTTGTGGAGATCTCGCGGTTGGCGAACGTCGGCAGCCCGCCGAAGCCGGTACCCGAGAGGCTGTCGAGCGACACCTTCAGCGCCAGAGTCACCTCGTCATCGTGATGCGTCCGCGGGGTCAGATCGATGTTGACGCCGATGTTCTGGTAGTTGAACGACGTAATCGGTTGCTGGTTGATGCCCCCCGTCGCGATCGGCGCAAACGTGGTGACCGGAATCGGCACCCGTTCTCCGAAGCGCGCCTGTCCTGTCACGCCTTCGGACGTGCGGATGTGCGGATTCGCCAGAACGCGCGTATTCGTGTCGTTCTTGAGCAGCCTGTAGTAAATGCCGGGGACGCCGGTCAACAGGACGTCCTGCGACGTCAGGTGCGTCAGATCGTAGAGCGTCAGCCCCGGTTTATTGACGTCAACACCTCCAGCGATCCCGTTGGTGATATCGGAACTGCTCGCGAGTCCGATCCCGTATTCCTTCAGCCGCGTGCGATCCACTTCGAGCAGCTCGACGTCGATGACCACTTCCGGCCGCGCTTTGTCGATGGCCGCGATGAGCTGCGCGGCGGCGGCGATGCGCTCCGGCGTGTCCTTCAGCGAAATTGCGTTGGTCGCCGTGATGGGGGAGATCTGGCGCACGTCGACGACAATGCGAAGCAGGTCGATGACTTCCTTGACGTCGGCGTTGCTGAGATAGAACGTGCGCACCACCGATTCTTCGTACTCCCGTCGTTTTGCCGTCGTGTCGGGAATAATCGTGATGGTACGCGGCGAGGTCACGCGGTAGAACGTATGCGTGCTCGTCGTGAGCGACGAAAGTGCGTCTTCGAGCGTGTTGTTGCGCAGGTCGACGCTAATCGGCGTCTCGCGGAACGCGGGATCGAACACGACGCTCAAGCCCGCGAATCGCGCGATCGCCATGAACACCATCCGGCTGCTCGCGTTGCTGAAGATGAGCGAGTCGGGGAGCTTCGCGCCTTGCGGCAGATCCAGACCCGGCGGCGCCAGCGTGCGCGAGCGCTCGACGATCGATTGAAGCTCCGTCTTTCCCTCATGCGATACCGCCAGCCGTGTCCGCACCTTGAGCCGCGCCTCACGGAGCGCCGTCTGCACGTCCCCCGACGTCGGGTTGAGCTCCGAGGCCATCTGGAATTCGATGAGCGCGTCCTCGTAGCGCTCGGTGGCAGCCAGGCGTCGTCCGCTGAAATAGTGCTGCTCGGCGGCGCGGAGCCGCGCGCGGTCGAGCGCGAGCCGCGCGTCGCGGTCGTCCGGATGCTCGCGCACGGCCTTGGTGTACTCGACAACCGCCCGGTCGAAGTCCTGCGCACGCTCTGCCTGTTCGCCGAGATGGATAGGGGAGGCCGTGGCGCAGGCGCCCGCCGTCAGCGCGGCCGACAGCCACGCGACGGCCCGGACGAACCGGCCAAGCTCACCGTGATGAAGTGCCATTGCTCGTCACATCGGCGCCCCGCGGGATTTTGAACGCGAACGTCTTATCGGCCAAACCCGTGTTTTCCTTGAAATTCGAGAACTGGAACGCCGACCGGCCGCCCTCGCGGTCCCCGGCCGTGAGCGACCGGATCTGCAGGTTCTGGCGGTCGACGACGACCTGCAGCCAATCGTAATCGGTCTGCGGAATTCTGGGCTGCAGCCGGAGCGCATACGTGTCCGGCGAACCCCCCGATTCAGCGTAGCTCACCGAGAAATCCCGCGTCAGGTTCCCTTTTCCGACGAGGAACAGCACGGCGGTCGTTGCCTGATCCTCCGCAGGGACCGGGCTGACGATCACCTGATTGTCGGCCGGCACGTACAGGTAGATGCGGCGGCCGTCCGAGACGAACACTTTCGTCTCGGGCGACTTGTAATCCCAGCGCATCTTCCCCGGCTTCTTCACCTGAACGACGCCCCGTTCGGCCTGTTTTTTCCGGAGCAACCCGCCCTCGGTTTCTTGTACGAAGTCCGCCGTGAAATCGTGTATCCCGTCGTACTTTTTCTGGACCGACGCGGCCACGTCCTGGGCGGGGGGCGCGGCGGTCGTCTGCGGCAAGAGAGCAGCGCCCAGAACAATGGTCCTGGCCAAACGTAATATGCTCATAATTTGGGGGCTGGCGCTGCCTCCATGGTAGTGCATTCCTCTTCGGAGGGGACAGATGTTCAAGCTCATCCGGATCGCCGCTGTTGCCGGCACCGTCGCAGTGGTTGCCGTCGTTCTCTCCGCTCAATCGAAGACCGACGCGAAGACGACGATTGCCGACAGCTGGATAACTACCCAGGTGTACGCGAAGTTCTTCGTCGATCGCGACATCAAGGCGCGGAATCTGACGGTCCACACCGACCGTGGCGTCGTCACGCTTGCCGGTGCGGTCGAGAGCACGACGGAGCACGATCGCGCGGTCTCGGCCGCGAAGTCCGTCGATGGCGTCGCGCAGGTGGTCGATAAGCTGTCGCTCGCGCCCGGCGGCAAGTCTACGGGTCGGAGCGGCGCATCGGGCACGGCAGCTCAGGACGCCGAAACGCTGAAGGAGCACGCGAAGATCGCGGCCGATCGGGTCGGCAAAGAGATCTCCGATACGCTCCTTACGACCAAGGTGCAGGCGATGTTCTATCTCGATCGCGAAGTGAAGGCGGCGAACATCGACGTATCGACACACGGCGGGATCGTCACGCTCACCGGCACGGTCGAAAACGAGGCGGTCCGGAAGAAAGCGGTCGCCGATGCGCGTTCCACCGACGGCGTCAAGCAGGTGATCGACAAGCTTACCGTCCGGTAGAGCGGGGTCTTTAGACCCCGCTTTATCGGTCGTTAGACCCGCTCTTTCGGTCTTCAGACCTCGCCGGCCGCGCCGGACCGTTTCCGGCGAATGAACGCGCGGACCTCTTCGAGGGGCCGCGCGTTCAACACGTGACGCGCCTCCACCCATCCTCGTCGCGCCGTTCCGATCCCAAGTTCCATCTGACGGCGGAGCAGCCGCGCTCGGTGGCAGTCGCTATCGATCGATAGCGTCACGCCGGCGGACACGGCCGCCCGGGCGTGCTCTCCATCGAGATCGAGATGCGAGGGCGCGCCGTCGACCTCGAGCACCGTGCCCGTCTCGGCCGCCGCTGCGTAAATCGCTTCCCAGTCGAGCGCGTATCCAGCCCGCTTGCCGACCAGCCGGTTCGAGGGGTGCGTGATGATGGTGACGAGCGGGTGACGGATCGCGGTGATGCACCGCTCGGTCAGCGTCCGAGGGTCCTGCCGCGCGGGGTCGTGCATCGACGCGAGCACGATGTCGAATTGCTCGAGTACGCGGTCTGGAAAATCGAGCGATCCGTCCGGCATGATGTCCGCCTCGATGCCGTGCAGGATCGCGATTTGCGGGTGTCGCTCGCGCATCGCCGCGATATCGTCAGCCTGGCGGGCGACGTCTCGCCGCGCGAGCGTTCGGGACGCAGCGGCGCGCTCGGAATGATCGGTGATCGCGATGTATTCGTACCCGAGGACACGACACTGTTCCACCATGACAGCGAGCGAATCGGCGCCGTCGCTGTAGTTCGTGTGCATGTGGAGATCGCCCCGCACCTGCTCGCGCGTCACGAGTGCGGGAAGCTCGCCAGCGGCGCCAGCCTCGATCTCGCCGGTCCCCTGGCGCAGCTCCGGCGCGATGTAATCGAGCCTCGCCTCGTGGTAGACGTCGATCTCGCGGCGGAGCGGGTGCAGTGAGCCGCGCCGCCGATGCAGTGCTGCGACATGCGCGCTCGACCCAGTGGCCGCGACGAGGGCTGTCCCGTACTCATCAGCCGCGGCGATATGGAGGTCGATTTCGGCATGCTGGAAAGTGACGACCGCACGCCGATCCCCGCAGTGCAGAACGGGGGCGAAGTCGGGCGCCGCCGCAATCGCGTCGAGGGCAGCCTGCGGATCGTCGGCACAACCCGCAACGGCGAGCTCGGAGACGATTGACTCGAAGCGGCGAACGCCGCCGCCGGCGCTGAGCCCTCCGACTTCGGGCGCGACGGCGGCAATCGCGGAGATGACGCCGTCGAGGAGATCGCGCGCGCGGCCGAGCGGCAATTCGAGGATATCGCTTTCGATGCCTTGCGTGGCGTACAGCAGTCTGGCCGCGAGCGCATTTCCGCCCGTTCGCGTGACGCGCCCGTCGTCGAGCGCCACCTGGAGGTCGGCGAGCGTGAGGACACCGAGAGTGTCGACGAGCAGACGCGTTTCCGCTGCACTTGCGGCACCGAGCTCGATGAGGCGTCGGATGAGATACGGGCTACGCGCGGTCACGCTTTCGCGGCCGCGGCGCCCGTCATGGGCTGCGGGGCGGACTTTGCGGTTGTCGGCAGCTTCGCCGTCATCCACGCCGAAATCCCACCCTGGAGGACTGATGCGCGGTAGCCGTCGCGCGTGAGGTCGGCGGCCACTTTCTCGGCAACGAGTTCGGCCGGATCCGAGTCGTAGACGACAATGTCGCGGTCGGGGGGGAGGAGCGCGCGGTCGATGATGCCCGGGCCGCTTCTCAACGCACCCGGAATGAGTACCGTGCTGTGTTCGTAGGGGTATTTCAGTCGAACGTCGACGATGACGGGGGCTGCTGCGGCATCCTCCATCCGGCGCTTCAATTCCTCACTGGAGATGCGCGGCACGGCCATGCCGCCTATTGTCGTCAGCGCCTGCGCGGAGTGTCAACGGCCGGTCGAATTGCCGTGCGCGTGCGAATGAGCATGTGCGGGCGCTGCATGGACGACCCATCCCTGTGAGCGGCGGCCGCACACCAGGCAGCGGAGGAACATGGCCCCGCCATCGCACGAAACGCTGTAGTCATGTCCGGTGACGTAGCAAACAATCCAGCTCCACATACCCCACCCTCACGAGAAAGTTGTTGCATGCCCAATGGCAAGCACAGTGCCATGTGCACGGGCGATTGCCCGATACGAAAATTGGTGCAGAACCGTGTGAGACGCGGGAGGTGATCGGCGCTCACTTGGGAGAGATGCCGTCGAACTTGGACGAAGAATTACGCTTTCGAAATGGTTGGTTATTGCTTCGAGAAATCGACCGAGGCGGTCACCGCTGGGGACGCGGTTACGGTGACCGTGACGTGACGGTCCGGAAACTGCGGATTCTTGAAGACGAGCTCGTGCGTGCCGAGCGGCACTTCGAGACTGGCGAAGGGCGTGTCGCCGATCTTCTTGCCGTTCATCCAGACTTCGGCCCACGGCACGGCGTTGGCGCTCAGTTCACCTTTTGGCTCGATTGACACCGGATGTTCTTCACCGGGCTCGATCTCCACGGTCTGGACCGTGCTGTATCCGAGCTCCGTGTTGGCCAGCGTCAGCTGGTGACGGCCTGGCGAGAGCATCAGGCGTCCCTGTTCGCTCGAGCCGATCGCGCGCCCGTTTTCGGAGACGTCGAGCGGAATCGGCGAGTACACGGCGATCCACCCGGAGAATACCGCGACGTCCAGCGATATCGTCTTTGCCGCGTCCACGCGTACGATTCGTTTGACCGACGCCGACGCGGTCACGAACGTGATGGCGTGCTTGCCAGCCGGGACGTTCTCGAGCGTCAGCGGGCTGTCGCCCATCTCTTTGCCGTCGAGCAGAACGTGGGCGCCCGCAGGTTCGGTCGTCAGGACGACAGTCCCGACCTTTTCCGAGCTCTCGGCTGCTTTCGCGGCGGCAACGACCTCGTTGCTCGGTTCCGGAGGTGCAGCGGCGGCTGCTTCATTGCCGGGCAGATACTTGCGCCCCGCGCCCACGCCGACGGCAATCACCACGACCGCAGCGGCCAGCAGTTTCCACGGCAGCGAACGTTTCTTCTCGGCGGCTTCGCGTTCCGGATAGGCCCCGAAGCTGAAGTTCTGCGGCTCGCGCCATTCCTGTGTCCGCGGCGCGAACGTCTCCGACCTGTGCATCGGCGCGGGATCCTGCTTGAACGCAATCGCGTTCTGTCTGACTGGCGCGGGCTCGTTCTTGAACGTCGCCGCGGTGAAGCCACCCGGATCGTTCCTAAACGCGATCGGCGGCGCGATCGGCTGCGGTGCCGCGGGCGGCTCTACTGGCACCGGCATGATCGGCGGTGCCTGGACGATGGGGGCAGCGATCGGCGATTCGTCGCGGAGCGGCTGCCCGATCCTTCGGGGCTGTGGCGCGGGCGGAGCGACGCTCGGCAGAGGGGCGACCGCTGCAAAGGCAGGCGTGGGGATGACGAGCGGAGGCCGCACGGGCGGCGGCGGAGGAGGTGCGGGCGCGGGCTTCGGCTCCGCGTACGACCGCAGTTTGTCGCGATGCCGTCGTGCATTCCGACGTCCGCGCTTCGAATCGGCCGGCGCGGACTCCGGCTGCCGAAGCTCGATTTCAGGCCGCGGCTCTTCCGGCGGAGGCGGAAGTGCCACAACAACGGGTTCGGGCGGCCTCTCAGGCGGTCGTGGCGTGGACTGTGGCGGCGGAGCGATCTCGCGCGCGAGCGCCACGGGCTCTGGGTCTGGTTCCGGCGCGGCCGGCGTGTACGCCGGCTCTGGCGGCGGTGCATACGAGGGCTCGATCGCGGGCGTCTCCTCAATCGATGGGAGAGCAGGAACTGGCTCGGCTTCGACAACTGACGTGAACTCCTCGATCGATGGCGCACGGAAGCGTTCAGGAACGCCGTCTTCCGCCGGGCTGTCGATCACCGGTTCTTCGATTGAGATTGGCGACTCGTCGAACGCGACGGCCGGCACGCGGACAGCCGCGCTGTCGAACGACGATTCGCGTGGCGTGGTGGTGTCGCCCCCCCGGGCCTCGGAAATCACCCGGTTGACGTCGCCGACAAACGCCGCCAGCGCCGCGCGACAGCGCTGAACGCCGATCTCTCGTGCGATCTGCCGTACTTCGGCGGCAGCCTCTTCGGCGCTGGCGTGCGCGCGGCGCGCGGGAAGCGGCAGCGTGCGGTGGAGAAACTTGTGGAGATCTCCCGCGAACCGCGTGCTGCCGCGAATCTGCGCAATCTCGACGACTTCGGTCATGAGCGCCGGCAGCGCCGCCGGATAATCGTTGTGCCGCAGCGGACGTCCAAGCACGATCATCATCGCGGCCAGCGAGGCCTGCGAGATATCGGCTGCCGCATCGACCCTGATGTTGGCCGTGCCGACCGGTACGGCAATGCCGAATTCGGTCCAAAGATGGCCCCGGCTGAATTGGAGACGCTCGATCGCGTGTCCGAACAAGGCGTCGAGCAGCACGACGTCGCCCGAGGACGTCAGCGTCATTCGTCCGGGAGCGACCGCTCCGTGCGCGAATCCGGTGTTGGAATGAAACGCGTGGAGCGCACCGAGCACCTCGAGCAAAAACCCGAGCGCCGCATCGACACTGGGGCTCGTCGCCTCGTGCGCAGGAAGGTAGATGGCCGCGTCGAGCAGATCGCACAGCCGATCGCCGGCGACATATGTCGAACGCACGCTGAGCGTACCGGTGGGCTCTCGCTCGACCCCGCGTACTCGCGCAAAACGGGCATCGTCGAACGAGGCAAAGCGGTCGGCCCGCTGCCGCAGCGACGCCTCGAACGCCGAGAACTCGGCGCGAAGCTGAAGCCGCTCGAGCATGCCGCCCGCTTCACGGTCGAATTCGAGCGTTCGTCGTCCGAGGCCATCCGCGTAGCCCGTGGCCGACAACGACGCGTGTGCCGTTGCAGGTTCCGACATTGCAGGGACGGGGGTGGCAGTGCAACCTGCGCTCCAGTCCCGATGGCCCGATTTCAGCCGCGAAATCCGGCCGTTTTGTCACACGTGCGCGGGTGTTTCCCCGGCGCCCCGGGCAGACCGCACGGAAATGTAACACCTCGTTTCATTCTTGTAAGTTGATATAAATACTGAATTCATGGCCGATCGGAACGAGATCGAGGCGCTCAAGGCATCGATGCGCGGCGCCCTCAGCGCGGCGGCGTCGCTGGCCGCCCTGAAGGAGAGAATCGACGCGCTCGATCCGCACGCGGGCGTGACCGCCGAAGATCTGGAGGAGCTCGGGCGTCTCTCACTTGCGCATGCCGTCGCCGCACAAGCGCTGCGCGGGTTAGTGGAGGCGATACGAACGCGCGTGTGAGCGAGCTCTCTATTGCTGATCGCGGACTGAGATCGGTGGCTTGCAGCCGAAGCACGCTCGCGTCCATTCGCGAGGTTGCTTTGATGTCTGTTCGCCCGACAGTTCTGATTTGGTCGCGTTGCTGGAAGCCGCCGAGTCTAACGCCCACTACCCGGCACCGCGCGCATCGACGCGATCCATGCTCGCGCACAGGCGATCGTCGCCGGCTTGAGTCGCTCGCGCGACTTGTTCCGCGAGGCGCATCGACTGAAACACCAGCCACAGTCGGTACCGGTGCCAACAAGGACGGAACACTTGCGCTATCATCCTGGCGACCCTGAAAGCTTTGCGCATGCGTGGCAAGAGAAGGGCTGGCAAATGGGCGAGGGCCCTGTGGTCATGGATCGCTGGTCGTTTCCGCCACCGATTAGCTCCCGAGGACGAGCTGCGACCAGGCCTGTGGCTCGCCGCTCTGTCTGGGCTGGAGAAGGCCCGGCGTGTGCGAACGATGTCCAAATCACAACGGAAGCGTTTACGGCGTGTACGCCGTAAGCCCTGCACATTCGAGGACTGCGACGGGACGATGACCGGGTACGATGCTCATCTGTTTCTTTGGATGAAGTGGGTGTGCAACCGGCATGATCCGCACAGAGAATTGGAGCTGGGTTCCACGTGGGGCCTGCCCCTTTACAAAGATGACAAGTTCGCGCGCTGCTTCGAGCGTTTCGACTCGGGCGGGTATGAATTGCGATTCGTCGTAGGCGATGAGCTGATCCGGTCCGCGATGTGCAAATCTGGCGCAGAAGTCCGACAGATAACCGATCAGTGGCAGGCGGCGATGATCGCGGAGGGATGGCGGCGCGAGATCCTGTAAGGCCCGCCGATGCTGACCGCGAACTCTCACTTGCGCACGCCGTCGCCGCACAAGCGCTGCGCGGGTTACTGGAGACGCTGCGGAACCGTCAGACTGGAATGTGATGGCGCAACCTCCGCGTGATGGCGGACTGAGCTCGCTCGCTTGCAGTTCGGCTAATGGTACATGTCGCCAAGCTTGACGAATTCCTTCCATGTTCCGCTGCGGATCTTCTTTGGGTCGGAATACACCTGCTCGAACGTGCCGGTCATTTTGCCCTCCTTGGCCAGCGTGAAGCGCACGTTTGTGTACTCGACATTTACGACCGGACCATTCTTGGCTCCGGTAAACGACAACGTGCCGTCCGGAGAAATTGTGCCCGATACATTCGCGCCTTCACGCTCGCCGAACAGGTTCAGTCGGCCCGAAATCGTGTCCAGATCCTGCGTCAATTCAATTTCTATGGTCCCGGTCCACAGATCATACGGACTATCCGGGCAACTACCGAGATGTGCCCAGTCG
>JBKPTT010000088.1:0-7419 GCA_046735635.1 Acidobacteriota bacterium | reverse complement strand
CATCGGTGGCGACGAAGGCGTCGTACACCGCCGTCATGAACTTCGCCGCCTGCGCGATCTGCGCGCCTTGCAGGCCCAGCGCAAATGCGAGCTTGCGCGTCTGATAGGCGCCGAGGCCGACGCCGGGATAGATGTACTCCTTGAAGATCCGCTCCGGCGTTTCCGCAGCGACCTTCTCAATCTCCACGCCGCCGTCCGGGCTGACCATGAGCACCGGGCGCTCCGTCGAGCGATCGATCACCAGCCCCAGGTACAGCTCACGCTTGATCTGCAGACCCTGTTCCACGAGCACGCGCTGGACGACCTGGCCTGCCGGGCCCGTCTGGTAGGTCACCAGACGCATGCCGATCATCCTCGACGCAGCGCTCGCGGCCTCGTCTGGACCCTTCACTACTTTGACGCCGCCACCCTTGCCGCGGCCCCCGGCGTGAATCTGAGCCTTGACGACAACGGTTCCGCCGAGCCGTTTGGCTGCTTCCGCCGCTTCGGCGCCGTTCGTGACGACCTCGCCGTTCGGCACCGGCACACCATGCCGCGCAAGAATCGCCTTCGCCTGATACTCGTGGATTTTCATCGCTGTGGGTGTGTCCCTGTGTCCGCGCACGGCGCGCGTACATCCCTTTCATCATGTGCCGGCCCGCACGCACGAATCAAGCGAGATGCGCCGCGGCTGGTTGCACCCTTTCGAAGTCCGCAAGTACAATTCACTTATGCGGGAGTTCAGTTGATGGGCATGTTTCGCACGCTCGTTTCCTCCTCAGTCGGCACCAAGCTTCTCATCGGACTCACCGGGCTTCTTCTTTTCCTTTATCTGATTCTTCATCTCGCGGGGAACGCACTCATCTTCGCCGGCCCGCAGATCTTCAACGAGTACTCGCACGCGCTGGTCTCGAACCCGTTGATTCTTCCGATTGAAATCGGGCTGCTGATTGTCTTCATCATTCACGTGTACAAAGCCGTCACGAATTACATCGCGAACCGCGCTGCGCGACCCGTCGCGTACGGCGAGAAGCGGTACGCCGGCCACACGAGCCGCAAGAGCTTCGCGTCGTCCACGATGATCTGGTCGGGAATCGTCGTGTTCCTGTTCGTCATCATCCACGTGAAGCAGTTCAAGTACGGCGCTTGGTACCAGACTGTGGGCGACAATCCAGTCCGCGACCTGGCGCGGACCGAGTACGAAGTCTTCGCCCAGCCCCTGTGGGTCGCGTTCTACGTCATTGCGACGCTGCTCGTGGGGCTGCACCTTCGACACGGGATCGCGAGTGGCTTTCAGTCGATTGGTGTCGACCACCCGGTGTACACGCGGCGGCTGACGGCCTGGGGGATCGCGTTTGCGGTTCTCATCGGCGTCGGTCTGGCGATCATTCCGATTTGGGTTTTCTTGACGCAGTAGGGCGGGGTCTTCAGCCCCAGCCGGTGCAGCAGCTATGGCTTCTTTAGATCCGAACATTCCTGCCGGCGCGCTGTCCGACAAGTGGGATCGGCATCGCTTCGAGAGCAAGCTCGTGAATCCGGCCAACCGCCGGAAGTACACGATCATCATCGTCGGGACCGGGCTCGCGGGCGCTTCCGCGGCGTCGTCGCTCGGAGAGCTCGGCTACAACGTCCTGAGCTTCTGCATCCAGGACAGTCCCCGGCGCGCACACAGCATCGCGGCACAGGGCGGAATCAACGCCGCGAAGAATTACCAGAACGACGGCGACAGCATCCAGCGGCTCTTCTACGACACGATCAAGGGAGGCGACTACCGCTCACGCGAGGCGAACGTGTACCGGCTCGCGCAGTTGAGCGTCAACATCATCGACCAGTGCGTCGCCCAGGGAGTGCCGTTCGCGCGGGAATACGGGGGGCTGCTCGACAACCGTTCGTTCGGCGGGGCGCAGGTCTCCCGAACGTTCTACGCGCGCGGTCAGACGGGCCAGCAGCTGCTGCTCGGCGCGTACCAATCGATGATGCGCCAGGTCGAGAAAGGCACCGTCAAATCGTTCGCCAACCGCGAGATGCTCGATCTCGTCGTCGTGAACGGGCAGGCCCGGGGCATCGTCGCTCGCAACCTGATGACAGGCGAGATCGAGCGGTACGCCGCGCACGCCGTGCTCCTCTGCACCGGTGGCTACGGGACGGCGTATTACCTGTCGACCAACGCGGTGAACTCGAACGTCACCGCTTCGTGGCGGGCGCACAAGCGTGGCGCGTTCTTCGCGAATCCCTGCTACACGCAGATTCACCCGACCTGCATCCCGGTCTCGGGCTCGCATCAGTCGAAGCTGACGCTCATGAGCGAAAGTCTTCGCAACGACGGTCGCGTCTGGGTGCCGAAGAACAGGGGCGACAAGCGCCCGCCCGAGCAGATCCCCGAGCCCGAGCGCGATTACTACCTCGAGCGCCGCTATCCGAGCTTCGGCAACCTCGTTCCGCGCGATGTCGCGTCGCGGAACGCCAAGGCCGTGTGCGATGAGGGACGCGGCGTCGGCGACAGCGGCCTCGCCGTGTACCTGGACTTCAAGGATGCGATTGCCCGCCTGGGCGAGGATGTCATCCGCAGCCGGTACGGGAACCTCTTCGACATGTACACGAAGATCACCGACGAGAACCCGTACAAAGTGCCGATGCGCATCTATCCGGCGATTCACTACACGATGGGTGGTCTCTGGGTCGACTACAACCTGATGAGCACGGTTCCCGGTCTGCACGTTCTCGGGGAGGCAAACTTTTCGGACCACGGCGCGAATCGGCTTGGTGCGAGCGCGCTGATGCAAGGGCTCGCCGACGGGTACTTCGTCATCCCGTACACACTCGCCAACTATCTGGGCAGCACGTCCTTCGCCGCGGTGACGACGGAGCACGACGCGTTCAACGAATCGGCCGCATGCGTGCAGGCCGGCATCGATCGAATGCTGTCGGTCAAAGGATCCAAGACTCCTCGACAGCTGCACCGCGAGTTGGGCGCGCTCTTGTGGGACGACGTCGGCATGTCCCGGAACGAGGCCGGACTCCAGAAGGCACTCGCGCGCATTCCGCAGCTGCGCGAGGAGTTCTGGCAGAACGTGTCGGTACCAGGGCCGAAGAACAATCTCAACAAGAATCTCGAATACGCGGGGCGCGTCGCGGACTACCTCGAGTTTGCGGAGCTGTTGACGCTCGATGCCCTGCACAGGACCGAATCGTGCGGCGGCCACTTCCGGGAGGAGAGCCAGACGCCCGACGGCGAGGCGCTCCGCGACGATGCGCACTTCTCGTACGTCGCGGCGTGGGAGTTCAAGGGCGTCGGCAGAGAGCCGGCGGTCCACAGGGAGCCGCTCGAGTTCGAATACGTGAAGCCCACGCAGCGAAGCTACAAATGATTGCTGGATTTCGATTGCTGATTGCTGATTGGATTGTCGATCTCCCGATTGCGGATTTGTCGAACGTCCTGATTCCACAATCCGCCAATAAATCTGCAATCCGCGATCGAAAGTCAGCCATTCAGGATCCACATTGATGCGTATTCACCTGAAGGTGTGGCGGCAACCCGGGCCCGATCAACCCGGCCGCTTCGTCGATTACACGGCCTCTGACGTGTCGCCCGACATGTCTTTCCTCGAGATGCTCGACGTCGTGAACGAAGGGCTGATCGGCAAGGGAGAAGATCCCATTGCTTTTGATTCGGACTGCCGCGAAGGCATTTGCGGCACGTGCGGATTTCTGGTGAGCGGCGTGCCCCACGGACCCGACGCCGGCACGACGGTGTGCCAGCTTCACATGCGGCGCTTTCGCGACGGCGACTCGCTGACGCTCGAACCGTGGCGCGCGAAGGCCTTTCCGGTCATCAAGGATCTCGTCGTCGATCGGAGTGCGTTCGACCGCATCATTCAGGCGGGCGGGTACACATCTGTGAACGTCGGGGGCGCGCAGGACGGCAACAGCATTCTGGTTGCGAAAACGATCGCGGACAAGGCGATGGACTCGGCGGCGTGCATCGGCTGCGGCGCTTGCGTCGCGGCGTGCAAGAACGCGTCGGCGGCGCTGTTCACCTCGGCCAAGATCAGCCATCTTGCGCTCTTGCCGCAGGGGCAGGTCGAGCGATACACCCGAGTCGTCCGCATGGTCGAGCGGCACGATGCCGAAGGCTTCGGCTCCTGCTCGAACGAAGGCGAATGCGAGGCGGTCTGCCCCAAGGAGATTCCAATTACGAACATCGCCCGGATGAATCGCGAATACTTCAAGGCGATGCTCGCCCACCGCGAATAAGAGGGGGGTCAGACCGGGGTCAGACCGGGGTCAGACCGGGGTCAGACCGGGGTCAGACCCCTGGATCGGGGCTCCGGTTCGCCGCGTCTTATCGGCATGGTTGCGTTCCCCCCTACCCGGCCTGACGAATACCTTCTGGACGAATACTCGCGCGTCGTAACCCGCGTCGTGGACACGATCGCGCCCTCGGTTGTCAGCATCAGCGTGCGGCATGGACGCCAGGCCAACCCAGCCGGCGCCGGCGCAGGTTCGGGGTTCGTCGTTGCCGATGACGGCCTGATCCTCACGAACAGCCACGTCGTTGACGGCGCGAGCCGCGTCGATGTGATTCTGCCGGACGGCCGCGAATGCGCCGCCGACGTCGTGGGCCACGACCCGGACACCGACCTCGCTGTCGTACGCATCACCGCCGGCGACCTCACGGCCGCGGCCTTGGGTGACTCGACCGGGCTGCGTCCCGGACAGTTGGTGGTCGCCATTGGAAATCCGTACGGCTTTCAGCACACCGTGACGGCCGGCGTCGTCAGCGCGCTCGGCCGCTCGCTCCGCTCTCGCTCAGGCCGGCTCATCGAGCAGGTGATCCAGACCGACGCGGCGCTGAATCCGGGAAACTCGGGAGGACCCCTCGTCGCCAGCGATGGCCGTGTAGTCGGCGTGAACACCGCGATCATCGCCGGAGGTCAGGGGCTGAGCTTCGCGGTGCCCATCAGCACCGCGCTTCTGGTCGTGCCGGCGATACTGCGCGACGGACGTGTACGGCGCGGCTATCTCGGGATCGCGGGTCAGACGGTTCCGCTGCTCCGGCGTGTCAGCCGCTTTCATCATCTGACGCAGGACAGCGCGGTACTCGTAACGTCAGTGGAACCGGATGCGCCGGCCCATAGGGCTGGATTGAAGGATGGAGATTTGATCGTCACCTTCGACGCAACCACGATCAGCAGCCTGGATGACCTTCACCGCGCGCTGACCGACGATCGCATCGGCTCGCGCGCGGTGCTCGGGGCTCTGCGTGGAACCGAACGCCTCGAGCTCGTCGTCCAGGTCGACGAGCGGAAGCGCTGACCCGGGATCACTCGCGTCGAAGAACGGTTGCCGGATTGGAAGCCATGGCGCGCTGCGCCGGCACGTACGCAGCAAGCGCCGCAGCGGCAGCCAGGGCCAGGCACACGAGCGCGACGAGATCCGTCTCAAGCGGCCGCACGCCATAGATGAAGCGTTCCGCGGCACCTCCGGCGGCAAAAGCAATCGCAATACCCGCGAGCAGCCCGCAGGCCGTGAGTATCGCAGCACGCCACAGGACTGACACGCACAAACGGAAGGGCGTCGCCCCAAGTGCCACGCGTATCGCCAAGTCACGGGATCGCGATCCGACGAAATACGCCAGCACCCCGTACAGACCAATCGCTGCCAGTAACAAACCCGTCGCGGCGAGCACCGAGAACATCCACATATTGAACGTCCACGACGCCGTCGCACGCGCGAGCACCGCGTTCATCGGCTCGACGGAATCGACCTGCGACCGCGGATCGAGCCGGCGCGCGAGATCGCGAACCGCCCCTGCAACCGCTGGAAGCCCTGACTCGCTCCTGATGAGGATGTGGGGCACCGCATCCGTACCTTGCGAGTACGGCTCGTAGAGATCCGGACGTTCATCGGTGAGCCCGCGGTACCGGATATCGCCGACCACACCTACAACCGTCGACCAGGCCTCCGTCTCCGGAGTTGCGGCTGGAACGCTGTCGAGGCGCATCCTTTTGCCGAGTGGATTCTGTCCCGGCCACAGCGCCCGCGCGAGACCTTCGCTGACGATCAGCACGCGGGGCCCGCGTTCATCGTCACCCTCGGTGAAATCCCTGCCCCGCAATATCGGCGTGTGCATCGCGGCAAAGTAACCGGGGGTCACCGTTTCGGACACGACGGTTGGGTTCCTCCGGGCATCCAGCGCCGGAAACGGACGCTGCCCTTCCAGCAGAAACGACATGTCGCTACCAATGAGGCCGAGCTGCAGAGGTATGAGTGAGACTGCCGATGCGTTCTGCACGTTCGGCAGACTCCGCAGAGCGGCGATCAAATCGCGTGAGAACTGGCGCTGCCGTTCACGCGGCGCATCAGGCACGGAGGCTTGAAGCGTGACCAGATGATTCGGATCGAATCCGAGGTCAAGGGCGCGAATGTTCTGTGCGCTCCGAAATGCAAGCGCGGACAGCAGCAGCACAACGACCGCCAGTGCGACCTGAACGACCGTCAGGACGCTGCGGAACAGGTTCGTGCTGGCGGGCGCAGTGGCCCTGCTGCCAAGAATGTCGGCGGAGCTGGCGTGCGCAGCACGGAACGCGGGCGCGAGGCCGCACACCAGGGTGGCGATCGCGGACGTCGCGATCGCCGCGAATAACGCTCGCAGATCGATACTCGCACGCTCGAACAATGCCGCCCCGGGAGGGGCGAACGCCTGAACAGCCCGCACCCCTGCAACCGCGACAACCGCCCCGAGAATCGAGGCGGTGATGCTCAAGCCGGCCGCAACCGTGAGCTCCTCTCGGATGATCCGCAGGCGATTGGCGCCGAGCGCGGCGCGAATGGCGAACGCGCGACGACCTGAGGACACGCGCATCAGCAGGAGTGCGCAGATGTTCAGGCAGGCGATGACCAGCACCCCGGCGGAGGTCGCGCTCAGCGCGACGAGCGCCGGACGCGTGTTGTCGCTCACGAAGTCGCGAAGAGACGTCGTGACTTCGAACGGCAGCACGCCGAAATATCCGTGGGCCGTCGCATCCTCGCGGTTTATCGACGCCAGCTCGCGCGCCGCGGACGCTGCGGTCGCGTGGTCGGTCAGCCGCGCGACCACGTAAAGAATGCCAAATCCCGGCGCCTCCAGTGCATCGAACTTCCCGATTCGAACGCCAGCAATCTCCGGCACGACGGGCACCCACACCGATGCTCCGCGGGGAAACTCGAATGTCGGTGGCATCACGCCGACGACGGTGCGGGGAATGCCTCCAAGCTTCAGCAGTTGTCCGACGATCTGCGGGTCGCCGCCGAGCGATGATTGCCAGAAACCATGGCTGATTATGACCACGCGCGCGACGCCGGGCTTATCGTCGTCCTCGGTAAAGTCGCGGCCGATCGCAGGCTGGACGCCCAACGTCCGAAAGAAGTTGGACGATACCGCAGCGTACGGGATAGCAC
>JBKPTT010000087.1:0-13351 GCA_046735635.1 Acidobacteriota bacterium | reverse complement strand
CGTGCGTTCTGCGTGTAGGGACACCCGTCCTTGCCGAAGATCAGCACCATCGATCCAGCCTATCCCCAAAAACGGTCGCCGGCGCTTCTCCCCGAGAGTGCCAGGCGCCGCACGAATAACATTGCACGCCTGAGCGCCTGTTTCGCATAATTTGGGCCAGTTCTTGATAATTTGTGAAAACGTTCACATAATCGTCTTCCCATGAGCGTGCGTCTGGCAGGATTCATCTGGCGCTGGCGGCTGCCGCTCACGTCGTTCATTCTCGCTGTCGCGATCGCCGCAATCCCGCGCGTCAATATCACCCATATCGACAATGACATCACCGCCTGGTTCTCGCGCCAGGACCCTGTGTTCCTCGATTACGAGCGGTTCCGGAGCGAATTCGGCGGCACCAGGTCGCTGATCATTGCGCTCAAAGCGGATTCGGCCGAGCGCCTCTTCTCGCGCGACGCGCTCCGGTTCATCGGACGTGTCACCGGCGATATCGAGCGGGTCGATACCGTCCAGCGCGTCTCGAGCCTGGCGACCGCAACGGTCGTCCGCTCGACGCCGGACGGCGGCCTCGACGTCCATCCACTGTTCGGTGACGTTGATTCCGCGGATCCGCGCGAAATCCGCGCCAGAGCGCTCGGCGACGAATTGATTCGCGGCGACGTCGTGTCGGAAGACGCGACCGTGACGGCGCTCGTCGTGACATTCGATGAGAACCGGATCGACGAGGTACGCTCCGGCGTGATTCAGCGGATCCACGCCATCGTGGATCCACAGCTGCCGCCGGGCATCCGGGCGTACTACAACGGCAGCCTCGAAATCAGTGAAACGTACAACCGCGTCACGCTCGACAACCAGCGAGAGTTCATGCTGCCGATCCTGGTGTTCACGCTGGGCTCGATTTACGTGACGTTCCGCTCGTGGCGCAAGACGTGGCTCGCGCTCATCGGCATCGGCGTCAGCGTGCTGTGGACGCTCGGCCTCTATTCGTGGATGGGGTACTCCTACAACGTGCTGTCCAGCATGATCGTCCCGCTCATCGTCGTCCTGGCGATCGCCGACGACGTGCACATGATGCAGCACTGGGACGAGGAGCGGCGCCATGGCGACAACGAGCATGCCTTCAAGGCGACTGTCGCCCACCTCGCGGCCCCGCTGCTTGGCGCGAGCGCCACGACCGCGCTCGGCATGGCATCGCTCGCGACCAGCCACGTCGTCGCCGTCCGGGCGTTCGGAATCGGATCGGCGGTCGGCATCATGGTCGATTTCGCGATCTCGTTGGTGCTGGTGCCGACGTTACTGACCTTCGTGAAGCCGGAGCTGCACGAGGCGCCTCACGAGCAGTACCTCATCGAGCCGCTGCGGCGAATCGCCCGCTTTTCAAGCGCGCACCCAACCAAGGTCGTCTGGATATCGCTCATCATCGGCGGTGTGGCGGCGCTCGGCATGTTTCGCCTGTACGTGGATACTAACCACATCAATTTTTTCCGAAAGACGCATCCGCTCAGCCAGTCCGCGGCGGTCATCGACAGCGAACTATCGGGGATCTACAGCTTCCAGATCATGCTGGAAGGGCCGCCAGAGTCGTTGAGGACGCCCGATGCGCTGCAGCGAATCGACCGTCTCGAATCGGAGCTGCGAGCGTTCCCGTACGTGCGAAAAGTGACCTCCCTCGCCGACTACGTAAAACGGATCAACAAGGAACTGAACGACGGCCGATCCGACATGTCTGTCGTTCCCGCGAGTGGAGACGCGATTGCACAGGAGCTGCTGGTGTTCACGCTGGGCACTGAGGGACGCCGCGAGCTGGACAGGCTCGTCGCGACCGATTACTCGCGTGCGCAGATCTCAGTCAAGCTCGCGTCGATGAGCTCTGACCTCGTGCTCGCGCAGATTGAACGTTCGGACGCGCTGCCCAAGGCGATTTTCACGGGCACGAACATTACGGCGCTGACCACCGGCTCGGGAAGGCTCTTCAGCACCCTCGATCATTATCTGGTGACTTCGCAGTTGAGCAGTTTTGCAACGGCGTTCTTGACGGTCTTCGGCGTCATCTTTGTCGTCTTCCGGTCTGCCCGATTTGGAGTCCTCACGATCATCCCAAACGTGCTGCCCGTACTTGCCGTGCTCGGCATCATGGGATACCTCGACATCTCGATGAACGTCGCGACGGTGATGCTCGCCAGTGTGGCGCTCGGCGTGGTCGACGATGACACGATTCACTTCATCAACCGGTATCGGCGTGAAGTGGCGGCGGGCGCGTCTACCGACAAGGCCATCGAGATTGCGACCGCGCACGAGGGTCGCGCATCGCTTTCGACGGCTCTCATCAACAGCTGCGGGTTCGGCGCGCTCCTTTTCTCCGAATACCGTCCGACGTCGTGGTTCGGTGGCCTGCTCGCGCTGACGATGGGTGTGGCGTTTCTCGCGGAGGTGTTCATCCTTCCCGCGACGATCAAGCTGATGCCGCGGGTCTTTGGCGCGGAGGCGCTTCGACGCCCGCGCCGGACGCTCGCGCCCGTGCTGAAGCAGACGCTTCCGGCAATCCTCATTCTGCTGCTTGCGTCTCAAGCGGCAGCGCAGTCACCCGTAACCGGCGACGTGAGTGTCACATCCGACTATCTGCCGAATCAGCAACACACGGCGGAGTTGCGCGCGCGCGTCTATGCGGAGGACGTGATCGATCCCACCCCCCAGCTGACCTTTACATTGTCGGGATTTGCCGAGGGTCTCATCGCGCGCCGGCCGGTGCCGCCACTGTTCGAGACAGACACCAGACGCGACGCCATTGTTCGCGCCCAGGACGCGAGCGTGAGCTACAAGGCGGAGCGTTTCGATCTGATTGCGGGGTACACCCGCGTGGTCTGGGGCCGCCTCGACGAGCTGCAGCCGACCGACGTCGTGAACCCGCTCGACGTCTCGCGATTCTTCTTCGATGGCCGGAGCGAGGCGCGCCTTCCCGTCGCGCTGCTCCTGGTGCGGGCGCATTTCTCGGAGAATGCATCGATCGAGGGTGTGTACGTTCCGTTCTTCAGACGAGGCCGTTTCGATCAACTCGATGAGGAAACATCACCGTTCAACATCGAGACTGCCCTGGGGTCAAATCCTTCAGTCTGTCTTGCAATCGGCTGCCCCGCCCTGAGCGAATCGAAGGGGCCCGTGTCTCTGCCGTTTGCGCCGCGGCGGCACGAACCGCCGCATACGGCAGGCAATGCCCAGGGGGGTGGCCGGCTCGATGCAACAACCGGCCGCATGGATTGGAGCATCTCCGCGTACCGGGGCATAGAGACGTTTGGCCTCGGCGAAGTTGCGATGCCCAGTCCGGACGCGGCATTCGCGCCCGTGGATATTCTCTACCCGCGATTCACGATGATCGGCGGAGACTTCGAAACCGTTCGCGGAGCGTGGGGGGTGCGCGGCGAGCTCGCCGCGTTCGTTGACGACAATTTTCAAGATCCGGCGATGCACGTCGTGAAGGGACAATCGTTCGACGCCGGTGCGGGCGTCGATCGCCGCGCGGGGCAGTACCGGATCAGCGGCAGCGTCCTTATCCATCATGAGGCCTACGACACGTCAATACTGGGAGACGACGCGCGCACGGATGTGTCGCTCATCCTCGCGAGCGATCGCACTCTTGCGCGCGAACGGTATCATGTGCGCACGTTCGGCGTGTACAACCCGAACGAATCGTCCGGCTTCGCACGGGCCATCGGTACGATGAAAATTGGCGACAAAGTTGCGGTAGAGGGATCGGGCGGGTGGTTCGTCGGCAGCGGCCGCGATATCGTGGGGCGCTTCGCCGACAGCGATTTCGTTTACGCACGGCTTCGTTACTACTTCTAGCCTGTGATCCCGCTCCTCATTGCCGCTCGTAACGCCTCACCGTGGACCGGACCGACCGGCAACAACACTTACTTTCTTGGGGGGCGCATTCCGGCGCTCGTCGATGCCGGCGTCGGAGATCCCGCGCACATCGCCGCGATCGTCGAGGCGTCGTCGCCTCGCGGGATCGAGGTCGTGCTGATCACACACGGGCACAAAGATCATGCCGGCGGCCTGCCTGCGCTCATGGGGCGTTGGCCAACGATTCGGGTCGTGCAATATCCCGGTGTGATCGCGGGTGAGATCGGCGCGGGCGACGACCAGCTGCGAGCGATTCACACGCCCGGACATGCCCCGGATCACCTGTGCTTCTACGAGGAGCGCTCAGGGGACCTCTACTGCGGTGACCTCGCGCGCGCAGGCGGAAGCATCGTGATTCCGGCGAGCAAAGGCGGGAATCTGATCGAGTACCTGCAATCGCTTCGCCGCGTTCGTGCGCTGGCTCCGAGGCGGCTGCTGCCCGGCCACGGCCCGATAATCGATGATCCCCGCGCCCTGATCGACGAATACCTGGAGCATCGGACCGCGCGCGAACGGCAGGTCGTGGCAGCGTTGCGCGCGGGGGTGAACACCCCCAGTGAAATCGCCGGCTCGATTTATGGTGACTTGCCCGCGGAGCTCGTTGCGGCGTCGGTCGACACCGTCGTGGCGCATCTGGTCAAGCTTGCGGCCGACGGGAAAGCTATGCTGGCTGCCACCCCTTCGGGAGCGAAGGCAGCGGAGCCGAACGCCTCGCAGCTTTCGGCATGGCGTCTTGTATGACTTGTTCGAGCTCTTCGAGGTAGGCGACGAACCGCTGCCGCCCTTCAGCGCTCAGCCGACACAGCGTCTGCGGCCGCCGGTTTTCGAATCCCTTCCACACTTCGACGAGTCCGGCTTCGCGGAGCACGTCGAGATGCCGGCTCAGATTGCCATCGGTCAGCGAACACAGCCGCTTCAACTCGGTGAAGAGCACTCCCTCCGGTCGAGTCACGAGCGATGTCATGATCCCGAGCCGCGCCTTCTCGTGAAGAACACGGTCGAGGCCCTCGTATGCAAAACGACCGGACTGGTCGGCGTCGATCTTCTTCTTGTTGGCCATAACGGAAACCCAACCCCGGCGGCCCCGGGCCACCCTGCATCGCTGGCCGGTGATCTACGTCCCGGCTTGCCCGCGCTTTACGCGCCCGCTTCGTTGCGTTCCAGATTCCAGTACAGGACGAGCGCGGCGAGCAACTGTCCTGTCCCGAATGTCGCGCCGACCCACCAGCCGCGAAGCGGGTGCGGGCCGCCCGCGATCCAGAGGAGCGCCATGCCCGCCGCGTAATAGAACAGCGCAACCCACCCGCTCGCGCGGGGCAGGTACGGACGCGACGCGAACGTACCGACGCCGAAGCAAATGGCCCACAGTCCCGGCAAGAGCGGCACGAGCGCGGCGCTCAAGTGCACGAAGCTCAGCGTGATAGCGGCCCCAGCGAGCAGACTTGGAAGAAACTGCCCGAGAACCTGTCGCGTGCGCCGGCGCGTAATCCTGTCGTCGTGAACGATGTAGTTGTAGATGATTTCGCTTGCGCCGACCAATCCCGCGCATGAGGCGATCACGCCCCAATAGAGTACGAATCCCAGCGGGTCGCTCGTGCCGAGATCCGGTGTCTGAGCCAAGGCCGCGATGACGCCTATCAGGCCGGACGCCGCGATCGGCAGCGAACGGTACCCTCGATAGATCTCTCCCTTCGCGATCTGCTGATGGATATCAGCCAGCTGCCCGAGGGCGCGGGAAAGGTCCATGCTTTACGGAGCAAAGTATATCACGTGCGCTATCCTCCCGGCGTGCTCGAACGTCTTTTCCACCTGACCGAGAACCAAACCACCGTTCGCACCGAGACCGTCGCAGGGCTCACCACGTTCTTGACGATGGCGTACATCATCTTCGTCCAGCCGACGGTGCTCGGTGCCGCGGGAATGGACTTCGGGGCGGTGCTCGTGGCGACCTGCCTCGCGAGCGGCATCGCCACCCTGCTCATGGCGTTCCTCGCCAATTACCCCATCGCCGTCGCGCCTGCAATGGGGCATAACTTCTATTTCGCGTTCACCGTCGCGATCGGGATGCAGGTTCCCTGGCAAACGGCTCTCGGAGCCGTCGCGTGTTCCGGGCTGCTGTTCATCGCGACCGCCGGGATCGGACTACGCGAGCGCGCGATTGTCGCAATCCCCGACCCGCTGAAACATGCCATTGCCGTCGGCATCGGTTTACTGATCGCGCTCATCGGCCTCGAGTGGGGTGGCATCGTGCGCGCAGCTCCCGGGACGCTGCTGACGCTTGGGCACCTTCGTCTCGCGCCGGCGATGCTGACCATGTTCGGGCTCGCAGTCCTGGGAGTTCTGATGGCCCGCCGCGTGCCCGGAGCGTTGCTCATTGGCATTCTCGTGACGACGCTCGCGGGTCTGTTGACGGGGCTCGTCCGGTATCAGGGGCTGGTCAGTTCACCGCCCTCGATTGCTCCGACGTTTCTTCGGCTCGATATCCTGGGAGCCTTGCATCCCCGGATGACCGTTGTCATCCTGATCTTTTTCATCCTCGCCCTGTTCGATTCGATCGGAACGCTGGTTGGCGTAGCCGGTCAGGCCGGGCTGATGCAAGGCAATGCGCTGCCGCGCGCGCGCGGCGCACTTCTGGCTGACGCGATTGGCACCGTCGCGGGCGCAGGACTCGGCACATCCACGGTCACGGCATACATCGAGAGCTCGACGGGCGTCGCTGCCGGCGGACGCACCGGCCTGGCCAACGTCGTCACCGCGTTGCTGTTCTTTCTGTCGCTGTTCTTCTATCCGCTGGTCCGGATGGTAGGCGGCGGCTATCCGATCGGAGATGGCGCGGTGCTCTACCCCGTCATTGCACCGGCACTCGTCCTGGTTGGCACCATGATGATGCCAGCAGTTGCCACGATTCCCTGGACCGATCCGACCGAAGCGATTCCTGCATTTCTGACGATCGTGGTCATGCCTCTCACCGTGAGCATCACCGATGGCATGGCCTTCGGCGTGATTTCCTATGTGCTGCTCAAGCTGGCCACTGGCCGCGCGAAGGAGCCGCATTGGTTGATGTATGCCTTCGCGGTGTTGTTCGTGCTGCGGTACGCGTATCTCGTGCCTTGAATGCCGGGTTAGAGTCCTCGATGCCGGGGCTAAAGCCCCGGCCTACACAGCTGGCGGGGCTAAACCGCCGCCCTACACGGTTCGTAGGGCGGCGTAGTACGATTACCCGCTATGAAGGGCTACGCGAACCCGCACCTTCTCGTGACGCCTCAAGAGCTCTCGGGTACGCTGAGCAGTCCGAGCGCGGCGCCTCCGCTGGTGCTCGACTTGCGCCCTCCCGAGGCGTTTGCGATGGGGCACGTGCCGGGCGCTATACACGTCGACCTCTGGGGCGTGAGCCTTATCGACACCGATCCGGCGCCGTTGAACGCGTTCATGTGGATGATCGAGCACGTGCTCGCCGTCCACGGAGTCGATGCCGCCACTCCGGTTGTCGTGTACGACGAGCAGTCCGGGGTCCGCGCTGCACGCGCCTTCTGGTTTCTCGAATACTTCGGCCATCCGTCCGTGCGCGTTCTCGACGGGGGGTTCAACGCGTGGTCGGCTGCAGGCCTTTCCGTCAGCCGCGACGCGAAGGCTCCGCCCAAGAGCGAATGGACGGGCAGTCGCGAGCACAAAACGCTCGCGACGTGGAAGGAAGTCAAGCACGCGGTTGGCCGCGGCGACAAGGTCATTCTCGATACGCGCACCGATGCCGAGTACGAGGGAACGCTCGTGCGTGCGAAACGCGGCGGCGCGGTTCCAGGCGCGGTGCACATCGAGTGGACGCGCAACCTCTCGCCCTCGGGTGAGTTCAAGCCGGCCGGCGAGTTGAAGACGATGTACGAAAACGCCGGCGTCACTCCCGAGCGCGAGGTGATTACGTATTGCCAGGGCGGCTATCGGGCCGCGCACTCGTACCTCGCGCTTCGCCTGCTCGGATATCCTCGCGTCCGCATGTACATCGGCTCGTGGAAGGAATGGGGCGACCGTACCGATCTCCCTACCGAGGTCCCCAAGAGAAACTAAATGAACAACGTCATCGATTTCATCAACACCCACCGCGACCGTTACGTCGAAGAGCTCAAGACTTATCTGGCGATCCCGAGCATCAGCGCGCTCCCGCAGCACAAAGACGACGTGCGCCGCTGCGCCGAATGGACCGCCGACGAGATGCGACGAATCGGTCTCGAGAACGTGAAGCTGATCGAAACGCCGGGTTTTCCCGTCGTTTACGGGGAGTGGCTCCACGCCCCGGACGCTCCCACAATCCTGTTTTACGGGCACTACGACGTGCAGCCGGTCGATCCGATCGAGTTGTGGGAGTCGCCGCCGTTCGAAGCGACGGTCCGCGATGGCGAGATCTACGCGCGCGGCGCCGCCGACGACAAGGGCCAGGTTTTCATGCACTTCAAGGCGATTGACGCGCACCTGAAGCAGAACGGCCGCCTGCCCGTGAACATCAAGATCATTCTCGAAGGAGAGGAGGAGGTCGGCTCTGCGAATCTCGACAACTTCGTGAAGGGTCACAAGGACGAGCTGTCCGCGGATGTCGTGGTCATCTCCGACTCGCCGATGTTCGACCGCGGGATCCCGTCCATCTGCTACGGTCTCCGCGGCCTGGTGTACTTCCAGATCGACTTGCGGGGCACGAAATCGGACCTTCATTCCGGGTCGTTCGGCGGAGCCGTCGCGAACCCCGCCATGGTGCTCGCCCAGATCCTCGCGCAAATGAAGGATCGCGGCGGCCGCATCAAGATTCCTGGCTTTTACGACGACGTGAGGGAGCTGACGCAGGAGGAACGCGACCAGTGGAAGCGCCTGCCGTTCAACGAGAAACGCTACGCGAAGGATCTCGGCGCGCCGCGGCTGTTCGGCGAGACCGGCTATAGCACGCTCGAACGCGTGTGGGCGCGGCCGACCTTCGAGGTGAATGGCGTTCTCGGCGGATTCACCGGCGAAGGGGCGAAAACGGTGATTCCCGCCGTTGCGATGGCGAAAGTGAGCATGCGACTCGTTCCCAACCAGGACCCGGACAAAATCGCACAGCTGTTCGAGGATTACGTCAGAAAAGTCGCGCCGAAGACGGTGGAAGTCAAAGTGACCCGCATGCACGGCGGCAAACCGTGGATGACCGAGTTCGACAACCCCTACGTCCAGGCGGCAGGCCGCGCCATCCAGAAGGGATTCGGCAAGGAGCCCGTATTCAACCGCGAAGGAGGATCGATTCCGGTCGTTGCGACCTTCCAGGAGATCCTCGGACTGCCATCGGTGTTATTCGGCGTCGGACTCCCCGACGAAAACGCCCACGCGCCCAACGAAAAGCTCGATCTCGGCAATTTCCACGGCGGCATCATCGCGTCGGCATTCCTCTACGACGAGATGTCGCGTATCCCGCGAGTCTGATTCGGCCCGCGCTGGTTCTTGTGCGTTTTGGCCCGGACCGACGTTATACCGGGCATGATGCACACCCAACCCATCCAGCGTCCGCCCGCGGCGGCTTTCGCACCCGGTCGCGTGTATCCCATGACCGTTCTGACGCCCCGAGACCTCGAAGTGATTGCGCTGGTCGTCGCGGGGCAGACGAACGCGGCAATCGCCTCGCGGCTGGGCATGCAGCTGCAGACGACGAAGAACGTCCTGTCGGGCATTTACGACAAGCTCGGCGTCTCCACCCGTCTTGAGCTGGCGGTTCTCTTCCTGCGGGGACAGCCCGGGACGGCATCACGCGGGACCGGCCGCCGTGTGTGCGGCTGTACGCTTCCGCCGCAACATGCGTTGTCACCGGTATGATGCCAAACACGTCGTCCGACATCGCTCCGACGGCCGCCCAGGGCACTACCACCGAGAGGCCGCCAGCGCCCGCGCAGCGAAAGGTGCATTTTTCGCCGCGCGAGCGTCAGATCGTCCGATTCATCGTCGAAGGCTGCTCGAACCAGGAGATCGCGAATCGAATGGGCCTGCGGCTTCAGACGGTGAAGAACCATCTGTCGCGGATCTACCGCAAGGTGGATGTTCCGAACCGCGTGCAGCTGGCGGTATTTGCAGTGGGCGCCGGCCTCGCCGAGCCGACGCACTGACCTTCTCCGTCTCGTTTTGCGACATTGAGCTTGACCGCTGCAGCGCTGGCTCCGTAGGATCCGGCGCGTGCGGCTGTCGGGCTTCGTCGTGCTCCTTGCCTTGTGCTCGACGGTCTCCTGTTCCAATGCTGACCGGGAACGGGAAAAGTTCGGCATCAAGCCGACCTACGACAAGAGAACCGGAAAGCTCCGGGAGCTGACCTACGACTCCAATCACAACGGAAAAATCGATACCTGGACCGACATGGACGGTGCGCGGCCGGTTCAGACGCGCCTCGACCGAAATGAGGACGGGAAGATCGACCGTTGGGAGTACTACGACGAGAGCGGAAAGCTCGTGAAGGTCGGATTCTCCCGCAAAGATGATGGAAAGCCGGATGCGTGGGCGTACGGAACGGCGGACACGCTCGAGCGGGTCGAAGTCTCCTCGACCGGGGACGAAAAGAAGATCGATCGCTGGGAGCACTACGCGAAGGGCTCCCTTGTTTCGGTGGAGGAGGATACGAACCACGACGGCGCGCCTGATAAGTGGGAGACCTACGAAGCGTCGATCCTCAAGACCGCGGCGTTCGACGAGAACGGAGACGGCCAACCCGATCGACGCTTGACGTACACGGGGGGCGCACTGATCTCAATCGAGACCCTGCCGGACGGGGCGGGCCATTACACGAGGAAGGTGGACGTCAAGTGATGACGCGCGCCAGATGACAGGCCCTTCGCGAGTGTTCATTGCCGGCCACGGGGGTCTCGTAGGCTCCGCGCTCGTCCGACGCCTGCAGCGAAACCAGGACACGCAACTGCTCACCGCGACGCGCGGCCAGCTCGATTTACGCGACCAGGCGGCAGTGAATGACTGGTTCAAGGCGAACCGGCCTGATTACGTGTATCTGGTGGCTGGAACGGTGGGTGGAATACTCGCCAACTCGAGTCGTCCCGCCGAGTTCATCTACGACAACATGCTGATACACGCCACCGTGGTGCATGCGGCGCATCTGTGCGGCGTCAAAAAGCTGCTCTACCTTGGCAGCTCGTGCATCTACCCGCGCGATTGTGCGCAGCCGATGCGCGAGGAACAACTGCTGACGGGTGCGCTCGAGCCGACCAACGAGTCGTACGCGATCGCGAAGATCGCGGGGATCAAACTCTGCGAGGCTTATCGGCGGCAATACGGCGACGACTTCATTTCCGCGATGCCAACGAATCTCTACGGCCCGAACGACAACTTCGATCTGAGCTCGTCACATGTCGTCCCCGCGATGATTCGTAAGTTCCACGAAGCAAAGATCAGCGCCGCGACAGCGGTGACGATTTGGGGGACCGGGACGCCACGTCGTGAGTTCCTGCACGTCGACGATCTCGCCGACGCGTGCATCTTCCTTATGGAGCGGTACGACGAAGCGTCGCACATCAACGTTGGAACCGGCGAGGACCTGAGCATCCGCGAGCTTGCCGAACTCGTGAAATCGATCGTCTATCCGGAGGCCGAGATCGCATTCGACAGTTCGAAACCGGATGGCATGCCGCGAAAGCTTCTCGACGTGCGGCGCATCCACGCCCTGGGCTGGCGCCACCGCATCGCGCTGCGCCCGGGAATCGCGTCGACCTACACGTGGTTTCTCGCGCACCAGGGATCGCTGCGCACCTCGCAGCCGCCCGCTGCGGCTGCAGCGGACATTCATCTGCCGCGTGCGACGTCGTAGTTGTGGAGGACGACGACAGCCATCACGGCGTCGAGCGCCGCGACGAAGCCGACGGCTGCCTTCGGATGCTTCTTGCGCATCTTCTCTCCCGCGACGATGACCGCCGCGGTGACTGCCGCCTTCGCTGACATCATCACAAGGCCTCCGCCCAGCGCTCCGGCTGCCGGATTGTTTTCGCGCGCGTTTCCGTTGCCGAGCGCGCGGCGCGTCGAGTCCATGTCGGCGACATTCAGTCCTGCGTAGCCCGCATATAAGGGAGTCAGCGCCGCCGGTCTGTGTCGGTCGGGAGCCGCGATGGCGGTCGGCGCGCCCAGGTCAGAGGTGTACAACGATTGCGCCGCAACACCGGCTGCAGACGACTCTGCACGCGAGTCCTGAGCGGCGGCGCACACGGCGACGAGGATCGCGCCTGTGAAGAACACGGCACGTCGTAAGCACATGAACCCGTTAGAGGCAACCGAAATACCACATGGTCGACATGTCGCAGCCCGCCGGCAAACGATGTCCGCTCCGTAACTTACGCGCGTCCCGCTGTGCGGTCGTTGACCGTGCACGTTGGCGGCTTGTCTGGGTCGCACCGGAAGAAAGGCATCGCGGGGCGCGACAAAATCGATTGGGGATCTAGCACGTGCCGCTGCGGATCGGATTCGACATCGACGGCGTGCTCGCGGATTTCAGCGCCGCGTTTCACGAAATCGAAGCGCGGTTATTCGGTCCTGAAGTGTCGCTGAGCGAGGGACAGCCGGAAGAGGAGGAGAAAGCGCAGGAAAATGCTGCGTCCGTGGAGATGCGCGGCGATGCGGCTGCCCCCCGGAACGCGAAGCAATCGACACAGGAGACGCGCCGGCGCCGGGATGCTATCTGGAAGGCGATCCAGGCGACTCCGAACTTCTGGCGCACGCTCGAGCCAATCGACCCGGGAGCAGTCGCACGCATTCACGCACTGATGCTGCGGCACAAATGGGAAGTATTCTTCATCACTCAGCGTCCGACCACGCAGGGCGACACCGTGCAGCGGCAGACACAAGAGTGGCTTGTCGAGCAGGGGTTCGACCTCCCGAGCGTTCTCGTGCTCGGCGGATCACGCGGCGCGGCCGCGGGAGCGTTACGCCTCGGCTACCACGTCGACGACAACAGCCAGAACTGCCTCGATGTCCTCTGCGACTCACGCGCAAGGCCGATCCTGATCGTTCCCGGCGACGACGATAAGATGATCGCGAGCGCACGGAAGCTGGGAATCGGGACGGCGCGATCGATCGGGCAATGCCTCGACATACTCGAGCAGGCGACGATCGCGCAGCTGCAGCCGGGACTGCTGGCGAGGATTTCGTCGATCGTGGGCTGGAAATAGGTCGCGCTCACACGACGGGGGATGACAAAAGAGGCTGCAGCGCGTCTGCAGCCCCTTTTGGTGTCTACGAGCAGCTGGCCGAGATCATCGTTACCGTCTTCACGTTCAGTTTGCTTGGTTCCTTGTCGCCGGTTTTCGGGGCCTGCGCGTCTGCCGCGGCGGGGGTGCTTTCCTTCGCCTTGCCGCTGTCATCGTCGAGAGTGCCGCTGACTGAGACTTTGTGCCCCAAGTGCGCCTTAAGCTTGTCTGGAGGATCGAGAAGGTAGGTAGCAGCTTTCGCGTCTGCATCCGTC
>JBKPTT010000086.1:0-18119 GCA_046735635.1 Acidobacteriota bacterium | reverse complement strand
AGGCGCAGCGTGCCCGTCAGCTTTTTCTTCGTATCGAGGATGCTCTCCGCGGTGTCACGGATGTCGGCGAAGACGCGGTGGCTCAGCTGCAGCAGCGTTTCGCCCGTGGGCGTGATCTGGATCCGCCGTCCATAGCGTATGAACAGCGGCTCCTTGAACTCCTCCTCGAGGAGCAGGACCTGACGGCTGATGGCCGACTGCGAGACGTGCAGCCGCGCGCCGGCCGCTGTGAACGAGCCGGTCTCGGCAATCGCGCGCAGAATCTCGAGTTGTCTCAGGTCCATAACGCGGGGCGGGGCGCGATGAAAATATCACACGCCCCGCTCCTCAACTACACCCCCGCGGGTTGACGATGCTTCACGGGCTTGAGGAAGGGCATCAGCGCTCGAAGCCGTGCGCCCACCTCTTCGATCTGCTGGTTCTGTTCGCGTTCGCGCTGCGCGTTGAACCACGGACGTCCTTTGCGATCCTCCTCGATCCACTTCTTCGCATAGGTGCCGTCCTGCACTTCCTTCAGCATCCGCCGCATCTCCTTGCGGGTTTCCTCGGTGATGAGGCGCGGACCGCCCGTATAATCGCCATGCTCGGCGGTATCGCTCACCGAATACCGCATGTAGTTCAGACCGCCCTGATACATCAGGTCGACAATCAGCTTCAGCTCGTGGAGGCATTCGAAATAGGCGATTTCAGGCTGATAGCCGGCTTCGACGAGCGTCTCGAATCCGGCCTTCACCAGAGCGCTGACGCCGCCGCAAAGCACTGCCTGTTCGCCGAACAGATCGGTTTCCGTCTCCTCGGCAAACGTGGTTTCGATGACTCCCGCGCGGGTGACGCCGATTCCCCGCCCGTACGAGAGCGCCAGCTGCTTGGCCTGCCCCGTGGCGTCCTGATGGACTGCGAGGAGCGCCGGCGTGCCGGCCCCTTCCTGATAGAGCTCGCGAACGCGGTGGCCCGGTGACTTCGGCGCGATCATCGAAACGTCCACGTCCTTCGGAATGTCGAGCGTGCCGAAACGGACGTTGAAGCCGTGCGCAAACATGAGGGTCTTTCCAGCCTTCAAGTGCGGCTTGATCGCGTCGCGATAGAGCTGCGCCTGAATCGTGTCGGGGACGAGAACCATGATCACGTCGGCCCATTCAGCAGCCGACGCAGGGTCGGTGACTGTCAGCCCGTCGGCCTGCGCCTTCGCGCGCGATTTGCTCGACGCGTGAAGGCCCACGCGGACGTCGACGCCGCTGTCGCGCAGGTTGAGGGCATGCGCGTGGCCCTGTGATCCATACCCAATAATCGCGACCTTGCGTCCGCGAATGAGTCCCAGATCGGCATCGGCGTCGTAATAAATCTTTGGCACTGTGAAGCTCCTTGTTCGCGGTTCGCGGTTCGCGGTTCGCGGTTCGTGATTCGCGGTTCGGCGTGTCCGCCATAGCTCGAGCGGAGGCGCATTCGCGATCCGCCCTGGTCGTTATACCGAGTACGAAATACCTTCTGCTTCCGGCATCGCCGCGTGGGGCCCGCGGTTCTGTTTGGGTGCGCTGCCCATGCCCCGCGCCATGGCGACGCGCCCCGTCCGCACCATCTCCAGCACCCCATAGGGCCGCAGCACGTCGAGGAGACCCTCGATCTTCGCTTCGGATCCCGCCATCTCGATGACGATGCACTCCGGCGCGACGTCCACAACGCGCGCGCCGAACACTTCCGCGAGCTGCATGAGCGAGGGCCGGTGCTCGCGGTCCGCGCTGACCTTGATGAGCGCCAAATCGCGAATCACTGCCGGCCGGTCGGTAATGTCCTCGACACGAATGACGTGAATCAGCTTGTAGAGGTGCGCGGCGATCCGCTGCGCGCCGCCCGGATCGGTGTCGACGACCACCGTCATCCGCGACACGCCGGGAGTTTCGCTGTGGCCGACTGCGAGCGAGACGATGTTGAACCCGCGCCGACGGAAGAGCGACGCGACGCGGTTCAGCACGCCGGGCCGATCTTCAACGTAAACGGTAAAGGTATGCGTCTTCATATTCGTTCGCTGCTCCTAGAGGTCGGCACCTGTTTCGACGATCGGACTTGGCCGGCGAATCATTGCGTGCAGATCAGCGCCCGCAGGCACCATCGGATAGACCGTGTCCTCCTGTTCCACACGGAAGTCGATCACGACAGGTCCGGCATGGTTGCGAGCCTCGGCGACGGCGGGCAGCACCTCGGGGCGCTTGGCGACAGGGATGCCACGCACGCCGAATGCCTCGGCGAGCTTGACAAAATCCGGCCCGGACAGCGGCGTCGCCGCGTAGCGGCGCTCGTAGAAGAACTCCTGCCACTGCCGCACCATGCCGAGGAACCCGTTGTTGACGATCGCGACCTTGATCGCGATGCCTTCCTGAACGGCGGTGGCGAGCTCGCACATCGTCATCTGGAACCCGCCGTCGCCGACGACGGCCCAGACTTCCGCGTCGGGCCGGGCGCGCTTGGCGCCGATCGCCGCAGGAACCGCAAAGCCCATCGTGCCGAGCCCCCCCGATGTGATGAGCGAGCGCGGCGCGTCGTGATGGTAGTACTGCGCCTCCCACATCTGATGCTGGCCGACGTCGGTGACTACGATCGTGTCGCTGTGCTTGGTCGCACGCCACAAGTCGTTGATGACATGCGCGGCGTACAGATGCCCATCGTCGGGCAACGACTGGATGTCGCGGACCGCCGAGTCCCCTTTGAGCGCCTTGATGTGCGACAGCCAGGGTTCGCGATTGCCTTGGGCGATTTGCGGGATGAGCTGCTGCAGCACGTGGCGCAGGTCGCCGATGAGAGCGACGTCGACCGGGACGTTCTTGTTGATCTCGGAGGGATCGATCTCGATGTGAATCTTGCGCGCGTGCGGCGCGTAGGTGCGCAGGTTGCCGGTGACGCGGTCGTCGAAGCGCATGCCCGCGGCAATCAGCAGGTCGGCCTCCTGAATCGCGTGATTCACCCAGGCTTCGCCGTGCATGCCCATCATGCCGATGTTCAGATCGTGCGACGCAGGGAAGCCGCCGATGCCGAGCAACGTCATTGCGACGGGACTCTGCGCCTTCTCGGCGAGGTCGCGCAACTGGTCCATTGCGCCCGAGATGAGCACGCCGTGGCCAGCGAGAATGACGGGGCGATGGGCCTCGTTCAAGAGCGCCACCGCCTGAGCGAGCGATTGTTCGGGCGTCTCGACGACCGATCGCCAGCCGGGCACCACGGGAACAGCGCCGTCCCAGTCGAACTCGCACGAGGCCTGCTGGGCGTCCTTGGTGATGTCGATGAGCACTGGCCCCGGGCGCCCGGACTTCGCGACTACGAATGCCTCCCGCACCGATCGCGCCACGTCGTCGGCGCGTGTGACGAGGTAGTTGTGCTTCGTGACCGGCAGGGTGATACATGTGATGTCGATTTCCTGGAACGCGTCGCTGCCGATCAGGCGGCTGCCGACCTGGCCGGTGATGCAGACGATCGGAGACGAGTCCAGCATGGCCGTCGCGATGCCGGTGACCATATTCGTGGCGCCCGGACCGGAGGTGGCGATGGCGACGCCGACGCCGCCGCTCGCGCGCGCGTAGCCGTCGGCCATGTGCGTGGCCCCCTGCTCGTGGCGAACGAGCACGTGCCGGATTGGATAATCCAGCATCGCATCGTAAGCCGGCAGGATCGCGCCGCCCGGATAACCGAAGATGTCGGTCACGCCTTCACGAACCAGGCATTCCCACAGGATTTGTGCGCCGGTCAATTTCATGTCTGTTCCTCGAGCCTACGTCGCGGAGGTCACTGCGCCTTCAGCTGCCGACGACACCAGCCGTGCGTACTTGGCCATCACGCCCGTCGTGTAGCGGGGGGGCCGCGGCTTGGCGCTCTTCAGCCGCGCGGCGATCTCGGCATCGCTGAGCTCCACGGTCAACGTGCGTCCGGGGATGTCGAACGCGATCGTGTCGCCGTCGCGAACGGCGCCGATCGCTCCGCCCGAGGCAGCTTCTGGCGCGACGTGGCCAGCCATGAGCCCGTGCGTCGCACCCGAGAAGCGCCCGTCGGTCACGAGTGCCACGGTCTCCCCGAGACCTGCGCCGACGATTGCGGCGGTGACGCCCAGCATCTCGCGCATGCCCGGGCCCCCTTTCGGGCCTTCGTGACGGATGACCACGACGTCGCCAGCCTTGATGCGTCCCGCCTGCACGGCATCGAACGCGGCCTCTTCGCTGTCGAACACGCGAGCCGGACCGCGATGCGTCGCGAAGTCGTGTCCCGCGACCTTCACCACGCAGCCGTCCGGCGCGAGATTGCCCCGGAGAACGACCAGGCCGCCCGAGCTCTTCAAGGGCTTGTCGATCGGACGAACGACTTGCTGGCCGGGCGTCTCGACGGCGGCATCCGCTTCCTCGCCGATCGTGCGGCCGCTGACCGTCAGCGCGCCGGAATGCAGCGAGCCCGCGGCCTTCAGCCGGTTGGCGACGATACGGGTGCCGCCCGCGTTGTGCAGGTCGACCGCGACGAACCGGCCTGCTGGCTTCAGATCCGCGAGCAGCGGGGTGCGCGCGCTGATACGATCGAAGTCCTCGAGGCCAAGCTTGACCCCCGCCTCGCGCGCGATGGCGATGAGGTGGAGGACGGCATTGGTGGAGCCGCCGGTCGCCGCGACCGCCGCGATCGCATTCTCGAGCGATTCCCGCGTGACGATCTGCGAGGGCCGAATATCGCGCTCGAGCACTCTCATGACGAGCGCGCCACTCTTGCGTGCGACGTCATCTTTGGCCGAGTCGGTCGCGGGGACGTCGCCGCTGCCCATCGCGGCGATGCCGAGGAACTCGCACGCGGTCGCCATCGTGTTGGCCGTGAACTGCCCGCCGCACGCGCCGGCGCCGGGGCAGGCGTTGTCTTCGATCTCGCACAGCTGCGCGTCTGTGAGGCGGCCCGCCGCGTGCGCCCCCACCGCTTCGAAGACGTCCTGAATTGTCACGTCGCGGTTGGCGAAACGCCCTGGCGCGATAGAACCACCGTAGAGCAGCAACCCGGGGATGTCGAGGCGCGCGAGCGCCATCGCGCCTCCCGGGATCGTCTTGTCGCAGCCGACGAGCACGACGAGCGCGTCGAACAGATTGCCGCGCGCGACGAGCTCGATGCTGTCCGCGATGACCTCGCGGCTCACAAGCGACGTGCGCATCCCGGCCGACCCCATCGTGATGCCGTCGGAGATCGAGACCGTGTTGAACTCCATCGGGGTCCCGCCGGCTTCGCGGATTCCCTCTTTCACGCGGGCCGCAAGATCGCGCAGGTGGTAGTTGCACGGCCCGATCTCGATCCAGGTGTTCGCGACGCCCACGAGCGGCTTCGCGAGATCGTCGCGCGTAAAGCCCGACGCATGGAGCATGGCGCGCGCGGGCGCGCGGCTCGCGCCCTCGGTGATGCCGCCGCTCTGCCACTTCAAGGGGCGCACCCTGGAATCAGCCACGCGCGCCTCCTTCGCTCGAGCGCGCTGTGGCCGCGCCTTCGTCTGGATCCTGCCAGCGTGGATAGGAGCCGAGCGTCCGCAGCGAGGGCGCGAACTCCGCGAGATGCACCATCGCGCGTGCACACTGGAGGTCTTCACGGGCCGCCGCGACGTCCAGGTAGAAGAGGTACTCCCACGGACGCCCCGGCACGGGCCGCGACTCGAGCTTCGACAGGTCGATGTCGCGAAGCGCGAAGACGCTGAGCGCTTTGAACAGCGCGCCCGGCGCGCTCTTCAGCGTGAAGACGAGGCTCGTCTTGTCCGGCGGCCCCAGCGGAACGCGCTGGCGGGAAATCGCCAGGAAGCGGGTGATGTTGTCATCGAAATCCTGGATGCCCATCTTGAGCGGCTCCAGGCCGAACAACTGACCGGCACGTTCGGATGCGATCGCGGCGGTGTCGCGGCGTTGTTCGTCGCGGACCATCTTGGCGCTGCCGGCCGTGTCGTAGGTGGCGATCGCGTCGACGTGCTCGAGACCACGCAGGAAGCGGGCACATTGCGCGAGCGCCTGGGGGTGCGAGAGCACCCGGCGAACGTCTTCGAGCTTCACCCCAGGCAGCGCCAGCAGGTTGTGGACGACCGGAACCTGCACTTCTCCGACAATCGACAGTTCGCGCTCGACCAGCAGGTCGTAATTGCGATGAATCGACCCGCCGATTGAATTCTCGATCGGCACCACGCCCAGATTGACCGCCCCGGTGCCCACGGCGTCGAACACTTCGTCGAAGGTGGGATAGGGACGCGGCTCGGCGTCGGGCAGCAGCCGTAGAACGGCCGCTTCGCTGAATGCGCCGGGCTCACCCTGATACGCGACTCGCACGGATTCTCCTCGACAAACAAAAAGGCCGTCGCCCGGGTTCGAGTGACGGCCTGTTCTGCCTGCTATGTTTCTGCGCCGTCACTCGGATGGATACCTGACCAGCAGCCGGCCGCTAATGCGGCCGACGACTACGACGACGAGGCCAATGGCCGGCTGGCGCATGGGTTTAATGGTGACGGTCGAGGGGCGTAAAGTCAAATTTATAATGCTTTGAACTTCATAAACGCCACTAATGAAAAAACCGGTGTACCTTGACGGTCCCGGAGCCCGTGACTATACTCATCCGGAGCAAGCGATGCAGGTTCAGGGACCGATCACGGCGACGTGTTGCACGTGCACGATGCGAATTCGAGCCACTCGAATTCGCCACGCCGGCGGTCTGTGCGCGCACGCGTCCTAAAAGAAACGAACCAAATCCAGGCATCGCGCCATCCAGACCCGCCGGCCACCGGCGGGTTTTTTTTTGGCGCCAACGCTCGGCAGAATACGGTGGTGCAGGTATGAGCATTGTGACGACAGCCGCGATCGGTGCGACCGTCCCAAGATCCGCAACCGTTACGACGCGTGTCGCCATCGCTGGTTTTGGCACCGTCGGGCGAGCGGTCGCGCGTCTCATCCAGGAACTCGCGCCGCCGGAGCTTCAGCTCGTCGCCATCGTCAACCGCGGCGTCGAGCGGAAACGTGTCGACTGGCTCGATCCGTCGATCCGGTGGACCGATAGCTTCGACGAAGCCTTGACCGACGATGTCGACGTGTTGGTGGAGCTGATCGGCGGGCGGACGCCGGCGGAAGAGTGGATCCGGCGCGCGCTCGCCGCTGGCAAATCGGTCGTGACCGCGAACAAGCAGGTCATTGCGCATGCCGGCCCGGAGCTTCTCGAGGAGGCCGCGCGTTCAGGCCGCCACGTCCGTTTCGAAGCGGCCGTGGCGGGCGGTGTGCCCGTCGTTCGTGCGATCGAGCATGGGCTGGCCGGCGACAGGCTCACGCGCGTCGCGGGCATCTTGAACGGCACGTGCAATTACATCCTGAGCCGCATGGAGCGGCACCGCGTCCCGTTCTGGGAGGCGCTGGCGGAAGCGCAGGCGCTCGGGCTCGCCGAAGCGGATCCGTCGCAGGACATCGAAGGGCTCGACGCGCAGGCGAAGCTCGCCATCCTTGCGCACATTGCGCTGAGGGCGCACGTGCGGGCGGCCGCCATCCCGTCCCGCAGGATCGACATGATCGACGCCGTTGATTTCGTCTACGCGCAGCAACTGGGTTGCACGATCCGACAGGTCGCATGGGCGGAACGGACTCCGGACCCGCGCGTTCTCACAGCGGCCATCGGTCCGGCGCTCGTTCCGCTCGATTCGCCGCTCGCACGGGTCCGCGGCAGCGAAAACCTGGTGATGCTGCGAGGACAGTTCGGCGGCGAGACCACGTTCGGCGGCCTGGGCGCCGGCGGCGATCCGACGGCGGTCGCGGTGCTCTCCGACCTGCTGGCAATCGCCCGTGAAAGCCAGCCGTCGACCTCGCGGGCTGCGGCCGAGCGAGCTGAAGTGTCCCGCGACTACACGAGCGCCTTCTATGTTCGTTTCACGGTCGCAGACCGGCCCGGGATCATTGCAGCGCTCGCGACGGTGTTCGCCCGTCACGACATCAACATCGACGCGATCCTCCAGGAGCCCGGATTCCCGGCAGGACGCCGGCCGTTCGTCGTCAGCCTCGATCCGGCTCCGGCTACCGCAATCGAACGGGCGATTGACGAGATGTCGCAGTGCGATTTCCATGGCGAGCCGCCCGTCGTACTTCCGGTGCTGCCGTCGGCATCGCTCGGAGCAGGTGCGTGACCTATCACGCCGAATTCCGCTGCGTCGCGGGGTGTCCGGGCGCCTATTCGCTGGACACGGTCATTTACCGGTGCCCCACGTGCGGCGGGCTGCTCGAAGTCGTTCACGATCTCGACGCGCTGCGGAACCGAAGCGCCGCTGCCTGGATGCGACTCTTCGACGAGCGGTACAAGCGGACCGCGTGGCCGTACGGCTCCAGCGTCTGGGGCAAGAAGGAATGGGTGTGTCCACAGATCCAGGACGAAAACGTCGTCTCGATGGATGAAGGGGGCACGAACACGTTTCTCGCCGAGGCGTTCGGACGGTCGATTGGGTTGAAGGACGTCTGGGTGAAGCTCTGCGGAAACTCACACACTGGATCGTTCAAGGACCTCGGGATGACGGTTCTCGTGTCGATGGTGCGGCAGATGATTGCGCAGGGCAAACAGATCCGCGCCGTCGGGTGCGCCTCCACCGGCGATACATCGGCATCGCTCGCGGCGTATGCGGCGGCGGCCGAGATCCCGGCGATCGTGGTGCTGCCGCGCGGGAAGGTCACGGTCGCGCAGCTCGTCCAGCCGCTCGCGAATGGCGCGGTGGTGTTCGCAATCGACACGGACTTCGATGGATGCATGGCGATCATCCAGCGGCTTGCCGACGAGGAAGGACTGTATCTGGCCAACTCGATGAACAGCCTGCGCCTCGAAGGTCAGAAAACCGTTTCAATTGAAATCGCGCAGCAGTTCGACTGGCAGGTACCCGACGTCGTCATCGTTCCGGCCGGCAATCTGGGCAACATCAGTGCATTTGCCGCAGGGTTCGAGATGATGCGAGACCTGGGCCTGGTTCCGCGGATCCCGCGACTCATTGCAGCCCAGGCGGAGGCGGCCAATCCGTTGTACCGGGCCTCGCAAAACAGTTGGCAGTTCAAGCCGCTGGTCGCGCGGCAGACCCTCGCCTCGGCAATTCAAATTGGCAATCCGGTATCGGTTCACAAAGCGATTGCCGCCTTGCGACGGTCGGGCGGTACGGTCGAGCAGGCGAGCGAAGAGGAACTGGCCGACGCCGTCGCGCGGGCCGACAAGACGGGGATGTTCGCGTGTCCGCACACGGGGGTTGCGTTGGCGGCTCTCATCAAGCTTGCCGAGCGCGGGGAAATCAAGCCGACCGAGCGTGTGGTGGTGATTTCCACGGCCAGCGGGTTGAAATTCACCGATTTCAAGGCTGGGTATCACGCGGGCACGCTGGCCGGGATCACATCGCGGCGGGCGAACCGGCCGATCGAGCTGCCGAACGATTACGACCAGGTTCGGCGCCGCCTGGATCTTGCGATACCGGCCTGAATGGGATATAAACGGCAGATGTTCTGTGGGAATCCCTGCGCCTGTAATTGTTGCTGCTGCTGCTGTATGTGCAGCACTCAGGGCTTCCCTACCTTCGGTTCAGGCGTGAGATGATCTAAGCGAATCAAACGCACGAGACACACCGAAGCCCGGGAGGCAAAACCTCCCGGGCTTTTTTGTTTTGAGGGTTTGTGGGGGGCAGGGTCTTAAGACCCCGCCACGCCACGGTTCGATAAGGAGCATCGTCATCAACCTCTTTCCCGCGTTTCTCAAGCTGGACGGCCGGCGAGTGCTCGTCGTAGGGGGCGGGCCAGTGGCGGCGTCGAAGCTGGCCGCGCTTCAAGCGGCAGCCGCTGAAGTCGTTGTGGTGGCGCCGGACGTGTGCGAGCCGGTTGCGAAGGCGGGCGTGCGCGTGGAGCGGAGGGAATTCCAACCGTCGGATCTGGACGGTGCCTGGTTCGTGGTCGCGGCTGCGCCGCCCGAGGTCAATCGACGAGTTGCCGAGGAAGCGGAGCGACGACAGGTCTTCGTGAACGCTGTCGACGATCCCTCGAACGCGAGCGTTTATCTCGGCGGGGTAGTGCGCCGCGGCGGTGTGACGCTCGGCATCTCGACCAACGGCGCGGCCCCTGCTCTTGCCGGCCTGCTGCGCGAGGCGCTCGACGCGCTGCTGCCTGAGGACCTGGAGACGTGGAGCGCGCGTGCGCACGAGCTGCGCCGCTCGTGGCGGGAGCGCGTCGTTCCGATGGAAGCGCGGCGGCCCGAACTCCTCGAAGCGTTGAATGCGCTGTATGCAGCAAGAGCGGCAGTGTTGACCGAACGGCAAGTTGATGACGACAACGGCACGAGCCAGGAGCGAGTGCCCGCAGGCGGGCCGCCTTCGCCTGGCAGCGACCCGACACCAAACCACGGCGAGCTTGGCCGTAGCGTTGGCGTAGGTCAGACCCCGGCGCAGAGGGAGAAATGATCGGGTCCGTATCGCTCGTCGGCGCCGGTCCTGGCGATCCCGAGCTCCTGACGCTCAGAGCCGTCAAGCGGCTCCAGGAGGCGGATCTGGTGCTGTACGACGCGCTCGTGGATGCCGAGGCGTTGCGCTACGCGGCACGCGCGAGGCGATTCTTCGTCGGCAAGCGCGCTGGCCGCCCGACCATTCGACAAGACGCGATCAATCGACTCATGATTCGCGAGGCTCGCCGCGGGAACAAGGTGGTGCGCCTGAAGTGCGGAGATCCATTCGTGTTCGGCCGCGGCGGGGAAGAGGCGCTCGCACTCGCCGCGGCAGGCATCCCCTGCGAAGTCGTGCCGGGCGTTACGAGCGCCGTCGCGGCGCCGCTGCTCGCCGGAATTCCCGTGACGCACCGGGGTCTCGCCTCGGCCTTCGTTGTCGTGTCTGGCCACGCCGAGGCAGCGTACGCGCCGGTCCTGCGATCGCTTGCGCCGGGAAGCGCCACGCTCGTCGTCCTGATGGGGATCGCGAATCGCGCCGCGATTGCGCGGGAGCTTGGCGCGTGCGGGTGGGCGCCGCAGACGCCGTCCGCCGTCCTGTTCGGCGTGTCGCATCCCGGCGCGCAAGAGTGGCACGGGACGCTTGATTCACTCGCGGCCGAGACCTCCGTAGACGAGAGCGAGCTGCCCGGCATCATCGTCGTGGGCGCGGTCGCGGCGCTTGCCAACATGCTTGGAAACGAGGAGCCCGTGCGGCACCGCGACGCGATTGCCGCACCGTAACACGAAGGTGGAGGCCGGGACTTTTACGCCCCGGCGCGAAGCAAAGACATGGCTGTCATAGACGATCCTCGCACTTACGGGCGCACCCGGTTGTCGTTTGCGGACACGAACGACATCGACGAATTCGTTCGCACGCTCGATCAGTTCGAGCGCGGCGAGATCTCGCCCGAGGAATGGCGCCGGTTTCGGCTGCTGCGCGGCACGTACGGCCAGCGGCAGGACGCCGACGCGCAGATGCTGCGTGTCAAGATTCCGCAGGGCATTCTCGAAGCCGCCCAGCTCGAAGCGCTCGCGGAGGTCGCCGATCGATACTCGCGCGGGTTCGGCCACATCTCCACGCGCCAGAACATGCAGTTCCACTTCGTGAAGCTGCACGATGTGGAACCCGCGATGCGGCTGCTCGCCGAGGCGGGGCTGACGACGCGCGAGGCCTGCGGCAACTCGGTGCGAAACATCACGGCGTGTCCGTTCGCCGGTGTCGCGCGCGACGAGATCTTCGACGTGACGCCCTACGCCGAAGCGATGACGCGCTATCTGCTGCGGCACCCGCTCAGCTCCGCACTCCCGCGAAAGTTCAAGATTGCGTTCGAAGGCTGCGCGTCCGAGGACCACGCGGCGACGTCGATCAACGATCTGGGGTTCCGCGCGGCGCTCGCTCCGGATGGCACGGAACGTCGCGGATTCCGCGTGCAGGTTGCGGGCGGCACGTCAATCATGTGCCGTTCGGGGGCGTCGCTCTATCCGTTCCTTCCCGCGTCCGAAATCCTGATGGTGGCGGAAGCCGTGCTGCGCGTTTTTCAGCGGTACGGGGATTACGAGCACAAGCAGCGCAACCGCCTGAAGTTCCTCGTGAAGACGATGGGATGGGACGCGTGGCACGCGGAATTCCAGCGGGAGCTCGAGGATCTGCGAATGTCCGCAACGGCGCGTCTCCCGTTCGATCCCGAGGAGCCGCCGATCGAGGAACCGCCTGTGTTGGAACGCTCGGAGCCGCCCGCGATTGCGGATATCGCGGCACTCGTCGGCGCGGCGCCGATCAAGGGGCCTGGCATCGTGCCGCTGGTCGAAGCGGTCGACGGCGGCCCTGGGCGCGAACGGACCGAGTGGCTCGGAACCAATCTTCGGCCGCAGAAGCAGACCGAGTATTCACAAGTCATTGCCACGCTGGAGCTCGGCGACATCACCTCCGGTCAGATGCGGGCGATCGCGGCGCTTGCGCGTGCGTATGCCGACGGCCTCGCTCGGGTCACCGTCGATCAGAATCTGCTCCTGCGCTGGGTGCGAAGCGGCCAGGTCCCGGGTTTATACCGGCGCCTCGCCGCCGCAGGGCTCGCGCGTTCGGGCGCGGGAACGATCAACGACGTCACGAGCTGTCCCGGAGCGGAGTCCTGTCGTCTTGCCGTAACACAATCGCGCGGGCTGGCTCGCCTGATCGAGGAAAGCTTCGAACGGCAGTCGCCAAAGCTGCTCCGCGCGGCGTCGGACGCGCGCATCAAGATCAGCGGATGTCCGAACGGCTGCGGCCAGCACCACGTCGCGACGATCGGGTTCCAGGGCAGCGTACGAAAGCTCGGGGATCGCGTGGTGCCGCAGTACTTCCTGATGCTCGGTGGCGGGCAGGGGCAAGACGGCGCATGTTTCGGGAAGCTGACCGCGAAGATCCCGGCGCGCCGCGTGCCTGAGGCAATCGAGCGCCTGCTGCAGCTGTACGCGGCCGAACGCGCCCATGGCGAAAGCGCGCGGGCGTTCTTTCATCGCCTCGAGACGGCCCGGGCGCGCGCGGCGGTCGCGGACCTCGAGCAGCTGACGTCCGACGACGTGCTGCCGCAGGACTTCGTCGATCCCGGCGAGGATCACGCGTTCACTCCGGAGGTCATGGACGGCGAGTGCAGCGCGTGACGGCGCGCGACATTGTCGTGCCCGGATCGATCGCGAATCTCGGCCCCGGGTTCGATACGCTTGGCCTCGCGGTCAGCTTGTATCTGCGCGTGCGTGTTACGCACATCGACCGGGACGGCCGCGGCCGATTGACGTTTCAGTTTCCGGACGGACCCATTGGCGGGCCGAATCGCATCGCCGACGGATTTCGCGCGCTTGGCCCGGTGAAGCGCGGCCCGTCCCTGCAGGTATCCGTGCAGAGCGAGATCCCGCTCCGAGGCGGACTTGGCAGCAGCGCGGCGGCTATCGTGGCCGGCATGCAGCTGCGTCAACTCGTGGACGGCAAGCGCCGCGGAGACGAAATCCTTGCTGCGGCGTCAAAGATCGAGGGGCATCCCGACAACGTGGCCCCGTCGTTGTTTGGCGGTGCGACGAGTTGCTGCACAGCAGCCGATGGGACGATACGTGTCACGCGCTGGCCGTGGCCGCGCCGGTGGCGCATCGTGGTCGCTACGCCGGATGCGGAGCTGCCGACGCCCGTCGCTCGGCGCGCTCTGCCGAGGCAGGTGCCGGTGAAGGATGTGGTCTTCAACCTGCAGCACCTCGCGCTGCTGCTCGGTTCGCTGCAGTCGGGGAACGCCGCGGATTTCGCCGAGGCGCTCCGCGATCGGGTGCACCAACCGTATCGCGAGCGGCTGGTTCCGGGGTTGCGCCGACTGCTGGACGTGCGGCATCCTGATGTGATCGGCTTCTGCTTGAGCGGAGCTGGTCCGACAATCGCCGCCTTTGCCGGCGGCTCGACGCGCGCGGCGGAGCGGATTCTGACGCAGGCATACCGCCGCGAGCGGATTGCGTGCACGGTGCGGTCGGTGCGCGTGCATGGTCCAGAAGTGGATCGACGACAGGAGAGTCAAGAAGCATGACGTTCATGACGGGACTTCGGTGCCATCTGTGCGGGACGGCGTTTCCCGCCGAGGCGCTTTGGGTCTGCGATCAGTGTCTCGGTCCTCTCGAGGTCTCCTACGACTACGACGCCGTGCGGCAGGCACTGACGCGGCACATCGTGGAGCAACGCCCGCGAAACCTGTGGCGCTTCCGTGAGCTGCTGCCCGTTGCCGGCGAGCCGCGCACAGGATTCCATTCGGGCTGCACGCCTCTCGTGCGGGCCGATCGTCTCGCGAAGCATCTCGGCCTGCAGGAGCTCTACATCAAGGATGATTCGGTCAACCATCCGACCCTCTCGTACAAAGACCGCGTCGTCTCGATGGCAGCGACTCGCGCGCTGGAGCTCGGATTCACCGTGTTCGGGTGCGCATCCACGGGGAATCTCGCCAACAGCGTGTCGGCGCATGCCGCGCGGCTTGGCCTCGAGTGTTACGTGTTCATCCCGAACGATCTCGAGTTGGGTAAGGTGCTCGGCTCCGCCGTGTTCCGGCCGCAGCTGATCTCGGTGCGCGGCAACTACGACGACGTGAACCGGTTGTGCACGCAGATCGCCGACAAGCTCGGATGGGGATTTGCGAATATCAACTTGCGCGCGTACTACGCCGAGGGCGCCAAGACCGTGGGCTTCGAGATAGCGGAACAACTGGGATGGCGGTTCCCGCGTCATGTGGTTGCCCCCGTAGCCGGGGGAACGTTGCTGCCGCGCATCTTCCGAGGGTTCCGCGAGCTGCGCGACGTTGGTCTCGTCGACGACGACCTGCCGACCATTCACGCCGCGCAGGCTGCGGGGTGCGCACCGGTCGTGCGCGCGCTGCAGGAAGGCCTGGAATATCCCGAGCCGGTGAAGCCGTCTACGATCGCCAAGTCGATCGCGATCGGCAACCCCGCCGACGGGTTCCAGGTTGTACGGACGGTCACGACGACGGGCGGTACGGGTGTCGCGTCCACCGACGAGCAGATCCTTCAGGCGATGGAGCTGCTCGCCGAGACCGAAGGCATCTTTACCGAGCCAGCAGGCGGCGCCACGCTTGCGGGCGCGATTCAGTTGGTGAATTCCGGAGTCATCGCGCGCGGCGAATCGGTTGTCGTGTGCATTACGGGCAACGGGTACAAGACGGCTGCGGAAACGATTGGCACGCGCGTCGCGCCGCGGGTCGAGATCAGTCGCTCGCTCGAGGATTTCGAGGCGTACCTCCATTCCTCTCGCGAAGCCGCCGCTCTCCCGGCCGGACAGTGAACTATTCGAGCATGAGGACATGACATGGCTCATCGGATTCTGATCCCGACGCCGCTTCGGCCGTTCGCCGGCAAGCGGGACGTCGTGGAAGTCGAAGGCGCGACGGTCGGCGATGCATTGCAGGGGCTCGTCGGTCAGTACGGCGACCTCCGCCGCCACCTCTACACCGACGACGGGCGGTTGCGCAGCTTCGTGAACGTGTACGTCAACGACGAAGACATCAGGCATCTGGATCGCGAACGGACGCCGCTGAAGGCGGGCGATACGATCAGCATCGTTCCGTCCGTCGCGGGAGGATCCGGGACCGCGGTTCGGGAAGCGCCCGAGCTGACCCGGGATGAGGTCCAGCGCTACAGCCGCCATCTGATCATGCCGGAGGTCGGCGTCGACGGGCAGCGCAAGCTGAAAGCCGCACGCGTGCTGTGCATTGGCGCGGGCGGGCTGGGCGCGCCGGCGGCGATGTATCTCGCGGCGGCGGGGGTCGGTACGCTCGGCCTGGTCGATTTCGATGTCGTCGATGCGAGCAACCTTCAACGGCAGATTCTCTACGGTACGGCCGACGTCGGGCGTCCCAAGCTCGAGGTCGCGCGTGCGCGGATTGCCGGGATGAATGGGAACGTGCAGGTCGTGGTGCACGAAGCGACGCTGACGTCGAAGAACGCGCTCGACGTGTTGAAGGACTATGACGTCATCCTCGACGGCACGGACAACTTTCAAACCCGATATCTCGTCAACGATGCGTGCGTGCTGCTCGGGAAGCCGAACGCGTATGGGAGCATCTTCCGATTCGATGGCCAGGCCTCCGTTTTTGCGGTGAAAGGCGGCCCCTGCTACCGGTGCTTGTATCCCGAGCCGCCGCCGCCCGGACTCGTCCCGAGTTGCGCGGAAGGGGGAGTACTGGGGGTGCTGCCTGGCGTCATTGGCGTGATCCAGGCGACCGAGGCGATCAAGCTGATCCTCGGCAGCGGTCAGCCGCTCGTGGGGCGTCTGTTGCTGTACGACGCGCTTCAAATGCGCTTCCGCGAGTTGAAGCTGCAGCGCGATCCGGAGTGCCCGGTCTGCGGCGATCATCCGACGATTAAAGAGCTGATCGACTACGACCAGTTCTGCGGAATCGTTCCCGCCGCCGCGGCCCATCCGGCCGAGAGCGGCGTTCCGGAGCTGACCGTCGAGCAGCTGAAGGCCAAGTTCGATCGCGGCGACGACTTCGATCTGCTGGACGTTCGCGAGCCGAACGAATTCCAGATCTGCCGGATTCAGGGTTCGAAGCTGATTCCGCTCGGTGAGCTGCCGCGCCGGACCGCCGAGCTCGATCCGGGCCGCGACCTCGTCGTCCACTGCAAGGTGGGGGCACGGAGCGCCAAGGCTGTCACGCTGTTGCAGCAGCGGGGCTTCACGCGGATCCACAACCTGAAAGGCGGAATCCTCGCCTGGATCGATCGAATCGATCCGACCCAGTCCAAGTACTGATCGCTACTTTCTCCGCTCGGGCAGACGGCGTTCCGACGGGCCATCGTACAGGTGGTTCTTCGGATCGATCTGCCGCATCGGCCGTTGACGATCCCGCTCCTCCTGCGCCTGCGCGACGATGCCAGGCACGCGCGAGATGATGAACAGCGCATTGGCGACAGGCGCTGGGATTCCGATATCGCCGCACACGGCGGCGATTGCCCCGTCGATGTTGATCGGCCGTGCGGGATCATCGCCCCGCGTGTGTTGGAACATCTCGACGGCGCGAATCATCTGGATGTGCGATCCCTCGACTTCGAGTTCCAGCGCCATCTGAAAGAGCCGCGCCGCGCGCGGATCGCGCGTGTGGAAACGATGGCCGAAGCCCGGCAACGCTTCGCCTGTCTGCTCCCATCGTTCGACGATCTCGGATGCGGCGTCGTGATAGGAGACGCCGTTCCGGACCAGCTCGAGTCCAGCATCGAGAAACTGCATGCAGCTCTCGATGTCGCCGCCGTGATAGCGGCCGAAGCCGAGCACACCCGCCGCGACGCACGCGCGCAGCGGGGCGCCGGTCGTTGCCGTGTAGCGCGCCGCAAGCGTGGAGGGCGGCGTGGCGCCGTGATCGATGAACGAGACCAGAAGCGCTTCCATGAGCCGGCCGATTCCGGGGCTGGGGCATTCGCCAAGCAGCAACAGGTAAATGGCTTCCCCGAACGTGAGGCGCCCCATGATTTCGTCCAGCGGATAGCCGCGCAGAAGAATCTTGTTCGGCTCAATGCTGGTGAGCGCGGTGCGCCACTTGTCGTCGGTGCTGCGGGCCTGCGCCCGCCGCTCGACCATTGTCGTGCCGCTCGGTTTCTTCATAGTCGCTCTCACCTGCCCCTCTGCGGGCTGGACGCGTCCTAGGTGGTCCCGTAGAGACGATCGCCGAAGTCGCCAAGCCCCGGCACGATGAACTTGTGGGCGTTCAGGCCTTGGTCCACCACCGGAGTGTAGATCGCGACGTCGGGGTGATGCTTTTCGACCAGCGCGATCCCCTCCGGCGCGGCGACGATGCAGATCATGCGGACGTCTCGGGCGCCGGCGTGCCGCAGCAGATCGAGCGCCGCGACGGCGCTGCCGCCGGTTGCCAGCATGGGGTCGATCATGAGCACGAAGCTGCCGCTCAAGTCCGCCGGCAGCTTCGAATAATACTGCGAAGCCACCGCGGTGATCTCGTCCCGCTGCAGTCCGATGTGGCCGACCCGGGCCGTGGGGATCAGCTCCAGGATCGCGTCCAGCATCCCGAGCCCTGCGCGCAGGACCGGAACGACAACGACGTTGCGCATGATGCGGCGGCCGGCGGCGGGCCCGAGCGGCGACTCCACGGTCACGTCGATGGAAGGCACGTCGCGCGTGGCCTCCGCGGCGAGCAGCAGGC
>JBKPTT010000085.1:0-28182 GCA_046735635.1 Acidobacteriota bacterium | reverse complement strand
CGCCGGCAATCAGCCCGCCACCACCGATGGGTACGACGACTGTGCGAACGTCGGGACGCTGCTCGAGAATCTCCAAGCCCGCGGTGCCCTGGCCGGCGATGATCCACTCGTGATCGAACGGCGGCACCATCGTCAACCCGCGCGCCTCCGCTTCACGCTCTGCACGCACGCGGCGGTCGATCGACGTGGTTCCCTCGAAAATGATTTCCGCGCCGAACGACCTCGCGCCTTCCACCTTGATGCGCGCTGCGGTGGTCGGCATGACGACGACGGCCGGCGCACCGAGCTCGCGCGCGGCGAGCGCCAAGGCCTGGCCGTGATTGCCGGACGAATACGTGATCACGCCGCGGCGCCGCTCTTCACTCGAGAGCTGAGCGACCATGTTGTATGCGCCCCGAATCTTGAAGGCGCCTCCCGGCTGCAGGCTCTCGCACTTCAGCGCGAGCGACGTCTCGGCCGCAAGAGACACATCAAGGAGCGGCGTGACGCGTGCGATCGGCGCCACACGCCGACGCGCGGCGACGATGTCGTCGAGCGTGACAAGAGACAGTGCAGGCAACGCGCGAATTGTACACGCAACCCCCGGTGCACCTGTGAAGGCGCCGGCGGCCTCGACGTTGAGGCACGAAAACGAACGCCATGTACGCGCTGTCCCCGGTCCGTGTCGGCTCGCGCCTTGCACGCAGTGCCGCGGTCCAAGGAGGAAAAGCGATGCTGATGAGTCGCGGCTGGAAACCGAAGAGGTTACGCGATCAGGTGATCGTCGTGACTGGTGCGTCGAGCGGAATAGGGCTCGCAACGGCGCGTATGGCGGCCGAACGCGGCGCCCGCGTGGTGCTCACGTCGCGCAACGAAGACGATCTGCGCGTGGCGACCGGGGAGATCAACATGCGTGGCGGCCGTGCCACGCACGTGGTTGCGGACGTCGCGGTGCCGGACGAAGTGGAGCGCATCGCGGACGTCGCCGTTCGAGAGTTCGGCGGCTTCGACACGTGGGTGAACAATGCCGGCATCTCGATCTACGGCAAGCTGACAGATGTTCCAATGGAGGACAAGCGCCGGCTGTTCGACGTGAACTTCTGGGGAGTCGTCAACGGGTGCCGGACAGCCGTGCGCCACTTCAAACATCACGGCGGCACGATCATCAATATCGGCAGCGTCGTGTCGGACCGTGCGGTCCCGCTGCAAGGCATGTATTCGGCCTCGAAGCATGCGGTGCTCGGCTACACCGACGCGTTGCGCATGGAACTCGAGCACGACCGGCTGCCCATCGTGGTGACGCTCGTCAAGCCCGCGTCGATCAATACCCCCTTCGTGGAGCACGCGAGGAACTACATGCCGGAGTCGCCCACGCTGCCGCCGCCGGTCTACGCACCGGAAGTCGTGGCGGATGCGATCCTGCGCTGCGCCGAACGGCGTTTCCGCGAGGTCACGGTTGGCGGCGGCGGCCGGATGTTGACGGTCATGGGTCGTGTCGCACCCAGGACCATGGACGTCTACATGGAGCGGGCGCTGTTCGATCAGCAGAAGGACAAGAGTGGCCGCGTGAGAAGCAAGGACAGCCTGTATCGTCCGACGGAAGATGGCGAGGCGAGCGGCCCGTATGAGGGCCACGTGATGCAGTCCAGCGCCTACACCAAGGCGGTGATGTCCGACTTCACGCGGGCGCTGCCGTTCATTGCGGCCGGCGCAGTCATCGCCGCTGGCGTTCGGCAGCGCCGGCTGCGCGAAACGGAAAAGGTCGCCTGACGCTCTCGCGATAAGATGCGACGATGCGGCTCGCAGCCGTCGCCGCGCTGGCGTTCGCGTGGATAGCTTCCGCGTCCTTCGCGGTACAGCGCTCGGCGGAACCGTTCGTTCCAGTGGGCGTGTGGTACGGCGGCGGGACCTCGCGCGCGCCGATGGTGTCGCTCAATCCGGCGGGAGAACGCGACGCCTGGCGCCGCGATCTACAGGCGATCCGGTCGCTCGGTTTCAACAGCGTCAAAACGTGGGTGGACTGGGCCAGCAGCGAATCCGTGCGCGGCCAATACCGGTTCGACGCGCTCGAGCAGCTGCTGTCGCTCGCCGACGAGACGGGCCTCCGCGTGATCGTCCAGATCTATACGGACGCGGCACCGGAGTGGCTCGGCAAGCGCTATCCGGACTCGAGCTTCGTCACCGATCAAGGTACCCGCATCGGATCGCAGGCGTCGCCTGGCTACTGTCTCGATCACGCGGGAGTCCGCGCCGACATGACGGCGTTCATCGGCGCCGTCTCGACGGCCGCCGCGCGGCATCCGTCGTTCTACGCCGTTGACGTCTGGAGCGAGCCGCACATTGTCAACTGGGTGTGGTTCAACACGCCGGTCGAGTTCTGCTATTGCCCGAATACCCAGAAACGCTTCCGCAACTGGTTGAAAGCGCGGTACCGCACCCTCGATGCGTTGAACGCCGCGTGGTATCGGACGTTTGCGAGCTGGGACGACGTCGAGGCGCCGAGGTTCGGCACGATACTCTCCTACACCGATTTCATCGATTGGAAGACGTTCGTCGCGGCGAAACTCCAGGAGGACCTGAAGCTGAAGGCCGATGCCTCCGCGCCGCGTGGATTGCGTCCGGTTTCGAGTCATTCGGACGCGCCGGCCATCATGCTCAGCCCCCTTTCCGGTTACGGCAACCCCGACGATTGGTGGATGTCCCAGGTCGTGGATCATTACGGCACGTCGATCTACCCGAAGCACGCGTCGGCGGCGGCGCCGTGGTCTGCCGTGCGGCTTGCCTCGGCGCTCGACGGCATCCGATCCGCCGCGCGCGACAAGGGATGGTGGATCGGCGAATTGCAGGCGGGTCAAGGGGCGACGGGCGTCCGCGTCGCGGCGCCGGTCACCGGCGCTGACTTGCGGCTGTGGGGATGGGCGGCGATCTCGCGCGGCGCGCGCGCAATCAGCTATTACGCGTGGTATCCGATGAATTCGGGGTACGAGTCGAACGGTTATGGGCTCATCGATCTGGACGGCGGGATTACCGACCGCGCGAGAGTCGCGGGGGAATTCGCGGGTGTCATCGCGCGAAATAGCAGTCTGTTCGCGCCGCTGCGTCCACGCCCTTCACGCGTGGCGATCCTCTACAACCGCTTGTCCTACATGGCGGGTGGAAATACCGTCGCGCCCGGCTTGATGGTTCGCAACTCGATGCTCGGCGTCTATCGCGCGTTGTTCGAGCAAAACATCCAGGTCGACTTCATCCATCCCGATGAAGTCGTCGCCGGACGCGCATCCGACTACGCGGTCATTTACCTGAGCTACCCGATCATGCTGCAGCGGCCGGTCGCCGACGCGCTGAAGGCATACGTCAAGGGGGGCGGTACGCTCATCAGCGAGGCACGCCCCGCGTGGAACGACGAGCGCGGGTTCGCCAATGATCGCATCCCGGGCGCGGGCCTCGACGAGGTATTCGGCGCGCGCGAGCGAGAGCTGCAGTCGAGCGAATCGATGACGTTTACCGCGGAGCCCGAACTGCCTGGAGCGCTCGCGCCGCTTGCCGGACGCAGCTTCAACGGCGCTGCGTTCGCCGAGCACCTGCAACCGACGAACCCGGCCACTCGCATCCTCGCGCGGTTCGCTGACGGCGCTCGCGATGCTGCCATGACACTCGCGCAGTACGGCAACGGGCGTGCCATCCTGATCGGCACTTTCCCGTCCGCGGCGTTCGAGCAGGATCCAGAGAAGATGCGCGCCACCGGCGAATTGGTGCGGCGCCTCGTAGCGTTTGGAGGTGTTCTGCCCGACGTGCGCATCGATGGGGCGCCGGGCGCCGTCGAATCCCGGTTCCTCGAGTCCTCCAGCGCCATCGTGCTCATCGCGCTCAATCACTCCGAATCGCCGCAGAAAGTGACGTTCACGTTCGCTCCCACGATTCCGGAGGCTATCTGGCAGAACATGGAAACGGGATCCCAGGTCAGCTTCGTGCAAGGCCCGGACGGGCCAACCTACACGCACACGTTTGGCGCGCGCGATGCCATGGTGCTTGTACGTGGCAAGCGGCTGCAATGAGGGAAATCCAATGAAGGTTGCTGCTGGTGCGTTGGTGGTTGCTGCGGCGCTGACGGCGCTTGCGTTTCATTCGCGCGGGTGGGCGCAGGCACCCCGGCCGAGCCAGCATGGATCTGTGAGTCAGCAGATCGCGAATACGACGATCACGATCGATTACAACCGGCCGGTTGCCCGTGGCCGCGCGCTGTTCGGATCGCTCGTCCCGTACGGCCGCGTGTGGTGTCCCGGCGCCGACAACTGCACGACGTTCGCGACCTCGACCGACGTGAAGATCAACGGGCACGCGCTCGCGCGCGGCACTTATTCGCTCTGGGCGCAGCCCGAGCCCGAGCGGTGGACGATGATCTTCAACAGCGCGCAGCCGGTGTTTCATACACGCTACCCGGCGGACAAAGACGTCCTGCGCGTCGAGAGTACGCCGCGCCAGGGGTCTCAGATGGAAACGCTCGCGTTTTACTTTCCCGTTGTTGACGGGACGCACGCGGAACTGGTCTTGCACTGGGGGACGGTTGTCGTGCCTCTTTCCGTAGACGTCCCATGAATGCATCCTTCAGCGGAACCTTTCAGCTCGGCGGCGACCTGACGATCCATCGGCTCGGCTTCGGTGCGATGCGCATCACGGGAGATGGAATCTGGGGACCGCCCGCGAATCGCCGCGCAGCGCTCGCCGTGTTGAAACGCGCGATTGAGCTCGGCATCAACCTCATCGACACCGCGGAAGCCTACGGGCCCTATGTCAGCGAGGAACTGATCGCGGAAGCGCTACATCCGTACCCCGAGGGGCTCGTGATTGCGACCAAGGGAGGGCTCGACCGCACGGGACCGAACCAGTGGCCGATGAATGCGAGCCCTCAACGGCTGCAGCAAGGGCTCGAAGGGAGTCTCAGGCGGCTCAAGCTCGATCGGATCGACCTGTATCAGTTGCACCGCATAGATCCGGGCGTGCCGGAGGAATGGCAGTTCGAATTCCTCCAGCGCGCCCAGCGGGAAGGAAAAATCCGCCACGTCGGCCTGTCGGAAGTCACCGTCGAACAGATTGAGCGGGCACGCCGTTACTTCCCCGTCGTCTCGGTGCAGAACCGCTACAACCTCGCGGATCGTGAGTGGGAGCCCGTGCTGGACTATTGCACGCGCGAAGAAATCGGATTCATTCCGTGGTACCCGCTGCAGCTCGGGGCAGCCGCCGCGGGTCCCGCGGTCGCGCAGGTCGCGGAAAAGCACAGCGCAAGCCCATCGCAGATCGCGATCGCGTGGCTGCTGCGGCGCTCGCCCGTGATGCTGCCGATACCCGGCACTTCTCGCGTCAGGCACCTCGAGGAGAACGTCGCGGCGGCTGCGATGGCGCTCTCGGTCGAGGACTTCGAGCTGCTGGACCACTCCCTCGCCGTGAAATGACCGTCTGCACGGATTCCGGCCGGGATCTCACTCCATCGCCGTGCTGAAGAGCAGATCGTGATCTCCGGGCGGTTCGTACCCCGCCGCGCGCACTGCCGCGGCAATCTGCGCCCAGTGCCGCGTCTCGTGCAGCAGGATGTGGAAGAGCAGCTTTCTGGACGACATGCGCATCGGCGTCCCGCGTATGTCGAAGCTCCTCAGCCGTTCCGGATCGTCATTGGCGTGGACCGCGTACTGCTCGAGCTCGCGCCGGACCGACGCGCCGTAATCGAATAAGGGCGCGACGTTGTTCCCCGTCAGCCCGGTCGATTCGACGACCGGCTGCGATTGTAATCGCTGAAGATGGCGCCGCTCGACGAGGAAGATGTGGTCGATCAGCTTTCCGGCCGTTGCGAACCGGCCGGCCGGTTGAAACGGCGCGTCGATAGCTGCCGGATGCTGAACGAACCATCCTCGCCACTTCTCGCGCTCCCCGCTCGTGTAGCGGAGGAGCTCGTCGAACGTTATCGCGAGCGTCATCGCATGATCTCGTCGATCTCGACGTTCCGGATCGGACCGAGATTCAGCGCCTTGATACCGGGCTCGATCACTTTTCGATCCCCGACGACCACGACCGCGAACTTGTCGGGCTGGATGTACTTCTCGGCGACGCGCTGCACGTCGGTGGGTGTGACTGCGCGCACCCGCTGCGTGTAGGTCTGGAAATAATCCGCCGGCAGGTTGTACACGAACATCTGCGCGAGCGAGTTGGCCATCGATCCGGTTGTCTCGAAATTCCGAGGCATCAGCAGCGCGAGATAGTTCTTGGCCTTTTCGACTTCGTCGGCCGGCACCGGCTTTCTGATGTTCTCGAGCTCCTTGAAGAATTCCGTCAGCGACTCGGATGTCTTGTCGGTCTGCACTCCCGCGGCTGCATAGAAAGGTCCGGCCGAGCCGCGCATGTCGAACCGCGAGCTCGCCCCGTACGCATATCCATGCTCTTCACGGAGGTTCTGGTTCAAGCGCGACGTGAAGGCTTCGCCGAGGATGGTGTTCAGCACGCGAAGCGCGAAGTAGTCCGGCGTCGAGCGCGGCACGCCTACCCATCCGATGCGGATCTGTGTCTGGGCGGCTCCGGGCTTGTCGACGATGTAGAGTGCGCGGGAGGTGAGCTGGGGCGCGGTGGACACCGATGCAGCCTGGACAGGCGCTCCTTTCCAGGTGCCAAATGTCGACTCGAGCCGCGCGATCGTGGCGTCTGCCGTCACATCGCCAGTAACGATGAGCAGCGAGTTCGAGGGCACGTAGTTCGCGGCGTGGAATTGCTTGAGATCGGCAACGGTGAAACCCTTCAGCGTGGTGGCCGTTCCAAACGGCATCGTGCCGTATCGATGCTGGGCGCCGAAGACGATCCGTGGAAATGCAAACTGGATCAGTGTCTCCGGGTCGTCCTCCGCCTCCACAATCGACGTCAGAAGGTCTTCGCGAACCCGCTTCAATTCATCTTCCGGAAACGTGGGTCGCAGCGCAACGTCGGCCATGATCGGCAGCGCCTGAGCGAGCCGTGCAACGGGCACCTGCAGATCGACGTAGGACGCATCCGACCCGCTCGCGGTGGAGAGATTCGCTCCGAGATAGTCGACCGCATCCGCGATCTGAAGCGCCGTCCGCCTGCCCGCGCCCTCGTCCAGCATTTCGGCAGTGAGATTCGCGAGTCCGTACTTGCCACGGGGATCGGACCCAGCGCCAGCCTTTGTCACGAGGGTGACGTGTGCGACCGGCACCTTGTGCAGCTCGACAATCCAGACGGGCAGGCCGTTCGATAGCGTGCGTTTCTGGATAGCCGGCAGCTTCAGGGCGGCAGGAGGCCCCGGCTTGGGCGCCACGGACCGATCCGGCGGTGCTTGCTGCGCGCCCAGCGCGATCGTGACGCTTGCAAGGATCGCAGCGGCAATCGTGAGTCGCGCTTTCATCGGTTGTCCTTCCCGGGCTCGCCGCCCTTCATCGGTTCGACGACGAGTTCCACGCGCTGGTCCGCCGGCAGCCAGAATGCTGCCGCGGCCGAAATATCCAAGGCGCTCAGCGCCCGATAGCGCGACAGATCCTCGTTGAAGTAGTCCGGATTGCCCGTCGCCGTGTAGTAGGCATTGAGCTGGTTGCCCTTTCCCTCGAACCCCCCGACGCTTTCCATTCTGTTGAGGAACGACGCTTCGATCTGGTTGACGGCTCGCTCGAACTCACGCTGTGCCGGCGCCTCCTTCTGCAGTTTTGCGATCTCCTCGTCGACGATGCCGCGGATCCGCTCGATCGCGCTCTGCGGTGTCGCGCCTTGAGCGGGCGGGCGTGCCGTCACGACGACCTGGAACTGCGAACCGAGCGCCGAGGACGCCTGGAACGCGCTCACGTCCTGGGCGATCTGCAGGTCGTAGACGAGGCGCTTATACAGGCGCGAGTTCTTTCCGCCGGCCAGAATCTGCGACACGACGTCGAGCTCCGCGTCGCCGGGGCTGTAGAACGAAGGCGTGAGCCAGGAGATATAGAGCCGCGGCAGCTGGACGCGGTCCTCCATGGTCTTCTTCTGCACGCCCGTGAGCATCGCGTGAGGAAAGTCAATCGGGCGGACTGGTTCGGTGCCCGGCTTCACGTCGCTGAACCATTTCTCCACGAGCGCGCGCGTCGTCGCCGAATCGATGTCGCCCGCAATCACGAGGCTGGCATTCGCCGGCTGGTAGTATTTCTTGAAGAATTCGACGACGTCCTCGTAGCTCGCGGCAGTGAGATCTTCCATGTAGCCGATCGTCGGCCACCGGTACGGATGCCCCTCGGGATAGAGCATCTTGTCGATTTCGATCTGCGCCATGCCGTAGGGAGCGTTTTCATACCTCTGGCGCCGCTCGTTCTTCACGACGTCCCGCTGTCCGTTGACGCGCGCCGGCGACATCGCATCGAGCAGGTATCCCATGCGATCCGACTCGAGAAACAGCGCAAGCTCGAGCGCGTTCGATGGCAGATCGATGTAGTAGTTCGTCCGATCGGTTTCGGTCGAGCCGTTGTTGGTCGCGCCCGCGGCCTCGAGGAGCGTATCGAATTCACCCTCCTTGACGTGTCCCGATCCTTCGAACATCAAATGCTCGAACAGGTGCGCGAACCCCGTGCGCCCGGGCTTTTCCCGCGCCGACCCCACGTGGTACCAGACGTTCACCGTCGCAAGCGGCACGGTGTGATCCTCGTGCAGGATCACGTGGAGCCCATTGGGCAGCGTGAACTGGGTGAACGACACGTTCAGCGCGACGGTACGCGCGGGTGCCGGCGTAGCAGCCGCCGAGGCTGGCTTCGGCGGTGCGGGCGCCGGGCTGGACTGCGCGTGCGCAATCGCAGCCACGCTGACGGAGATGACAAGTGCGGCAGCTCGGTGGCGGGCTGAAATCATGGGTGTCCTCGTCGATCCGGCCACCCGTGTCCGACGAGCGTCCGGACCGTGGCGGTTTTCCAATCGGTTTTATAGTCTATCAATCTGATGTTCTCGTCTCGCGTCCCTGTAGACCTGCAACCGAACCGGCTCACCGAGTCGGTGCGGCGCGCGACGGCTGCGGGGCGCCGGCTGATCGACCTGACCATTACAAACCCAACCCGCGCGGGGTTCGACTACCCGCCGGCCACGCTCGTCCCGCTGTCGGCCCCTGCGGCGCTCTCCTACGATCCGCGATCGATGGGACTTCACGAAGCCCGTGCCGCGGTTGCCGGAGACTACGCGCGCCAAGGCCTCGACGTTGCGCCCGATCGCGTCGTCCTGACTGCGAGCACCAGCGAGGCCTATTCGGTTCTCTTCAAGTTGCTGTGCGCGCCCTCTCACGACGCGGTGCTCGTTCCCGTGCCGAGCTACCCGTTGTTCGATCATTTGACGCGACTCGACGGGGTCGGATCTATTCCCTATCGGCTCGAATATCACGGCCGCTGGACGGTCGATTTCGACTCGATGGAGGCAGCATGGCGCCCCAACGTGCGCGCGGTGATCGCCGTCAGCCCGAATAATCCAACGGGATCGATCTTGTCGTTCGAAGAGTTGCGGCAGCTTGGGGATATCTGCGCCCGGCGTGCTGCGGCGCTGATTCTCGACGAGGTTTTCATCGATTACCCCATCAGCCGTGAGGCAGCAAGGCGCTCCTGCCCGGACCTCGACTGCCTCACGTTCAGGCTTGGTGGCCTGTCGAAGTCCGCGGGACTGCCGCAAGTCAAGCTGGGGTGGATTGCCGTCGACGGACCGCACGACGTGGTGCACGGTGCGTTGGAACGCATGGATTTCATTTGCGACACGTATCTTTCCGTCTCCACGCCCGTTCAGGTCGCGGCACCGTCATTGATTCGCGACGGACGAGCGATACGCGAGATGATTCTCGAGCGTCTTCGCGCGAACGAAGCGACGGCGCGCCGGCTCGTCTCGGCCTATGGCTCGATAGAACTGCTGCCGTGTGAGGCGGGATGGTCGTTCGTTCTCCGCGTGCCGGCGACCCGCAGCGAAGAAGCTCTGGTTCTCGAGTTGCTCGACGAGGAGGGCGTGCTGATTCACCCGGGATTCTTCTTCGATTTTCCGCGCGAGGCGTTTCTCGTCGGGAGCCTGCTGCCAGACCCTTCGTGTTTCGAAGCGGGCATCGGACGCGTGCTGGAGCGTGCGCATGCCTGACAGCCGCTTCGGACCTGGTCGTCATACCGGGGCTCTCGTGCCGCTCTTTTCGATCCCGTCCACGCACAGCTGGGGGATCGGAGAAATCCCGGACCTTGTTCGCTTCGCCGTGTGGCTGCGGCAGGCGGAGCTCGATTTCGTCATGCTGCTGCCGGTCAACGAGATGGGCCCGGGGCAGAACTCGCCGTACTCGGCGTTGAGCGCGATGGCGATCGACCCCCTGTACATCGCGCTGGCCGATCTCGACGAGTACGTCGAAGCCGGCGGCGAGGCGGCGCTCGCCCAGGGAGATCGCGAGACGCTCGAGCGGGCGCGCGAATCGACGCGTGTTCTGTACGGCCCGATCCGGGACGTCAAATCGCGCGCCTTGCGTGACGCGTTTCATCGATTCGAGGAGAGACACTGGTCGACCGGCAGCCGGCGCGCTTCCGCTTTCCGCGAATTCATGGATCGTGAGCGGTGGTGGCTGGACGACTACGCGCTTTTCCGGGCGCTGCACCACGAGCACGAGGGACGGTACTGGATCGAGTGGCCGGAAGGGCTGCGCTATCGGCACGACGAGGCGCTGGCCCAGGCGCGCCAGACTGTCGGCCGCGAAATGCTCTACCGGTCGTGGCTGCAATGGATTGCCGACGAGCAGTGGCAGCGTGCGCGGGCCGAGTGCGGCGACATCGCGATCCTCGGCGATTTCCCGTTCATCGTCAGCGGCGACAGCGCGGACGTCTGGGCGCGCCAACGTGAGTTCCGGCTCGATGCCTCGGTCGGCACGCCTCCGGATGCCTTTTCAGCGACCGGCCAGGACTGGGGGCTGCCTGTCTATCGCTGGGACGTGATCGCACCGAACTATGAGTGGCTGCACCAGCGCGCCCGCCGTTCAGCGGAGCTGTACGACGGATTCCGCGTCGATCACCTCGTCGGTTTCTACCGGACCTACGTACGCGAGCGCGATGGAACGGCCGGATTCTTTCCCGAGGACGAGCCGTCGCAGACCGCGCAGGGTGAACGGCTGCTGGGACTCTTTGGCGAGTACGGCGCGCTCATTGTCGCTGAGGATTTGGGCAGCGTGCCGGAGTTCGTGCGGGAATCGATGGCCCGACTCAACGTGCCGGGGTACAAGGTGCTGCGGTGGGAGCGGTTCTGGGATGAGCCCGGCAAGCCATTCCGGGATCCGGGCACATACCCGGCGGTATCGCTCGCCACATCGAGCACGCACGACACCGAAACGCTCGCGGAGTGGTGGGACGCGGCGACGATGGAGGAGCGCACGGCAATTGTCGCCGTGCCGTCCTTGCCCGACGGCTGCGATCCATCGGTCGCGTTCTGCGACAGCGTCCGGGATGCCCTGCTTCACGCGCTGTGCAGCGCCGGATCGAATCTGGTGCTGATTCCCGTGCAGGATGTGTTCGGTTGGCGAGATCGCATCAACACGCCTGCTGTTGTCGACGACATCAATTGGACGTGGCGCCTGCCGTGGCTTGTCGAGGACCTGCAGTCTCAGCCGATCGCGCACGAGCGCGCGCGGTTCCTGCGCGACACGATCGAACGGTGCCGGCGATCTCCTAAGTCCGCTTCTTCCGAAGCGTCCTGAACGTCACCGAGTAGCGCAGGTCATGCACCGGTGGAATGCAGTGCTGCCACTCCGTCCTTGCCGGACCGGTGAGCACGTAGATCGAGCGTGGCGCCAGCCGCACCTCTGTCGTCTGCCACGCGCCCACCTCGCCGCGGCGGAACCGAAACCGCGCAGCCGCCGACAGTGAGATGCCGACCACAACGCCGAAGCCCGGCGCGTCGCGATGCCAGCCAATTGGCGCGCCGGGCGCGTATTCTGTGACGAGTGCTTCCGACAAATCGCCGCTTGCAAGGCCGGCAAACGTGGCGGCACGGTCGCGGATCGCGACGAGGAATTCGGGCAGGGGAGGGCCCTCCGTCATCCTGAGCGTCTCGAAGCTGTATTTGTATCCGTACTGAACGACGCGCCGGCGGGCCGCGACACCACGCATGCGCACCTCGTGGAATTCCATCGCTCGGAACCGCGCGATGAGATCGGCTTCTTCAGAAGGGCCCAGGAATTCTTCCTGAAGGCGGAATCCTTCAGGCAGGGATTGCGTCTCGAAGAGAGTGCGGGACTTTGCCACAGGCCTTCGCATCCCCATCCGCCGACCCGCGGACCGCGAGCCGCGCCGAACCGCGACCCGCGCCGAATCGCGACCCGCACCGAATCGCGAACCGCGACCCGCGAACCGCGCCTTATGAATACCCGAGCGTCGGGTAAACCGCCTTGAGCACGAGATCGAACAGCGGCCCCACAATCACGGGGAAGATGCGCCATGCAACCAGCAGTCCGATCATCTGGAACATCGGCGTGTGACTGATCTCGCGGAGCCGGATCGCGGTGCTCTCCGGTACGAACAATCCGAGCACCGAGGCTCCGTCCAGCGGGGGAAGTGGAATCAGATTGAACGCGCACAATAGCACGTTCAGTATCAGAAAGATCGAGAGGAGCTCACCGACGAACGTCCGCGCGCTGTCCGCGCCGGCGACGAGGTGTTCGAACGTCAGGCTCTGAGGCGGAACGAACCAGCCTGTCGCCAGGCCCACCTTGATCAGAAGGAACGCCACAACGGCAATCATGAGATTGCCCGCGGGACCGGCCGCCGACATGAGCGCGGCGCGTTTCGGGTACCGCGCCGCCCATCGTGTGTCGTAGGGCGTGCTGGCCCAACCGATTGCCCACCCCTGGGTCAGCGCCGTCAGCAGCGGTACGACGAGCATCCCTATCGGTTCGCGCCGGATGTGCGGAATAGGCGAGAGCGACACCTGTCCGCCATGGTAGGCCGTCGGATCCCCCCCGCGAAGCGCGACAAGCGCGTGCATCGCTTCGTGCACGGTCGTCGAGAAAAGAAAGGCCAGGAACCACAGGAACCCCGTCGCCAGCGCCATCTGGTCCATCGCCGACGTTGTAACATTCGGCGCGCGCGTTATCAATGCGCAAACGGAGGATTCCCGTGAAGCACTCCTGGATGTTGATCCTGGTCCTGTCGGTGGTGCCGGCCCGTGCGGACGCGCAGAGCGGGACCGACTGGACCGAGATCGAGCGCGAGGCGGTGCGGACGATTCAGTCCTACGTGCGGATCAACACCTCGAACCCGCCCGGTGACGTGACCAAAGCCGCGGATTTCGTCGCGGGCATTCTGGAGCACGAGGGAATTGCGGTGAAGCGCTACGAGTCGGCACCCGGCCGGACGATCGTCGTGGCGCGGCTGAAGGGGACTGGCAGTGGCAAGCCGTTGCTCCTCCTCCATCACATGGACGTCGTGCCGACCGATCCGTCGCGTTGGCAGCATGATCCCTTTGCCGGGGAAATTGCGGACGGCAAGCTGTGGGGGCGCGGCTCGATAGACATGAAGGGGCTCGGCGTCGTTCAGCTCATGTCGTTCATGCTGCTGAAGCGTCAGAACGTACGGTTGACGCGCGATGTCATTCTCATGGCGGTCCCGGACGAAGAAGCGGGCGGCGCGCTCGGGGCGAAATGGATGCTCGCGCATCACTTCGCAGAACTCGATCCCGAATACATCCTGGACGAAGGCGGGTTCGGGAGCCGCGACCTGTTCGCTCCGGGCAAGCTCGTGTTCGGCATCTCCGTCGCTGAGAAGAAGATCCTGTGGCTCAAGCTGCGCGCCGAGGGCGTGGCGGGCCACGGCTCGCAGCCGCACGATCAAAACGCGAACGATCGGCTGGTGCGCGCACTGGCTCGCCTGCTCGCCGACCCGCTGCCGTCCGCGTCCTTCGCGGTGATCGACACGATGAAGTCACGGGCTGGCGAGCTCGCCTCCAACAAGTTCAACAATGCGATTCAGCATTCGACGATTTCGCTGACGACGCTGCGTTCGGGCGTCGGCGATCCGCCGAAGGTGAACGTCATTCCGTCGGTTGCCGAAGCGACGCTCGACTGCCGCGTGCTTCCTGGTACGTCGAAAGAGCAGTGGCTGACGGAAGTGCGTCGCCGTCTTGGCGATCCGGAGATCAGGATCGAGATCGTCTACGAGGGAGACGATCCCATCGTCACGCCGCAGGACACGACGTTCTATCGCGCGCTCGAGGGTGCCGTGAAGCGGCGCTATCCCGATGCGATCGTCACGCCGATGGTCGTCCCGTACGGCACGGACTCGAACAGCTTTCGTCCGCGCGGGGTGAAGAGCTACGGGTTCACGCCCGTCGTGGTTCCTGCGGCCGCGGCGATGTCGATGCACGGCGACGCGGAGTTCCTGCCGGTTGACACCGTGGGGCCCGCGATTCAAATCCTGTTCGATGCGCTGCGGGAAACTGCGGCAAAGTAGTTGTACTCCGCGTCGCTCGATTGGTCATCGTGCAGCGCCGACGTCGCACCAGGCCCGTCCGAGCCAGCCGGGAATCGGACGCGTCAAAACTTCGCTCTCGCTCCGAATTGCACGCGACGCGGGCTGCCGGCGGACAGGATCTGGCCGAACGTCGGAGAGCCGAAAAACGCGTCGGGCAGATCGTAGTTCACGGTGTTGAGCAGATTGAACGCCTCGAGGCGCAGATCGATGGTCGCCTTGTCCCGGCTTCCGAGGCGGAAGTGCTTCACGAAGGCGGCGCTGATGCTCTTGTAGCCGGGCCCCGCCTGCGAGTTCCGCCCGCTGTTCCCAAAGCTGCCGAACGGCGGTCTCGAGAACACGCTGGTGTTGAACCACGCCGCCTCGGTTCCCTGGGCGAGCATCGCGCTTCCGTTGATGTTCGGCCGATCGTTGGCGCCGAAGCCGAAGAGCGACAATCCCGTGTTGCTGTTGTCGATCCCCGGCAACATCGCGACGGTAAAAGGACGGCCGCTCTCGAATGTGGCAACCGCTTCGAGATCCGAGTCGGCCAGTGCGCGACTTAGAAACCCAAGGTTCCCGAGGAACTGTCCCTTGTTGAACGGCAGCGGCCGCGTGACGGCGCCGGAAAAACGGTGCCGGACGTCGAAGCCCGCTCGTGCGCGTTCTGCACGGGGGTCCAGGCTGTTTTGCGGAAAATTCGGATCCCCCGCCGTCGGCAGCCACCCCGACGCATCGTCGATCGCCTTGGCGACCGTGTACTCGGCGAATGTCGCAGTCCCGGTCGCGGGCCGTTGTTGAAAACGGATGTGGAAGCCGTTGTAGCTCGAGGTCGCGCGTGATTCGAGGATCGTGATGTCTGCAAACGAGGGATTCGGTCGGGGGTTCGGACGAGTGGCGCTTGCCGCCGGTTGATTGATGTCGCGGCCGGCAAGCAGGTTGCGCCCGCGTGATGCGACGTAGCCGAATTCGAACGCTCGGCTCTGTCCGAGCTGATGCTGCAAGTTCAGATTCCAGACGTCGTAGCGTGGCATCTGCAAATCACGCTGATATCCGATCGCCGGCGGCGGAATGAACACGAGGCCGAGCGTGGACATCTCCGCCGGCGACAGGGCGCGCGGGTCGCTCGGGATGAGCAGTCCCGATGCGGCGAGCGATGGCCGGCCGTAGGACGTTCCATAGCCGGCGCGGATCACATTCATCCGTTCGCTGCCCACAGTCCATGCGAAGCCGACCCGCGGCGCAATGTTATTTGCGTCCGCGACGTAACCGCCTCGGGGCATGCCGTCCGTGCCGACCGGCACGACCTGACCGGTGGCCGGATCGTATAGAACCATTCGGTTCTTCGGGTCGACAGGAGGCGTCGCGTATTCGTAGCGCACCCCTGCCGAGATCGAGAAGGTCGCCGCCGGCCGCCAATCGTCCTGCACGAACAGCGCGGCGCCATTGGTTTCCAACTGCTCGACATGTCGAATAGGGGTGATCGCCGGGTGAGTGGTAGCGCCGAGCAGCAGATCCGCGAGCGCGTTGCCGCTCAATGCCTCCATGCCGAGAGGCAGGACGATTGGCAGCGGCGCCTGTTCGGACGTCCGTCGCGCAGCCGAATACCATTCCCCACCCACGTTCAGCTTGTGATGCCCACGTGAAGACGTGACCGTGTCCGCGAACTGAAACGTCTCCGTCCGGCCCTCAGCCGCGTCGTCCCGTCGACCGACGGGTGAGTAGTCCATCACCGCGACCGTGCCGACGCCTGCTGCATCTTCCGCCGCCCATTTATGTGACGCGCGGTTGTAAGTGATGCGGAAATCGTTCAGGAAGGCCGACGATGGGGCATGGGTCACCGCGATTGCCGCGTTCTGACCGCGCTGAGGCACACGTTGGCCGAACCCCGGGACGAGCGGTCCGTCCGCGCCCGCGAACGGTTCGAACAGATCCCGATCCGTCATGCTGTACCTCGCGGTGAGCCGCGCCGCATTACCGAGCACCTGATCGATGCGGACGTCTGTCCGGTTGATGTCGTCGCGCATCACCGGTGACGAGACGTAGTTCGCGAACGGCGCGTCCCGATTCGGCAGCGGATATAACGCCGCGAGCGCGCGGCCGAAGGTGCTGAGACGGCCCGAAGGTATGACATCCCCCGGGAAGCGGCTGCCGGTCAGGTCATCGACTGGCTTCGGGAAAAGCGACTGAGAAAAATCGCCGGTGCGCTCCGCGATCGTCGGCACGTTGGTCACGCGCGTGATTCCCTCGCGGAGGTGAATGTTTTCGTAATCGGCAAAAAGAAACGTGCGGTTCTTCCGCAGGGGGCCGCCCAGCGTCGCGCCGGCCTGGCGGCGAGTGTAATCCGGTGCTGGGCCCTCTTTCGGCGCGAAATGATTTCTCCCGCCCAATGCGGTTCCTCGGAAGAACCCGTCGAGCGAGCCGACGAACGCGTTCGCGCCGGATTTCGTCACGGCGCTGATCTGTGCGCCGGCGCCGGCGCCGAACGACGCGTCGTAATTCGAGGTAAACACCTGGAACTGGCGGATGCTGTCGCTCGGCGGCACGACGACAGGGGTGTTCCAGAACGGATCGAGATTCGACGCGCCGTCGATGAGGAAGTTGTTCAGATCATCGCGCACGCCGCTGGTGCTCATCGCGAAGCGTCCATGCCGGGTCGTCGGCGATCGCTGCGCTGCGCGTGCGGTCTCCGGTGCGAGCAGCGCGAGCTCCAGAAAACTTCCTGTTGCCGTCGGCCACTCGTTCAAATCGCGGTCGGTGATCAAAAGATGAAGCGCCGGAGTGTCGTAGTCCGACGGAAGGAACGGGGCGACGGTGTCTACAGCCTGGATCATGTCGCCGCGCTGCAGCGGAATCGTGAGCCAGTATTCCTGATTCATCGCCAGCTCGGCACGCGCGATGAACCGTCCGTACCCCGATTGGTCGATCGTCATCCGGTAGACGCCTGTGGGGATGTCCGCGATCGTAAACCGCCCTTGCTCGTCGCTTGTCACCTGACGAGTCTCGCGAGTGTGCTCGTCCATGAGGTGGATCGCGACGTGCGCGATGCCGCGACGGTCGGGGTCCAACACAACGCCACGAAGCGAGGCCCGATATGTTTGAGCGAATGTCAGACTGGTCTGGAGCGAGAAGACGAGCAGAACGCTCGCCAATCGAGTCAAGGTCCCCACGGGCCCATGATAATTGAACGAATGCGACGAAAAGCCCCGTTGCGATGCGCTAACACGGTGCGTTACCGCAACTTCGCGTCGATCGCGAGGAACGCGCCACGGGCGCTTACAATTTTGCGCAGCGACCAACAGAACTGTAAATGGGAGGTGGGCGCGCACACGCGCCAAGCACGCCCAGAACGCATTTAAGCGGTGACTTCTCAGCGACTTCCGCGCCTTTTTCAAATTTGGCGCGAGTGGTCCTGCCGTTGCAGTCCCCACCCTCGCTATGTCCAGTCTTGCTGCGACGGATCGTCCCGAAGCACCGCTTTTCTCCGATGGACTCGGTGAGCGTGTCGTCGCAGTGGACGGCGCGACCGGCGAACTCCTTCAAATCCTCCGGCTTCGTCCCGAGCTGACGTCGGTCCCGTCGTTCGAGTTTGCGCTGCGCGAGCGCACGGCGCGGCTGGCGAACTTCCGCCACGCGTACTACGTGCGGGTCCGGCGCGTGGATCGCGCTTTGGCCCCGCACGCGGGTCTGGCGCTCGTCTCGGATCACATGGAGGGGACGCGCCTCTCCGACATCCTCCGCGTGGCTGCCGAAAAGCATCTGCAGCTCGATGTCAACGCCGCTCTCTGCCTGGTGCGTCAGCTCGTGCCCGCCGTGGCGGTGCTTCACGAGAATGCGCGCGAGGTCGCCCATGGCCTCATCGCGCCCGAGCGGCTCCTCGTGACGCCCAACGCGCGGCTCGTGATCCTCGAGCACGTGTTGGGCTCAGCCATCGAGCAGCTTCAGCTCAATCGTGATCGTCTGTGGCAGGAATTTCGCGTCGCGCTTCCGCCGTCCGCGGGCGCGCCGCGGTTCGATCACCGCAGCGACGTGGTCGGCATGGGGCTCGTCTCACTTGCGCTGATTCTGGGACGTCCGCTCGAAGGCGACGAATTCCCGCGCGCGATCCCCGATCTCCTCAACACCGCGCGCGAGCGATCGGCGCTCGGTCACGAGCAACCGCTCGGCCAGCCGCTCCGAAGCTGGCTCGCGCGAGCGCTTCAGCTGGACCCGCGGCGTTCGTTTGCGTCTGCGCCGGAGGCGATGGCAGCGCTCGAGGAAGTTGTGTCCGACGATGGCATGTATGTGGCGGCGCCGGTAGCGCTGGAGACGTTCCTGTCTCGCTACATCGCGTCGCTGCTCGAGCCGCCCGCCCTGCCCGACACGCACGCACAGTCGGATGCAGCGGCACGATGGACGCCGCAGGATCTGTCCTCGGACCTCGACTACGTCTCGGAGCCCGACGAGCCAATCGCGCGCAACGCCGGACGTCCCGCTCGTGTCGAGGAGAGCTATCCCTACGAGGACGAGCCAATTGCCGCGGTTTCACATCAGCAGGACGGGGCGTTCCGTCAAAACTTCCAGGAACCGGTGTGGCCTCGCTACGGTGAGGAACCCGTGGCCGAGTCGTCATGGGCCGACGAGCCGCCGAAGCCGGCGTATGTCCCGATCGATCCTTCCAAGAGTTCCAATGTGGCCCCGACGGTGTCGCAGCCCGCATTCGTGCCGCCAGAGGCCCCGAAGCCGCCGGCTGCTGCCATGCCCGAGCCGCCGAAACCGGCACCACGGGATTTGACCGATCTGCTGGGTCCGGACCCGCTGCAGCAGGCCGCGGCGTCGCACCAGCCAGCCTTCGAAGCCGAGCGGACATTCAAAGGGGGCGCGGCGGCCCTGACCGACAAGCGGACGCTTCGCAAGATCGCCGTCGTGGCTGCCGCCGTGCTCGTGCTCGCAGCTGCCGGGATCATCTCGTTGAAGTTCGCGGGAGCCGGGAAGGGTGCCGTCCCCGCATTGGGTTCGCTGAACGTGCAGTCGAACCCCGCCGGCGTGCCGGTGTTCGTCGATGGTGTGGAGCACGGCAAGACGCCCGCGCGCGTATCGCTGACGACCGGGTCGCACATCCTCGAGCTCCGCGGGCGCGGCGTGCCGCGCGTGATTCCGATCACTGTCACGGCGGGTGCCGAGTTGTCTCAATACCTGGAGTTCGCCGAAGCGCCGGTGACTGCGCAGCTGGCCGTGCAATCCGAACCCGCCGGGGCAAAGGTGATCGTCGACGGTACCGAGCGCGGAGTCGCTCCGGTGACGATTCCCGATCTCGCGCCGGGCGAGCACCACGTCGAGCTGCAGGCTGACGGCGTCAGCTCGAAGCACACGGTCACGGTGCAAGCGGGGGGGACGGCGTCGCTCGTGGTTCCCATCGGCACGACAGCGGCGGCCGGTCCGGTCTCGGGATGGGTCGTGGTCAAGGCGCCGTTCTCGATGGAAATCCGTGAACAGGGTCGGTTGCTCGGATCGTCCGACGCCGATCGCGTGATGATGGCGGCCGGCCGGCACGAGCTGGACCTGGTGAACGATGGGGTCGGGTATCACGCGACACGCGTCGTTCAAGTGCTGCCGGGGAAGGTCGTGTCCATCTCGCTCGATCTTCCGCAAGGCGTGATCAACCTCAACGCGTCACCGTGGGCCGAGGTATGGATCGACGGAAAGCGGGTTGGCGAAACGCCGATTGGAAACCTTGCGATCCCGATCGGTCCGCACGAGATCGTGTTCAAACATCCACAGTACGGCGAGAAGCATCACTCGATATCGGTAACGCTGAATACGCCGGTACGGCTCAGCGTCGACATGAAATAAGAAGGCAAAGTCATGCAGAGGCGAATGCTCCTGGCGCTCTCGATCGTGGTCACCCTTGCGGCGCCTGCCTACTCGCAGTTGCGCGACGGCCGCGACAATCCCCTTGCTGCCGCGCGCGATCTGTATGCGTCCGCTCGATACGACGAGGCGCTCGCCGTGCTGAACGGGCTGCCGAAGGACAACGCGGTCGCTGACCGCAAATCGGTCGAGCAATATCGTTCGCTGTGCCTGCTCGCGCTGGGCCGTGGTGCCGAAGCGGAGAGCGCCATTGCCGCCGTCGTCACGGCGGACCCGCTCTTCGTGCCCGGCGAGGCGGACGCGTCGCCGCGCGTCCGCACGGCATTCAGCGACGTGCGCCAGCGACTTCTTCCTCAAATCGTCCAGACCCGATACGCCGCGGCGAAGGCCGCGTTCGAGCGCAAGGAATGGGACGCCGCGCAGAGCCAGTTCAGGGATCTGCTCACGCTGCTCGACGACCCACAGATGGGCGGCAAGCAGGGCGACTTGAGGACGCTGGCCAAAGGGTTTCTCGATCTTGCCGTCGCGGCGGCCGCGCCGCCACCGGAACCGAAGAGGGCCGACCCGCCGCCGCCTGCGCAGGCGGCCGCTCCGGCGCCGGCTCCCGCTCCGAGAGTCGACAAGATCTGGTCGGCGGACGAGCCCGGAGTCGTCCTGCCCGTAATCATCCGACAGGAAGTCCCTCGCGTGCCGGTGAACATCGCTCGACAGGTTCGCGATCGAGGGATGCTCGAGATCGTCATCGACGAGCAAGGGCGTGTGATATCGATGGCCGTTCGCATGTCGATGCATCCGATATACGACCCGCTCTTGCTCTCGGCGGCTCGCGACTGGCGGTACAAGCCGGCGACTGTAAATGGCACGCCGGTGAAGTTCCGGAAGATCATCCAGATCACGATCGATAAACGCTGAAACGCGTACTGCCGAGGCATGCCAGTTTCATCGCCGTGTCCTCTGTGTGTATGGTTGACGCGCTCTGGGGACAGCGCGTCACGTCCTCTCCGTTAAATTCTTCTGTTTCGCTCTGAGGGTGGCCTGGCAGGGTTGTCGCATTGGTCCTGGCAACCCATGCACAACGACTCGGCATCGCTGCCTCAGCTGGCGGCGGTAGAGCCATTCGATTACATCGAAGCCGTCACGGTCGTGCGCGAAATCGCGCAACGCTACTGTCGGCGCGAGCTGTCGGGGATTCCTCCAGCGCAGGCTGTACGTCTCTCCAAGAGTGGCGCGCTGAGCATCGAAGGCCCGCTCGCGCCGGACTCGCCGATTCAGCGCGCCGCCAGCTTGCTCGACGTGTTGCTGCCCGCGTTCGACACGACCGTTGGTGTTCCTATCAGCCTGCGATTGGTGGCGGCGAGCGCGCTCGGGCCGGATGCGCCGCCGTTCGCCTCGCTCGAAGAGTTCGTGGATGCGCTGTCGCCCTACACGGTCGGCAGGCCTGCGGACTGCTTTCGCCAGATGGTTGAGAATCGGATCCCCCGTCGCCCCGTCGCGCAGGCGCGCACCGAAACGACGCACGTTGCACCCGAAGCGGACAATCGGGACGCGTCGCAGCCCGAACACATGCATGAAGATCCGCCGACACCGACCGAAGGTATTGTCATCGTGTCCGTGGACGGGAACGCAGAGGATCCCCTCGAATTCACGGATGAGACAGACGCAGGTCTTCTTGCAAGTTCGGCCGACGCATTGATCGCGACTGACGAGGTCGCGTCCCGACCGTACGCGGAGGTCGCCCTCTTTCCGCAGCGGACAAGAGATGCGAGCGGTATCGTCAAGACCGTCACGGTCGCGGCATTTATCCTCGCTGGGGTTGCGGCCGTTGTCCGGCACCATGGCAGTCCGTCGCCGCGCATCGATGTCGCTGCGCCATCGGCGCCGGCGATCCGCACATCGGTACCCCTTCCTTCGGATGACGCTTCCGATACGACCGAGGCTTCTGCGCCGGCGACCTCAGCGATTCCCGAGAAGAAGGCGCTTGGGATGATTGGAACGGCGGGAGTGCCCGGCGCGCGGCCGGCTCGGCTGACAGATTCCGAAACCTATTCGCCGGCCTTCGCAAGCGTCGGAACGGCGATGTTCTATCACGCTGAATCGAATGGCCATACCCGCCTGATGCGGGCGGACACCGATGGGCGAGGAGACGTGCTGCGGGTTACGCGGGTACTCGATGACCGCGGTCGAAACTTTCACGCCCGGCCATCGCCCGATGGGAAGCAGATCGCATTCGATTCGGATCGAGACGGCGTGCGGGGTATTTATCTGGCCACTGCCGATGGCCGCGATGTGCGCCGCGTCAGCGGTGAGGGATATGCGGCTGTCCCGAGCTGGTCCCCGGACGGCCGGCAGCTCGCATTCATCCGCGCAGAACCGGGCAAACCAAAGGTGTGGAATCTCTGGACGATGGATCTCGGCACCGGTCGGTCGCGGCGCCTGACGTCTTACCCGTATGGCGAACCGTGGGGCGGATCCTGGTTCCCGGACAATCAGAGGATCGCGTATAGCCACGAGCACGACCTCGTGATTCTCGATCTCACGACTGGCGCCCGGCGCGTGTTCCATTCGCCCGTCCCAGGCCGCCTCGTCCGGACACCGGCCGTGTCGCCCGACGGCTCGCGCGTGATGTTCCAGGTGCATCAGCATGGTTCGTGGCTCCTCGACGTGGCCACAGGGAACATGCGGAAGGTGCTCGGCGATCCCACTGCCGAGGAATTCGCATGGGCTCCCGATGGCCACCGGGTGGCGTACCACAGCCGCGGCTCAGGAAACTGGGCGATCTGGGTGTTGAACCAGTGACCTGCTAAACTGCCGGGTCGATGTCGTCGAGCCGGAAACTGATGGCGGCCGCCCTCATTGCCATTGCGGCGTCTGCCTGCGCCCGCGAGCCGGAACCGCCCGCGACTCTCTCGCATCGCGACGTGAACCTGCGGCTCGAGACCATTACCGTCGAAGGACGGGTTCCGGCGCACGCCACGCTCGACGCCTTGCTCCGCAGTCAGCAGCTCGTGCCATCGATCGTGGATGCCGCCATCGAAGCGGCTCGGCGCGTGTTCGACGTCCGGCGCATCCGAACCGATCGGCCATATCGCGTCGTGCGCTCGGTCGACGGCATGCTGCGCGAGTTCGAGTATCAGATCGACGCCGATCGATTCCTCCGAATCCTGTCGCGAAACCGCGAGCAGCCCTCGCTGATGGATGCCGAGGTCATGCCGTACGAGAAGGAAACGGCGATCGTCCCCGTCGCAGGCCGCATCGACGTGAGTCACCCATCCGTGATTGCCGCGATGCACGAGACCGGCGAGACGGTGCAGCTCGCGATGGCGGTGGCGGATATTTTTGCCGGACAGATCGATTTCGAAAGCGATCTGCAACCGGGGGATCAATTCGAGATCCTCGTCGAAAAATCGAGTCGCGACGGCGAATTCGCGGGATACGGAGCGATTGTTGGCGCGCGGTTCCGCACCGACGGTCGCGACCTGCAGGCAATCCGTTGGACGGATCCTGCGACTGGACGCGTCGATTACTACGACGAAAACGGCCGCTCGTTGAAACGGTTCTTTCTGCGAACGCCGCTGCGGTTCGAGCCGCGCATCACCTCGGGTTTTTCCACGAACCGTTTGCATCCGGTTTTCCGGACGTATCGCGCACATCTCGGCATCGACTACGCCGCCCCGGTCGGCGCCCCGGTCGTGGCCGTCGCAAGCGGCAGCGTGGTGTCCGCCGGCTGGAGCGGCGGCGGCGGGAATATGGTGCACCTCCGCCACGCGAACGGTTTCGAAACCTACTATCTGCATCTCTCGGCGATCGCGAAGGGCGTTCGCGCGGGCGCCCATGTGATGCAGGGGCAGCTCGTTGGGAAAGTCGGAGCGACGGGCGTCGCGACCGGACCGCACCTGGACTACCGGCTGAAGAAGAACGGCGTCTTCGTGAATCCCCTCGTCGAACATCGCAAGCTGCCGCCAGGTGAGCCCATCCCGCCCGGGCAGCTCGCTGCGTTCCGTGCGCACTCCGGCGATACCATGCACGCGATGTCGGTCGTCGCGGGTCGCCCGCAGAACAAGCCCGACGCAATCGCCGCCGCCGAGCCCCGTTGAGATAACGAGTCGCTGGTCTGCTGCGCTATCTGCTGCTGCCGTGCACGGATACAATGTCCGGATGGCCTCGATCCATCCATTCCGGGCGTTGCGGCCGGCTCCGGATGCAGCGCCTGCCGTTTCGTCGGTTCCGTACGACGTAGTCACCACCGACGAGGCGCGCCAGATGGCCGCGGGCAATCCTCTCAGTTTCCTGCACGTGACCCGATCGGAGATCGACCTTACGCCGGATACCGATCCGTATTCGCCGCAGGTCTATCAGAAGGCGCGCGAAAACCTGAACGCGCTTCGCAATCGTGCGCCGCTCGTGCTCGACGAGGCGCCCGCGCTGTTCGTGTACCGCCTGCGAATGGGCGCGCACGAACAGACGGGCATCGCAGGCTGTTTCTCGATCGACGAGTACGAATCGGATGTGATCAAGAAGCACGAGCGCACGCGACGCGACAAAGAAGACGATCGCACGCGGCACATTACGGAGCTTCGGGCGCAGACGGGCGTTGTCTTCCTGACGTACCGCGCGTCGGCGGACGTCGACGGAGTCGTTCGACAGGCAATCACAGCGGCGCCCTTATACGATTTCGTCGCGCCTGATGGCGTTCAGCACACGATCTGGCGAACACGGACAGCCGAGACCGCGGCAATGGTCTCGGGGTTTGCGCGGATTCGTGCTTTGTATATCGCCGACGGGCATCACCGCGCGGCTTCCGCCGCTCGCGCGCGCGCCGACTCGAGGGCAAAGCCCGCGTCGTCCGGGCAGGATCGCGACGCCGACAGGTTTATTGCCGTGGCGTTCCCCGACAATCAGGTGCAAATCCTGCCGTACAACCGGACGGTAAAGGATCTCGCGGGGGAGACGCCCGAGCAGTTCCTAACGGCGCTGCGGCAGCAGTTCCCCGTCAGAGACGGCAGGCCGACGTCGGCGAAACAGGGCGAGGTCTCGATGTATCTGGCGGGACGCTGGCACTCGATAGATGTCACCGGGGTGCCTGCCGCCGACAGCTCACGCGCGAGCGCGCTCGATATCGCGAAGCTCCAGCAATCCATTCTCGAGCCTCTCCTCGGAATCGGCGATGTGCGTACGGACAAGCGAATCGATTTCGTGGGTGGCGCCCGCGGCACGGAGGCGCTCGTCAAGGCTGTCGATTCCGGACAGGCGGCGGTCGCGTTTTCCCTGTATCCCGTGACCGTGACCGACTTGATGGCCATCTCGGACGCCGGCGGCATCATGCCTCCGAAGTCGACCTGGTTCGAGCCGAAGCTTCGAGACGGGCTGCTCGTGCACCTGATATGAAAGTGCTCGTCGCCGACAAATTCGAGAAGAGCGGGCTCGACGGGTTGACGCGCGCCGGCTGCGACGTCGTTTACGAACCGGATCTCAAAGACCAGTCGCTGGCCCAGGCAATCGGCTCGACCGGGGCCGAGGTGCTGATTGTCCGCAGCACGAAGGTGACGAGCGCCATGCTCGACGCCGGCCGGCTCTCGCTCATCGTCCGCGCCGGGGCCGGGTACAACACCATCGACGTCGCAGGCGCATCGAAGCGCGGCATCTATGTGTCGAATTGTCCGGGGAAGAATGCCATTGCCGTCGCGGAGCTTGCGTTCGCGCTGATGCTTGCGTTGGATAGGCGTGTGCCCGACAACGTTGCGGAGCTGCGCGCCGGCAAATGGAACAAGAAGGAGTATTCGAGAGCGGAGGGTCTGTTCGGAAAAACGATCGGCCTGCTCGGCGCAGGCAGCATCGCACAGGAGATGATTCGGCGTGCCGCCGGGTTCGGCATGAACGTCGTACTCTGGAGCCGCCGCTACTCGGGCCAGGATCGTCCGATCGATGACGCCGAAGCCCGCGATTTGGGCGTCGACGCCGCGGCCCGCGCGGTCCGTCTCGACCTCGCGCCGGATCCCGGCCAGGTCGCGTCCCGCGCCGACATCCTGAGCGTCCATCTCGCGCTGTCGCCCGACACGAAGGGACTCGTGAACGCGGCGCTGCTCGATCGCCTCAAGCCTGGCGCGATGTTCATCAACACTGCGCGCGGCGAAATCGTCGACTACGCGGCCCTCGCCGACGCCGTGCGCCGGAAATCGATCCGCGTAGGCGTCGACGTGTTCGCCAACGAACCATCGGCCGCGACGGGTGAGTTCGACACCGAGCTCGTGAAACTTCCCGGGGTCTATGGGACCCATCACATCGGCGCCTCCACGGATCAGGCCCAGGAAGCGATCGCCGCGGAAACGGTTCGCATCGTCCGCAGCTTCAAGGAAACGGGACAGGTCCCCAACGTCGTGAATCTCGCGAAACGGACGCCAGCGACGCACATGCTCGTCGTGCGGCATCGCGACCGCCCTGGAGTCCTCGCGGACGTGTTCAATCACTTGCGCGGGGACAATCTGAACGTGCAGGAAACTGAAAACATCGTGTTCGAAGGTGCCGAAGCCGCCGTCGCGCGAATCAATCTCGACGGCGAGCCGTCGCCGTCGCTCTGCGATCGGATCGTACAGAACGGCGATATTCTCGATTTACAGGTAGTCCAGCTATGACCACGACAACCCGAGTGTTCAATTTCTCCGCCGGCCCCGCCGTGTTGCCTCTCGAAGTCCTGGAGGAGGCGCAGCGCGATCTGCTGTCGCTTCCCGGCGTCGGCATGTCGATTCTCGAGATCAGCCATCGTTCGAAGCCGTTCGAGGACATCCTTGCCGGCTGCGAGGCGGATGTGCGGCGGCTCGGCGGGATCCCCGACAACTATCGCGTACTCTTCCTGCAGGGCGGCGCCAGCCTGCAGTTCTCGATGGTTCCGATGAACCTGCTGACGGCGCAATCGTCGGCCGACTACATCGTCACGGGCGCCTGGTCGCAGAAGGCGGTCAAGGAAGCCAAACGCGTCGGCTCGGTGAAGATTGCCGCGACGACCGAGTCCGAGAATTTCACCCGGATTCCGCCGCAGAGCCAGTTGACGCTCGATCCTGGCGCCGCGTACGTGCACTACACGACCAACAACACGATCTTCGGCACCGAGTTCCATTACGTTCCGGAGACGGGACGCGTGCCGCTGGTGGCGGACGCTTCGTCGGACATCTTCAGCCGTCGCATCGACATGCCGAAGTACGGACTGGTTTATGCGGGGGCCCAGAAGAACCTGGCGCCTGCTGGCGTGACGCTCGTCATCGTGCGGGACGATCTCCTGAAGCGCACTCCATCGTCGCTCCCGACGATGCTGCAGTACGGAGTGCATGCGGAGAACCAGTCGATGTACAACACGCCCCCGGTGTTCGCGATCTACGTCATGCGGCTCGTTTGCGCGTGGCTGGTGAAGCAGGGCGGGCTCGCCGAGGTCGAACGGCGGAACGTGCGCAAGGCCGAGAAGCTGTACGCCGCCATCGATCGGACGGAGTTCTACCGCGGACATGCCGCGAAGGACAGCCGGTCGCGAATGAACGTGACGTTCCGGCTGCCGAGCGAGGAGCTCGAGAAGAAGTTCGCGAAGGAGGCGGCGGCGGCCGGTCTCGACGGCCTCAAAGGACATCGATCCGTCGGCGGCATGCGCGCGTCGATCTATAACGCGTTTCCCGAAGAAGGAATCGATGCGCTCGTGCAATTCATGGCCGAATTCGAGCGTCGGAACGGCTGATTAACTCTTTCGGGAACAGACAGTTACACAATTACAGAACTCTTACAAACGGCTCGCGGCGAACCTGCTAATTTGGGTCGTTCGTCTTATCGCCGAGGAGCCGTTCGTGAGAGAGACAGTTTCAGTCCGCACAGAGTATTCGTCTTCGACCCTCAACTGGATTACCGCCGGCGTCATGATTGCGTTTCATGT
>JBKPTT010000084.1:0-4625 GCA_046735635.1 Acidobacteriota bacterium | reverse complement strand
TCGTAAAGGCCACCATGCCCATAGCCACGGCTGGCGAGGAGCCCACCGCGCTGTACGCATCGAAGGTCCAGCGGACCCGACCCGATATCCGGTCGATCGCGTACAGATGCCGATCGTTGCTCCCGATGTAGACAGTGGACTCACCCACAGCGGGTGACGAGACGACCGTGCCTCCAGTCTGAACTCGCCACGCCAGCCCCGCGTACGCAGCCGGTGTTGGCGCTGCGTAGACGCCCGCATGTGCAGCATCACCCCGGAAGGTGGCGATCGCGCTCTTTCCGCCCGAGTGCTGCGCGATACCGTTCCGCACGGCCGCGAGCGAGAGAGAAGCGACGATGAACAGCCCAAGCCCGCTGAGCGCGCGTGCCATGCAGATGCTCCCGGATTGACTGGCGACGTTACCGCGATCGACTCGGGACCGTACGAAGGCGGATCGAGAATGGTGTCAGGTCTTCACGCCTTGAACGACGCGAGCACCTGAGTGGCAGCGCGCTCACCCGATGCAAGCGCTCCGGCAACGGTGCCGGCTTCGCCGGAGTCGTCGGTTGCTTCGCCGGCGAAGAAGAGAGTGTTCTCGAGCGCGGCCGCGAGCCCGCTCCGGGCCTTGCGACCGCCCACGGCGACATAGCTGTAGGCACCGCGCGAAAACGGGTCGCGCTGCCAGTTGTGCAGCCGGGCGTCGACCAGTTGGCTCGCCACATCGATCTTGCCGGCGAAAACCGCCCCGAGCCCGTGAACTGCCGTATGAATGATGGTGGCGTCATCTGCACTCGACAGCCGCTCGGCCCGGGGACCTCCGGTCCATGCAGTCAACACAGAACCTTGCTCCGGCTGCTCGGTCCAGAATGTCGGAAATTCCTGATCCCTGGCGTGGAAGAAGGCGGCACCGCGAAACCGGCCGTCGGAAATGGTTTCCCAGAATGGCTCGCGAAACCGAAGGACCACCTTGAGCACGTCGCCCATGATGAGGTGATCGAGCGCATCGGCCTTTGACGTAAGTGCAGGGGTAAAGGAAACGGCCGGCGCCTCGCTCGACTTTGCCTGGAGGATACTGAGCGGGAGGGTGAGGATGGCACAGCGCGCAACGACGCGATAAGCCTGTCCGCCGGCCACTGCCTCCACCGCGACCTCTTTCGGCTTCCAGCCAACACTGGTGACCGCCGTCCCAAGCCTTGTTTCGACGCCATTCGCCTTCGCAAACGAGGCGAGGTAAGCGATCAGCCGCCCGTAGCCGCCTTCGATCCGGCTCTGGTTTCGCTGGACGCCGGCGCCACCAGTCCACTCATCCACAATGGCGGCAAGACTCGCGTGTGTGGGATCCGCCGCATCGAATCCTTCAACGAGCCGTCGGGCCCACTCGGCAGCCTCATGAAGCGGATGCTTCTCGTCGAATCGCTTGAGGAACAATGCGACGGACGTTTCCTCACCATGGCCCTGCGCCTGGCGCATGAGCTGTGCGACGCCATCGAACACACGATCGGCCAGCTCGAGCGCTCCGTTCCGGAGCTCCCAGTGAGGCGTCGCGACAGGAACGAGTGGCAGCCCCGCTTCCTTTACGAGCGCCAAGGTAGTTTCCGGATTTCCGTGTATGAACTCGGCACCAAGCTCGAGCGGCTGGCCATCCGAGTCTTCCACGGTCAGAATCCGGCCGCCGAGCCGCTCCTGCGCCTCGAGTAGCTCGACCGAGACACCTGCCTTGGCCAATACCCGCGCCGCCGCGAGCCCCGCCGCTCCCCCGCCAATGATCACGACATCCATCTACAGGAGCTCGGAAACAGGGTTCATCCTGCCCTCGGCAAATCGTTCGGGCGCGAGAGGCGCAACATCGAGCGTGGATGCGTGGCCATCGCACACAATTTCGGCCAGGAGCTGGCCAAGCGCTGGCGCATGCATCACCCCGTGGCCGGACGACCCGTTGATCAGGTACAGGTTGGGAAGGCCGGGAGTGGAACCGAGGATCGCGTGCCTGTCCGGAGAGACCTCGTAGAGCCCGGCCCAGCAGGCGTCCGGATCGATCGGGATCGGTCGCAGGCACGGCACCCTGGCATGCGCCATCGCAGTGACCTGCGAGACCCAGGCTGAGTCGACCGAGTCATCGTACGGGCGGCCGGGTACGCCCGGGGTGGGCCAGAGAAGGAGCACCCGGCCATCCCGTACTCGGAAGTGAAATCCGTCACCGGCGAAGATCGTCATCGGTGTCGTGGGAGGGAGCACGGTGGTCCGCACCGTCGCGGCTATCTGACGTCGCAACGGTGAGACCGGTAGCACGAAGCCCGTCGTCTCCATGATCGTCGCCGCCCAGGGGCCGAGGGCGTTGATCACTGCCCCACAACCGATCCGTTCACTCCCTGCCCGCACCGCAGTCACTCGACCGCCCCGGCTCACCTCGAGCTCGGTGACCCGAGCGCCCCAATGAACTTCGGCGCCCAACTTTCGAGCGCCGGCGAGATAGCCCTCCAGGATGTTGAGGGGGAGAAGATATCCGTCGGTCGGGCAAAACGCGCCGCCCACGATGTCGTCGGGCGCAAGGGCCGGGTTGAGCTCCAGGATCTCGTGCGGGGTTACCCCGCGAGCCTCGCTCAACCCGGCTTCGTGCTGTACCCGCCGTCCCTCCTCCAGCAATGTGAGCTCGCGGTCCGTGCGGGCCAGCCAGAGGTAGCCGTGTGGAGCATAGCCGGGATCCACGCCGGTCTCGTCGGCGAACGCCTTCAATTTTTCCCGGGAAAGAAGGGATAGCCTCACGTTGATGGCGGTGGCGTACTGGGCGCGAAACCCGCCTGTAGCGCGACCGGTGCTCCCGGCACCCGCCGTGGTCGCGGCATCCAGCAGCAGCACGTTTGGCACTCCGCGCCGAGCCAGATGCCAGGCGGTGCTGGCTCCCATTACACCTGCACCCAGCACCACAACGTCAGCCGAAGTCACGCGGTGAAGACGTGCTCCGGATGCTTGAAGCTCTTGAACTCCAGAGCGTTTCCGCTCGGATCGCGCAGAAACATCGTCATCTGCTCGCCCGGCTGGCCGGGATATCGGACGCGTGGCTCAATTATGAACGGAATTTCCGCCTGCCGAATTCGCTCGGTCACTCGGGCAAATTCGTCCCACGCCAGCAGTGCACCGAAGTGAGGCATGGGCACCCGAACGCCATCGACTGCGCCGGCATCGACTGTGGGCACAACCGGCCCGGTGACGTGGGCCGAGATCTGATGTCCAAAGAAATCGAAATCAACCCAGGTATCCGTACTCCGTCCTTCCTGGCAGCCCAGCACGTCACAATAGAACCGCCGGGTGGAGGCGAGGTCCTTCACGAAGAAAGCGAAGTGAAAGGTGGTCACAGGTAACTGAGCCAGGCATCGCGCCGACGGGCCTTCACTCCGGCGAACCACCGGCAGACCGGATAAAGCGCCAACACGACCCCCACCCATACCACGTATGCGACGCCGAGGCCATAACCCCAGGACTGGGGCAAGAAGCGCCAGAGGGTCAGGTACCCGTGCAGGTCATCGCCGCGGAAGGCGGCCGCTAGGAGGACCAGGGCATGGATCAGATACAAATGCGCCACATAAAAGAGAAATGGGACTCTGCCGTAGACAATGAAGAAGCGCGCCACCGGCCCCCGCCACGTCTCGAAGAGTACCAGCGACAGAATCGCGGGCCCCAGAGTCATGAGCAGAAACAGCAGCGACGGCGGGTACTTTGTCGTGTTGAGAAAAGAGAAAAAAGTGAACAGTGGCGTGGGTTGGACGGCCCAGGGACGCGGATCACCGTACACGTTGAGGGTGCGCAATAGCACAAAGCCGAGGACGAGAATTGTCCCCAGCCATAAGAGCTCACGCCGCCGGCGATCGGGCTCGTGCTTAAGCACAGGTCCGAAGGCATATCCTGCTGCCATCACTCCGATCCAGGGAATCAGAGGATACATGACCGGTGGATTCTGCACATGGAGAATGCTCCACAGCCAATCTTTCACACCGGCGTCGGAGAAGACGCCTGGCGTGGCCATCAAACGCGTCGCACTGATTCCGTCCAACAGATTGTGCGTCAGAATCATGCCAACGCCGATGAGACCGATCAGCCACATCGGCAGGAACACCAGCCCCGCGAGCACAATCATGGACCAGCCGATGGCCCAGATCACCTGCATACTGAAAAAGTGGTAATCGAAGTTGAACCACCAAGCCAGCCGCACCACTGTCATCTCGATGAACAGGAGCCAAATTCCTCGACTCAGGAGGAAGCGTGCCAACTCGTTTCGCGTCCGGCCCGGGCGAGACCCATAGAGAAAGGCACCCGTCCCGGCCAGGAACATGAACGTGGGCGCGCAGAAATGAGTGACCCAGCGGGTGAGAAACAGGCCGGCGGTCGTGCGGGTCAGATCAGCCGGGTCGAAGAAGTGGACCGATCGCGTGAAGAAGTCCCTCACGTGATCGAGTGCCATCACCACTATCACTACACCGCGGAGGAGGTCGACCGAATCGAGGCGGGGACGGGCAGGCACGCGCGCCTCGACGTCGACCAGAGGTACTGCAGGTAGAGCGGCAACCTTTCCGGGCGCGACCATCCTGAGGCTCTTCAGAAGAGGGTGACTGAGCTTGGCGACCGGTGAATATGTGCGGGCGCCACCAGTC
>JBKPTT010000083.1:0-17257 GCA_046735635.1 Acidobacteriota bacterium | reverse complement strand
GGTGTGTCGCTCATCAATGCGCACCGGCGACACACCCGGTCGGCTGTTTACCTTTGGCGCCCTCTGCGTCCTCCGCGACCTCTGCGTGAAATCCTCCGCGGTCTCCGCGCGAGATCCTCTGCGAGCTCCGCGCGAGATGCGCGAATCACGCAGGCGGATGGACTCGCACGTACCAGAGTCCCACGGCATCGCCGTCGGTCAGGCCTGGCCGGATCGGCGAGGCTGCGGGGCGCTTGACGCGAAGCACGAGACGGTTGACGCCTCGGCGCGCTGCTGCGCGCGGCAGCAGAATGTCATACGCACCGACCCGGCCAGGCGTCCATCGAAGTTGGATTTCGCCAACATCGATGTTGTTGAGCGCAACAACCACGACGGGCAGCCGGTCCGGGGCATCGACGAGTGGTCGAGGAAACGGATCCATCCGCAGCGTCACCGGATAGTCAGCCTGGGATGGCAGACGGACGAGCAGCGTGCCTTCTTCGACTACCACGCGCATGCTGACGTTCTCGCCGCGCACGACCTCGGACCATCCGCGTTGGAACGACGCGCCGTCGCGCGACCCCGCTGTGATGGTGGCGTCCTCTCGCTTTTGCAGCGTCTCGGCGAAGACCAACGACGGCGATACGTGCTCCGTGAACCAGAGGACGGCAAGCACCAGCCCGACCGTGCTCGCCCACGGAAGCCACGACACACGCGGCCACGCGCGGCCGCCAGCACCACGATTCGAAACAAGCGCGACACGCCCGGCGGCGAACGCGGCCGTGACCGCTACAGCTGCCGCAATCAACAGGATCGGATAGACGTGCTCCGTAAACCGGAAATCGGGGTCGACGGTCCATGTAAAAGAGAACGGCACGAGCGAGCTCACCATCAAGACGAGCAACAGGCGGCCCTCCGCCGATGCGGCCAGCACGATCAGTCCAGCAATCGATGCGACCGAGGCCCACCAGCCCAGCCCCGGGATCCACGCATCAAGCCCTTTCCATTTGTTCGTGAATGGGTATGTGGTCAGCCCCTGTGCGACGGTGTCCAGCATCTCGAACGGGCGTTGCTCGATTTTTTGAGCGACGTAACCTGCGGTGCTTCCCTCCCACTTCTCGTGTCTCTCGGCGACGCTGTAGATATGGCCGTGCACATTGAAGGTGTAGAACGGATCGCCGTATACGCGCCAGCAGTTGACGAAGTACGGTGCGGCGATCAACACCGACGTCGCCAGAGCGAACCCCGCCGCACGCAAGTGACGCCGCCACGCCACATATCGCGTCACAACGAGCCACGCAACCCCCGCGGCAAGAAACGACACGGCCATGATGCGCGTGAGAATGGCGAACCCGGCACCCACTCCAAAGAGCACGGCTTGCATGTACATGTTCCGCGGCTCCGCCTGTCCCGCTCGCCACCAGCGCAGCATCAAGTACGCGCACAACGTCACCATCGCCATGTAGGCATCGTCGCGCCAACCCAGGCTCGCTCGTGCGATCACATCGGAATCGAGCGACAGACCGAGCGCCGCCAGAAGACCTGCTGGACGCGACCACAGTGCAGCGCCGAGCAGATACGTGAGCCACACCGCAACCGTGGAAAAGAAAGCGGACGCGAAGCTGACCGCCACATCCTCGTCGCCGAGGAGATGGAGAAAGCTGCGGGTAGCAAACGGAAAGACCGGCTCGCGAAAATGCGCGGCATAGAACGACGACATCGTCCTGGCGGCTTCGAGGTAGGTGTAGGGGTCGCTCACATAGTGCGTTTCCTTGCCGTCAGCGTGTGGGTACATTCCTTCGGGGGGCAACGCGATCGAAGCTGGTCGCAGGCTCCGAGGGGGTGCGACCGTGCGTGTTTGCACGGCGGCAATCCATCGCGGCGAACTGACCGGTCCGTACCGTTCTGTGATTGCATCGATCCTGAGCAGCGCAGCGTGCAGGAGGATAACGCCGAGTGTCGCCCAGAGAATTGCGCGCCTTGTCCATGCGGGTACGGCGATATGGAGAACCTCGCCATTCCATTTATTACGCAACGTCAGGACAGACACAGCGATCGCCAGGATCACTGCGGCGATCGCGAACCAGCCGACGATGCCGCGGAGCATCCGTAACAGAAGGCGTGGTCCAGGGTTCCTGGGCGCTGCGGCCTTTAATACCAATGGCTGCGGCGCCCGGCCAGCTCTCGCTGCCGCTATTGCCGCAGGCGGGTTCGACGGATCGAGCGGCTGCCTGATCTCGACCCGGTGGAACCCTGAAGTAAGCCATATCGTCCGCGTTGCTACGCCTGCACCGGCGGAGTCCCTGTTAATCACCGGGATCTCATCGATCGTCCAGGTCACCCGGCCGCGGCCGTCGAGCGAAAGATCGTAAAGGCCCGTTTCGGGAACTTCCCAGACACCGCGGGACACCGCGGTCTCGCGCTGTTGCGTTTGGTCTTGGCGGTGTGTCGTCGTGACGACGGTCCGGATCAACCCGCCGCCGCGATCGAGCGCCAGGCCGCCGAGCACGTACAGCGTCGCCAGTGCGGCCGCGGCAGCCCAGCTTCTAAGGAGGACCGAGGTCCCGAGAGTGCGAAACATGGCCGCGAAGGCCACCTACTGATCGCAGATCTCGATTGCGCGCGCGAGCTCCGTCACCGGATCGTGTCCCTGCGACGGCGAGTATTCATGCGAAACAAAGCCCGCGTATCCAAGGTCGGCAATCGCCTTCATAACGAACCGGTAGTTCAGCTCCTGCGTGTCGTCGATCTCGTGTCGCCCGGGGTTCCCGCCGGTATGGAAGTGCCCGATCCACTGGAAGTTGTCACGGATGTTGCGAACGATGTCGCCGTCCATGATCTGGGCGTGGTAGATGTCGTAGAGGATCTTGATGCGAGGCGAGTTGACGCGCTTCATCACGTCCACACCCCATGCGATATGGTCGAACATGTAGTCCGGGTGATTCACCTTGCTGTTCAAGTACTCCAGGCAGATCGTCACCTGTTTCTCTTCCGCGTGAGTCTTGATCGCATTGAAGTACGCGACGCAGTTGTCGGCACCTTCCGCGTCCGACATGCCGCGCCGCTGGCCGGTGAGCGCGATGATGTTGGGCACACCGTTGGCCGCCGCTTCGTCGATAGCGGCGTGCATTTTCGGGATGAGATCGGCGTGGAGCTCCTTGTGACTCGGGCCGTTCGAAATCTGCCCTCCGGGACCTCCGGGATACATCGAGGGGACGAGCCCGTATTTCTTCAGAATCGGCCAGTCCGCCGGACCCCGCAGATCGAATCCTTTGATCCCGAGTTTGGCCGCCTCTCGGCAGCAATCTTCCAGCGATGGCGCCTGGTTGTTCGCGCCGCGGCCGAACACGCCCATGGTAACGCCCTGTTTGATGCGCCCCTTCCGCGCCGTCGGCTGCGTGGGCGTCGTCAGGGGAACGCGGTCCTGCCCCGAGGGCCGCGCGACCGCCCCGACAACGACGGATCCCGCAATCGATCCGAGGAATTCTCTACGTCGCATGCGCTGTAAGATACCAGCTATGTTCACAGCCCGCCACGTTTTCAGCGTCGTATTATTGGCCGCGGTCGCACTGGGGTTCGCGGTTCGCGCACAGCAGCCGCCCCCCGGGATGCTCGTCTACATCGGGACCTATACCGGCGAGAAGAGCAAGGGCATATACGTCACGCGCATGAATCCGGCGACCGGCGAACTGACGGCTCCGGAGCTCGCGGCCGAGACACCGAGCCCCAGCTTTCTCGCGGTGCACCCGTCGCGCAACCTTCTATATAGCGTCAACGAGGTGAACACGTTCCAGGGGAAGCCAGCTGGCGCGGTGACCGCGTTTTCCATCGATCGCGCCACCGGCAAGCTGACGCTGCTGAACCAGCAGTCGTCAGTCGGAGGCGGTCCAGCGCACCTCATCGTCGATAAAGAGGGACGGAACGTGCTCGTCGCGAACTACGGCGGCGGCAGCGTCGCCGTCCTGCCGATCGACGCCGATGGGCGGCTGAAGCCGTCCTCGTCGTTCGTGCAGCACACTGGATCGAGCGTGAACGCGTCGCGTCAGAAGGAACCGCACGCGCATTCGGTCAACGTCGACGCCGCGGACAAGTTCGCCTATGTCGCCGACCTCGGGCTCGACAAGGTGCTCGTCTACAAATATGACAGCGCCAAAGGGACGTTGACGCCGAACGATCCGCCGTTCGCGACGGTGAAGCCCGGCAGCGGCCCGCGCCATTTCGCGCTCCACACCACAGGCAGATTCGCGTACGTAATCAACGAGCTGACGTGTACCGTGACTGCGTTCCGCAACGATGCAGCCACGGGCACGCTGACGGAGATTGAATCCGTTTCGACGCTGCCTCCCGGCACGATCATGCAGCCGCAGTTCAGCGGCTCAGAGGTGCAGGTGCATCCGTCCGGCAAGTTCCTGTACGCCGCGAACCGCGGGAACGACACAATCGCCGTGTTCACGATCGATCAGGCGACGGGCCGGCTCACGCAGGTGCAGCACCAGTTGACGCTCGGGAACATCCCGCGGGGATTCGGTATCGACCCCGACGGCAGGTTCCTGCTGGCGGGCAATCAGAAATCCGACACCCTCGTCGTGTTCCGGATCGACCAGCAATCGGGAAGGCTGACGCCGACCGGGCAGAAGCTGGACATCGGTGCGCCGGTATCGGTGAAATTCGTGCGCTGACTTCGCGCGCCCACTGAGCTTGTCAGCGGCTCCGCGCGGCAAGGTCGCGCGCACGTGTCTCGCTCTGACTCCCGCGGACGTGAATCAGCGCTAAGGGCAGCGCTTTTTCAAACCGTGTCAGGCGCGGGTCCTGCCGCCGAACAGCCCCACCGGGTGCTCGGCGAAGAGGGGTCAGAGGCCGAAACCCCTCTCCGCCTCCGCCCCGGCGGGGCGCCCCGTTCGGCGTCACCCGCGTATCGGTTTGAAAGCGGCCGCCGCCGAGCGAGACCCCTCTGCCGCGCGCGGACACAAAAAGCGCTGCGGAGTGCGGTCTTTCCAACGCGAGGTCCGCGGAGCAAGACTGAGGCGCGCAACGCATTCGCCGGCGCTCGCAGCGGCGTTGTGCGCGTCAACTCTTTCGCGGCGGGACCGCGCTCAATCCAGCGCCCGTCAGCTGGCCGGTGGTCATCAGGCCGTTGCGAATTGTGAACAATCCCGGGAACCGCGCTTCCCACGCGGCGTTCGCCGCCGGGACGAACTGTCTTGCGTTCGCTTCGATGCCGGCATTGCCGGGCACGCGCGCGGCGATTCCAGCGGAGTGAATCAGCGACGCGCCCGGACACGTCAGGTCCTGCACGCACAGGAACATTCCGAACTTGCGCGCCGCGCAGGCCATCAGCATCGCCTGGCTCTGCCCCTTGCACGCCTTCAGCGCGACTCCCGTGTAACCCATCTCGCGCGCGAGGAGCAGTGCTTCGAGATCCGTCAGCGACTCGTCGATCACGACGGGGCGGAGCCTGGCGGCTTCGTGCATGACGTTTGCCCGATCCTTCTTCAAATCGCGCGCGGTCGGTTGCTCGATGTACACGATCCGATCGAAGCCCGACGGCGTGGCCTCGCGCACGCGCCGGAGGAAGTCGAGCAGATAGGCGACGTTCGGGCAACCCTCGTTGAAATCCAACGAGTACTTCCAATCGGTCACGTGGCGAGCGGCCTGCGCACGGTTCACCACACGATCGATGCGGACGACCCGTTCGAAGTCGGCGTCGAGGTTGCCGCCGTTCAACTTGATCTTGAATCGGATCAGCCCGTCGTGGGGAATCCACTCCTCGAGCGTGTTCGGCAGCCCGTCGTCCAACCGGGTTTTCACGTCCGATGCTTCGACGGGATCGCTCGCGCCGACGGAATGAAAGACCGGCATCCTGGGCGCCGGCGTCGATGGGACGTACCGATTGATGTACTCGCCCTTGAACGAAGGCCCGAGATCCACGGACAGATCGCGCGACATGAACTCCGGTCCGTACGTCTCGTAGGAGCTGACGCCGAACGCCTTGCCATAGGCGTCGTGCAATGCCGCGTCGAACGCGCTCGCGACGACCAGTGTGCACAGCTTGGGTATGGCACTGGAGAGCCCGCGGTGGGCAGACTCCGCTGCCGCGACCCGGAGATACTCCGGCTCGAGCGCGCGGAAGAGATCAATCGGATGTCCTGTCTCGTCGCACTGCGCGGTCGTCGAGCGAAACGCGTCCGCGAGCGCCACCATGGCGCCGAGACCCTCATCCTGCGACGCTGCAGGAAACGCCCAGGCGTTGCCGAGCGTCATCGATCCAAAGCCCCACGCTTCTCTGCCATCGCCCGTCCTGATGCGGCAGTTCACGTTGAGGATCGTGACGCGGTCCACCGATCGTCCGCCGAACTGGTACGGCGCGCGATACTGGAAGCGCTCGAACTCGTGCGCGACTTCCACGATGCGAGCGTCGAAGGTTCGCGCGCGTGTGACAGACGGGGCACGCGATTGCAGGACGCCCAAAGGCGCGACGCATGCGGAGCGGAGCAGCGAGCGGCGCGAGATGCGCGTCACGCGGTTTCTGCCTGTGGAACCCGGTCGAGCACGCCGCGCATGTACCGGGCCGCGAGCCGCGCGTTCTCGTCCGCGCACTCGAGACCGACGGTGCGACCATCGATCTTTGGAAGCGGGTGACACAGCTCGTAACCGATGTACCCGTCGTACCCGATCTGCTGCATCCCGGCCGCAAAATCCAGGTAATAGTGCTCCGGGGCCAAAGTTCCGTCCGGATTGCGGACGAGCCCACACACGGTTCCGTCCGCTTTCAGTTCGTATTCGCCGCCGAAATGCGAGAGCATCTGCAGTCCGCGGACGTCCTGCGCCGCGTGCTGCATCGAAGTGATGCCCTGCCTGGCCGCGAGCGGCGCATCGAGGCATGCCTTGAGGTGCGGCGAATCGACTTCGCGGATCATCCGCAGCATGTCGGCCGGCGTATTCGTGACCGGTGGATGATTCTGAAGCGCAAGCGCCACGCCGGCATCGCCCGCCCACTTCGCCGCGTCGCGGAGGCCATCACGGCACCAGTCCCACGTTTGCTGCGGGTCGACATCGACATGTGCGTCGCTCCACATTCGGCGCGCGATCGTATAGGTGGCAGCCTCTTCGGCCCGGGTTACTCCCGGCCACGCGGCGAACACGCGAACAATCGGCGCGCCGAGATCGCTGGCCATGCGGATCAGGTCGCGAACGTAGAGAAGTTGCGACTCGCGGTGCTCGGGAACGGGGCTGCTGAAGTCGTTGTTGGCCGCAACCGCGTACAACTCGATTCCCGCACCGAGAGCGTGCGCGCGCAGCTCGCGACATCGTTCGCGCGAGAGGTCGAGCGGGCTGCCGTGCGGACGTTTGCCGTCGATCTCGACGCCCTCATAGCCGAAGTTGCGAGCACGCTCGATCACCTCCTCGAGCGTCAACGCGCGGCCGCCGTACCAGAGTCCGAGGTAGGTGATCGAATAGAGCCCGATCTTCATAACTGACATCCTACGCCACTGGAACGGCCCGGCAAACACCTCGCGTTACACTATCGGCACATGGCGCGAACGGTGACCGCCGCGTTCACCATTGCGGTTGCAATGGCCGGGGGGACCCTCGGCCAGAACAGCTCCGCCGTCGGCGAGCCGCACAAATACCTGCGCATGGTCGCGCAGTTCTCTGAATCCGAGCTGGCAAGCCTCGATCGGGGTGAGCCGCTCGCGAAAGTGCTCGACACCGACAAACGCGAAGTGGCCGTCGTTGGCGCAGTCCACATCAACGGCCCGCGCGAGCGCCTGTTCGAGCGCTACCGCGATGTCTCGAGCCTGAAAGCCAACCATCTCGTCATGGAAGTCGGGCGATTCAGCACGCCGCCGACGGCCGCCGATCTCGACCCGTTGAACTTCGAGAACTACGATCTCGAGACGATCCGATCGTGCAAGCCGGGCGACTGCGGCGTGAGACTCTCGACCGAGAACATGGATCGTTTCGCTCGCGAGGTGAACTGGCGCGCGCCGGACTGGCGTCAGCGGGCCCAGGGACTATGGCGCCTATTGCTAGCAAAGGATGCGGCTGCGTATCTCGACTCGGGAAAGCTGGGAGACTACCGCAACAAAACGGAGCCGCTGAACGTTGCCGACGAATTCGCCATCCTGTTTCAAGAGTCAACGTACTTCGAGCCGATTTCGCCTCAGTTCTTTTGGTATTTGAAGACGTTCCCTCAGGCGCGGCTCGACGGCGTCGAGAACATCCTCTACTGGAGCAAGGATGACATCTATCGTCCGGTGACCCGCATGACGCATCTCGTTCTCTATCCCCCAGCGGCCGACGCGCAGCGGCCAGGGATTGTTGCGACGAAGCAGTTCTATGCGACCCACTACTTCGACGCCGGCCTCGGATTCACGTTCACGTTCAACGATCGCGCGTCCGGGTTCTACATGCTCTCGGTCACCCGCGTCCGGACGCGGTCGCTGACGAGCGTCATGCGGCTCATGGTCCGGGCCATCGTGCAGCGGCGCAGCCGCGAAGCGATGGAAGCGATTCTGCGCTCGACGAAGACCGGCCTCGAGAACAAATGAAGCATCCGGGATCCCGGATCCCGCATCCCGGATCCCGGTCCCGACTGCTCAGTATCTATAGTGCTCGGGCTTGTACGGTCCCTCGACCGGCACCCCGATGTAGTCCGCCTGCTCCTTCGTCAGCTTCGTCAGCTTCACCCCGAGATGACCGAGATGCAGCCGCGCGACTTCCTCGTCCAGATGCTTCGGGAGGATATAGACCTTCTTCTCGTACTTGTCGTTGTGCTGATGCAGCTCCAGCTGCGCGATCACCTGGTTCGTGAACGACGCCGACATCACGAAGCTCGGATGGCCGGTCGCGCAGCCCAGGTTGAGCAGCCGTCCTTCGGCCAGCACCATCACGCTGTGTCCGTCGGGAAAACGCCACTCGTCGTACTGCGGCTTGATGTTGATGCGCTGGATTCCCGTCACCTTCTTGAGCCCGGCCATGTCGATCTCGTTATCGAAATGGCCGATGTTGCCGACGATCGCCTTGTCCTTCATCCGCGCCATGTACTCCGCGCTGATGATGTTCAGGTTTCCCGTGGCGGTGATGAAAACGTCAGCCGTCTCGACGACATCGTCGATCGTCTTGACCTCGTAGCCTTCCATCGCGGCCTGCAGCGCACAGATGGGATCGATTTCGGCGACTATCACGCGGCAGCCCTGCCCGCGCAGCGCCTGCGCGCAGCCCTTCCCGACTTCGCCGAAGCCGAACACGACCGCAACCTTGCCGCCGAGCATCACATCGGTCGCGCGATTCAGGCCATCGACGAGCGAGTGACGGCAGCCGTAGATGTTGTCGAACTTGCTCTTGGTGACCGAGTCGTTGACGTTGATCGCCGGAAACAGCAGCGTCCCAGCCTTCATCATCTCGTAGAGACGGTGCACGCCCGTCGTCGTTTCCTCGCTGACGCCGCGAAGGTCGCGGGCGACTTTCGTCCAGCGCTGCGGGTCTTCCTTCAACTCCTTCCGCAGGAGATCGAGGATCACGCCCCACTCCTCCGGCTCGCTCTCGGTATTGAACGCGGGAACCTTCCCCGCTTTCTCGAACTCGAACCCTTTGTGCAGCAGCAGCGTGGCGTCGCCGCCGTCGTCTACGATCTGCGTTGGCCCGCTGCCGTCCGGCCACATCAGCGCCTCGCTCGTGCACCACCAGTACTCTTCGAGCGTTTCACCCTTCCACGCGAACACCGGTGTGCCCTTCGGGGTTTGCGGCGTGCCTCCCGATTCCGGCCGGCCGACGACGACGGCAGCTGCGGCGTGGTCCTGCGTCGAGAAGATGTTGCACGAGACCCAGCGGACGTCGGCGCCGAGATCGACGAGCGTTTCGATCAGGACGGCCGTCTGGATCGTCATGTGGAGGCTCCCCATGATTTTTGCGCCAGCGAGCGGCTTCTTTCCTGTGTAGCGCTCCCGCAGCGACATCAACCCGGGCATCTCCTGCTCGGCGAGCCGGATTTCCTTGCGTCCGAACTCGGCGAGCGACAGGTCCTGGACTTTGTAGGGCTGGCGGCCGGCCTTGGCCGCCGCTTCGAATGCGTGCATCTCTCGAACTGCAGTCGTCATATGCGTCCTTCCTCATTGGCGCGGCGTAAAGCCTCGCCTTGCGATTGCTTGATTGCTGTTGCGACGAACAGTGCCGGCCCTTTCGACGCGGGGTTCACGGGCAGCGGCACGATTCGGATCCTCGTAAAACCAGCCGTTTCGAGCAGGCGGCGCATCTGCTCTTCGCTGAAACCGAGCCACACGTGTCCCATCTGCTGCCGGTACTCCTCGCGGTCGTGCGGCAGCATGTCTGCGATGATCAACCGCCCGCCAGGCTTCAACGCGCGCGACGCTTCCGCCAGGGCCGCCGCGGGATCGGAGAGATGGTGCAGCACGAGCAGGAGCGTCGCCGCATCGAGCTCGCCGTCGACGATTGGAAGCGCTTCGAGGTCGCCGCGTTTGATTTCTACCGAAGGGAGATCGCGGACACGCCGTCGCGCCGCCTGCAGCATCTCGCCTGATCGATCGACGGCAATCACACGCGCGACGAAGGGCGCGAGCGCGTAGGCGACCTGGCCCGTCCCACAGCCGAGATCCCCGACGGTCCATCTCTCGTCGACGAGCGCGGGCAACGCTTGCAGATGCGACGCGGCACCAAAGAGGTCAGCGCGCAGCTTGTCCCACTGACCGGCAGTCGATTCGAAGAACTCCTGCGACTTCGACTCGCGCCGCGCGAGCACGCTCTTCGCACGCCGCGCATCCTGATCGGCGGCCGCCGTGCTGCTCACCTGATCCCGGAGCAGCGTCCAGAGACGGCGCGCGTGCGATCCGCGCGCGTCGAGCGACAACGAATAGTAGCGGCTGGTGCCGTCCCGCCGCGATACGACCCATCCGCCGTCCGACAGGGTCTTCAAATGGCGGCTCACGGTCGACTGTGGCAGCTGCATCACGCTGCAGAGTTCCGAAACGGTGAGCTCGTGCCGTTCGAGGACGAGGAGCATCCGGCTCCGGGTGGCGTCGGAGAGCGTCGTGAGGTCATCGAATATTGCCGCAGTCGTCACCGCGCGTCATCCATCCGTGAATCCGGATATATAGTTTAATAGAACGGAGCGTGTTGTCAAGGATCCGCGCGACCCTCCGTTTCAAATCACAACATCGCCGCGTCGTGCGGCTGAGCCGGAGACAGCGTCCTTTTCCTTGGAAATATGGAAAGAAGTGGCCGTCACCCCGGGCATGCGTTGTGCTTTCCTCGCGCCGAGAGGACGACCAATGTCTGACGGCTCGATGAATCTGACAGTTCCGCGCAGCGGGAAGAGTGTGTGGGACAAGCCCAGCCTCACTGCGCAGCTCTCGACGTACGACCGCGAGCGATGGGTTGCGGTTGCCTGTGGATCCGTGCTCGCAATGACCGGCGCTCGCCGCGGTGGGGTCGGCGGCGCGCTCCTCGGTGCGCTTGGCGCGGCGATGAGCATCCGCGCGGCGATGGGATTCCGCGATCTCGGGGTCGCGCGCGAATGGGTCGATCGCCGTCTCAAAGACGCTGGGTGGCGCCGCACCGACATCGTGGACGACTCCTCGGCGGATTCCTTCCCCGCGAGCGACTCGCCCGCGTGGACCCCAACGATCTAGGGGTCAGACCAGGGTCAGACCAGGGTCAGACCGGGGTCAGACCGGGGTCAGACCAGGGTCAGACCAGGGTCAGGGGGTTAGAACAGGTCAGACGACCGTCGAAGCTTGGCCTGACCCCGGTCGAAGCTCGGTCTGACCCTGGTCGAAGCTTGGTCTGACCCTGGTCTGACCCCTCACTGGCGGAGACAGCAAATGACTTACTACATGGACATCGAGTTTCCCGGCGACGTCCGCGAAGTGGAGGTTCGGTCGGGACGCAATATCAACGATGCGGAACGTTGGGCATCGCTTGCGGCTGGGATTGGGCTCGCCGCGTACGGCCTCATCCGCAAACGCGGCACGGGCACAGGCGTCGCCCTCGCCGCGGTGGGCGCCGCGCTCATGAAACGCGGCGCCACTGCGCATTGCGATGCCTATCACATGTTCGGCATCAACACGGCGCAAAGCGGCAGCGATACGCGCGCCGCGCTCGGCGGCCGCAGCGGCATCCACGTGGATGAAAGCGTCACCATCAATCAGCCCGTCGAAGTCCTTTACCGCTTCTGGCGCAACCTCGAGAACCTGCCGCGCTTCATGCGCCACCTCGAATCAGTCGAACGAATCACCGACACGCTCTCGCGCTGGCAGGCAAAAGGCCCCGCCGGCATGACGATCGAGTGGAACGCGGAGATCATCAACGACGTGGCGAACCAGGTGATCGGCTGGCGCTCGATCGACGGCTCGGATGTGGTGAGCGCAGGCTCCGTGAACTTCGATGATGCGGGCCCTGGACGAGGTACGCGCGTCCGCGTGCACCTGCAATACAGCCCACCGGCCGGAAAGCTGGGTGCGGCGTTTGCGAAGCTCCTCGGCCGCGATCCCGGCTCCGAGATTCGCGAGGATCTGCGTCAGTTCAAGCAGCTCCTCGAGGCGGGCGAAGTGCCCACAACAACCGGTCAGCCGCGCGGGTGAACCAATGAAGGCACTCTGTTGGTACGGCACGAACGACGTGCGCGTCGCGCGCGTCCCCGAACCCAAGATCCTCAACCCGCGCGACGCGATCGTCAAGATCACGCTGACCGCGATTTGCGGGTCCGACCTGCACCTCCTCGACGGTTTCATCCCGACGATGAAGAAGGGGGACATCCTCGGCCACGAATTCATGGGCGAGGTCGTGGACGTCGGCGAAGAGAACAAGAAGCTCAAGGTCGGCGATCGCGTCGTCGTCCCATTCACGATTTCGTGCGGGCATTGCTTCTTCTGCGAACAGGATCTGTGGTCGCTCTGCGACAACTCGAATCCAAACGCGTGGATGGCCGAGAAGCTGTACGGCTATTCGCCCGCCGGGCTGTTCGGCTACTCGCACATGATGGGAGGCTATGCCGGAGGCCAGGCGGAATACGTCCGCGTACCCTACGCCGACATCGGGCCTATCAAGATTCCCGAGAACCTGAGCGATGAGCAGGTGCTGTTCCTGTCGGACATCTTCCCCACCGGTTACATGGCCGCCGAGAACTGCAACATCCGGCCAGGCGACACCGTCGCGGTTTGGGGATGCGGTCCGGTGGGCCAGTTCGCGATCAAGAGCGCGTGGATGCTCGGCGCGGGCCGTGTGATCGCTATCGACCGCGCGCCGGAACGACTCCGCATGGCGGCCGATCAGGGCAAAGCCGACACGCTGAACATGGATCACGTCGACGTGTTCGATGCCGTCAAGGAAATGACGGGCGGCCAGGGACCCGACGCGTGCATAGACGCCGTCGGTCTCGAGGCGCACAGCACCGGATCATTCGACGCTGTGTATGACAAGGTCAAGACCGCGGCGATGATGGCGACCGACCGCGCGGCAGCGCTGCGGCAGGCAATCCACACGTGCCGCAAAGGGGGAACGGTGTCGATCCCCGGCGTTTACGGCGGGTTCCTCGACAAGATTCCGCTCGGCGCCGCGTTCAACAAGGGACTGACGCTGCGTATGGGCCAGACGCACGTCCAGCGCTACATGCCGCTGCTGCTCGACCGCATCGATCGCGGCGAAATCGATCCGTCGTTCGTCATAACGCATCGCTTGCGGCTGGACGATGCGCCGAAAGCGTACAAGACGTTCCGGGACAAGCGTGACGACTGCATCAAGGTCGTGATGAGGCCGTAGTCGCGGCTTCAGACCTCGTTGTTCACCACGGCCGCCTTGTCCGTCAGGACTGTTGCGACCGAGGGCGCCCACTTCGAGGTGCTCTCGGCGCCGCGGCGACGCTCGTCCCCGGTCGCGTCGTTTATACCTGGCAGGAACCGGTTCGCCAGGGTCATCGCGTGCGCCACGACGGCGGGCATGAGGTGGTTCGCCACCATCGCGATGCGCGCCGGCAGCGTAATCGTGAGCTCGGGATCTCCATAGCGGCACGCCTCGATGATCTGCGCCGCTGCGCTTTCCGCTGAAGCGCTCAGGCCGGGCATCGAATCCGAGATCGCAAACCACGCGTACTCCGCCTCGTGCTTCCCTTTCATTTCGGCGTTTGGCGGAGAACCGGTGCGCATGAGTCCAGGCGTGACGGTGGTCACCTTGATGCCGTACTGATCGAGCTCGGTGCGGACAGCATCGGACAGCCCCACGAGCGCGAACTTGCTGGCGCAATACGGCGCGAGGTGCGGCACGGCAACGCGCCCCCCGATAGACGTGATGTTGACGATGCGACCGAAGCCGCGGCGGCGCATCGAGGGGACCGCCTCGAACATCAGATGCAACGGACCCCAGAAGTGGGTGGCCATCGCATTCTCGAAATCCTGCTCGGTCATGTGCTCCAGCGGTCCCACCTGGATGATCCCGGCGTTGTTGATCAGCACGTCGATCACGTGCCAGCCTTCGAGCACCGACTCGATCGCGCGCCTGACGTCGTCGCGCCGGCGGATGTCGCAGGCGATCGTCATGACCTCGGCGTCGGGGGGAAACTGCTGCGCGGCCCGCTCGAGCTCCTCGGCGTCGCGCGCCAGCAGGCACAGCCGTGCTCCCTCGGCGGCGAGTCGGCGCGCGAGCACCAGCCCGAGCCCCCGCGATCCGCCCGAGATGACGACAACCTTCCCAGAGAAGTCGATGGCGCGGGTGCGCCGAACGAGGCGGCCGCCCGCCACCGCGGCGAAGGCTCCCGCCGCAAACCCGATCAGAAGTTTCTGCTGGCTCGTCATGTCACTCCCCCAGGAACCTGCGCAGCTTCACCGCGTCGCGCGGCGCGTGTCCGCCAACGTCGTTGTTGAAGTACGCGTAGACGTCCGCACCTTCGACGCGCTGCGTATTGAGCCAATCCGCCCAGGCACGCAGCCGATCGTCCGGATACCCACCGCTATAGTGGCCGCTCGCTCCGTGAAACCGCACATAGACGAGCGGCCCCACGCGCTCGCGTGCCGTCGCCGAGCCACGCATGTCGTGGAGACAAAGCGACACGCGATGCCGCGCCATCATCGCCTTCACGTCATCGGCGTACCAGCTCGGATCCCGGAACTCCAGAACGTGCCGAATTCCGGACGGAAGGGCTTGCAGGAAGTGCTCCAGCCGTTGGCGATCCACCTTCCAGCCGGGCGGCAGCTGATAGAGGACGGGGCCGAGATGCTTCTTCATCGGACGCATCCGCGTGAAGAGTCGATCGAGCGGCTCTTCGGGATCCTTCAGCTTTTTCATGTGCGTCAGGAACCGGCTCGCTTTTATGGCGAAGGTAAACGCGGAGGGTGCCCGGGCAGCCCAGGCTGCGAACGTGGACTGCTCAGGTAAACGGTAGAACGTGTTGTTGATCTCGACCGTGTCGAAGCGCGCCGCGTAGTACTCGAACCACCGCGTTTTGGGGACGTCGAGCGGGTAGAAGTCTCCGCGCCAGTGTTTGTACTCCCAGCCGGAGCAACCTACCCGCGCTTGCGCCCCCAAGACTCAGGAGTTGCGGCGCGAAGAGCCGGATCGGTCGCGCAGGAGCTCTCGCTCCGCCGCCAGCCAGTCGTCCATTGCCTGACCGTGGCCGCCGCCGCGCTCGAGAAACAATTCGTACGCCCGCTGCGCCACACGATCGCGATCGAGATCTTCCGTCTCTGCAGCGCTCTGCGGAGGCGCTTCGGTCAACACACCGCCCGTGTCGTTCGCGACGTCCGCGGCAACATCACTAATGATTTTCCTTCTCGCTTTGGCCATAGCTACCTCATGGGCAACACGCATGCCACGCCATCACCGGCCAAACATCCAAGTTCAGCAAGCAAAGGCTGCGAAATGCGAACATGTTTAATACGCAGATGAGTCGGCAAGATTACAGGGTCCGGGACGGGATCGTACTCCCCATTTTCGATCGCGGCAATTGCAATTAGCAGTACGTGCGCACCTGCGCCGCGCAGAAATCCGCGAACGCTTCGGGCTGGCGCGCGCATTTGCCGATCGAACCATTGTTCCGCGCATCCTTGAGCCACTGCACCGCGCGATCCAGCCGGCGATCCTCGAAATGAAACCATTGGCACCGGCGTGAGCTCGTGAAAACGGCGGATCGCCAGCTTCGGCGAGCCGTCCTCACGCAATAGTCCCATGTAGAAGTGACGGTAATATGACGAACCTTCGGCTTCCCGATGCCGGGTTGTCGCCGGCCAGGCGCGCGGCAGGTCATAGAGGCTGTACCACAGCGGCAGCGATGTCACCGCGCGAATCTCGGCGAGCTTGTCCGGCCATTCGTGAATCTGCCAGTGATTCCAATCGAGCGGAAACCCATGACCAAACTCGCGCGCTCGTCGTTCGAGACGGCGCGGCAGATGAATACCTCCTCCTCGGGATGCGCCGTGATCTGAAAGCCGGCGCTTCGCAGCATCGCTTCGGCGCACGCGCGATTCGGAATCCACCAGTTCGTCGGGTCCTCGGCGTACTTATGCTCGACGAAATACATCCGCGGGTACGCGGGATGCTCGAAGTGATCGGTATCGGTGAACGGATAGTCGCGGGCGACGTCCGCGGCGTCGGGGCGCCGCGCAGCATCGTGAAACGGCCCGCGCGGATGGTCGAGACACTCTCGCGCAGAAACACACCGCCGGGCAACTGGCCACCGCGCTCAATATGCAGCAATCGACCGCGTCGAAGCACGTGCAGGTGCTCTACCACGCGGGACTCGTCCAGCGGCAGCGCGCGGCCAGCGCGGTGGTCTATTCGCTGACCTCACGGGACGTAATGACGTATTGCCGCCACATGGGCGATCGCCAGATCGGCAGACCTCGAACGCGTGGTTCGAGCGCGCGTTCGCGTATGGATCCCACACGGACTCGCCGCGCAATCGCAACAACCCGGCCGCGCACGCCACGTTGATGCGCCCGACCACGGTATTGCTTATCCGCCACGCGGAGACCGGCGCAATCGGCCGCTGCCTGACCGGCAGGCTTCCGGGAGTCCATTTGACCGCACACGGTCGCGAGCAAGCGATCGCCTCGCATCCCTCGCCCCCACGATCACGATCGACGCGATCTATTCGCGCCCGCTCGAACGCGCGCGCGAGACGGCGGCCAGCCTCGCGCGATCGTTCCGTATCGGTGTGCAGATCGACGATGGTCTGAAAGAAGTTGATTTCGGTGAGTGGACCGGACTCACGTTCGATGTGCTGAACGCGCGCATGGAGTGACAGCGATTCAACCGCTCGCGGTCCGTCGGC
>JBKPTT010000082.1:0-11611 GCA_046735635.1 Acidobacteriota bacterium | reverse complement strand
CTGGTGCGCGAGGCCGACCCGGCCGGGCTGGGCGACCTCCTGCGGCGCATGGAAACGAGCGCCCGCGAGCAACTCGCCGGCGAGGGCTTCTCGGCCGACCACATGCGGCTGCGGCGCTCCGCGGATTGCCGCTACCAGGGGCAGTCCTTCGAGCTGACGGTTCCGATGGCCGACGGCCCGAGCGACGCCGGGACGCTGGCCGCGCTGGCCGAGACCTTCGGGCAGGAGCACGAGCGGACGTATGGGCACCGCGCCGGAGCCGAGGAGCCCGTCGAGATCGTGAGCCTGCGGCTGGTCGCCCAGGGCATCTCGCATCGCCCGCGCGTTCCCGACACGATCCGCATCGACCGGGTCGGCGGGGGTGACCGGCCCTCGCGCCGCGCGTACTTCGGCCCCAGTCTCGGCTGGCGTGAGACGCCCATCCTCGACCGTCCCGATCTCGCCACGCCCCGCGAAGGCCCGTGCGTCATCGAGGAGTACGACGCGACGTGTGTGGTGCCACCCGGCGCGCGCGCAATGCTGGACGACTACGGCAACATCGTGATCGAACTCGGACGCGCGAGCGGACGGGCGAGGTCGGGGGTGAGTGAGGATGCGTAAGCCGCGCGACCCGATCGGGTTCGAGCTGTTCAAGAACACGCTGCTCTCGATTGCCGACGAGATGGCGCTGACGATCCTGCGCACCGCCTACTCCGGCGTGCTCAAGGACAACATGGACTACTCGACCGCGGTCTGCGATGGGGGCGGGCGGACCATCGCGCAGGGGTTAACGCTGCCCGCGCATCTCTCGTCGTTTCCGGACGCGCTCGCGGCAACCATCGCTCGATTTGGCGACCGCATGCGGCCGGGCGACGTGTACTGCCTCAACGACCCGTTCGAAGGCGGCATGCATATCCCTGACGTGTTCGTCCTCAAGCCCATCTTCCACGAGGGCGAGCGCCTGGCCTTTGCGGCGACCATCTGTCACCAGACGGACATGGGCGGGCGCGTCGCGGGCTCGAACGCCTCGGACTCGACGGAGATCTACCAGGAAGGGCTCCGCATTCCGCCCGTGAAGATGTACGACGCCGGCGAGCCGAACGAGACGCTGTTTCGCCTGCTCGAGAAGAACATCCGCATGCCGGCGCGCGTCTTCGGCGACCTCCGCGCCCAGCTCGCCGCCTGCCACATCGCGGAGGCCGCCTTCCACCGGCTGGTTGCTCGCCACGGGGCCCCGCAAGTCCAGACCTACATGGACGAGATCCTCGACTACACCGAGCGCCTGACGCGGGCGTCGCTCTCCCAGCTCCCCGACGGCGAGTGGTCCTTCGAAGACTGGATCGACGATGATGGCATCGACTACGAGAAGCCGATCCGACTCTTCGTGACGTTGCGGAAGGCAGGCGACACCCTCGTGGCGGACTGGACGGGCACAGCCCCGCAGGTCAAGGGCGCCATCAACAACACGGCGTCGTTCACGAAGGCGGCGACGTTCACGTGCCTCAAGTCCGTGCTCGCGCACGACGTCCTCTGCAACGCCGGGTTCTACCGCGCCATTGAGGTGATCGCGCCGCCCGGGACCATCGCCAACGGCGTCCTGCCCGCTGCGTCCGCGGCCCGCGGCCTCACCGGCTTCCGCATGCTCGATACGTGTTTCGGCGCCCTCGCCCAGATGCTCCCCGATCGCTCGATTGCCGCTTCCGAGGGCGGGAACACGGGGGTCTCGATTGGCGGCTACTACCCCGATCGCCGGCCGTTCATCTTCGTGGAGTTCATCTGCTCGGCGTGGGGAGGGCGCGCGTGGGCCGACGGCCTGGACGGGAACGCCAACATGCTCGCGAACATGTCGTTGCCGCCCGTGGAGATCACCGAGGCGGAGCAGCCGCTGCAGATCCTCTGCACCGAGTTCATCCAGGATGTGGGCGGCCCCGGGAAGCACCGCGGGGGCATGTCGATCCGCCGCGACTACAAGCTGCTGGCCGAGGAGGCGGTCCTGCAAGTGCGCGCGGACCGGCACGACATCCGTCCCTACGGCCTGTACGGGGGTCAGCCGGGCCGTCTGGCCCGCAACATCCTGAACCCCGGGCCAAGCGCCCGGCAGCTGCCGGGGAAGCTGACGATGACGATGAAGGGGGGCGACGTCTTCCGTCACGAGCAGCCGGGGCCGGGCGGGTGGGGGGACCCGCTGGAGCGCGATCCCGCGCGGGTGCTGCGCGATGCCCGCAACGAGCTGGTGAGTCTCGGCGCCGCGCGCGACGACTACGGGGTGGTGATCGACGTCGGGACGTGGACTGTCGATCAAACCCGGACGGCGCAGCGCCGCGCGGAGCTGCGGGCGCAGCGAGGCTCGGCGGGGCCGGTCGTCGGGCGGTGATGGGCACGGCCTGCCCGTCGCGCTGCACGCATGTCTGACGCGTTGGCTATGAGGTCATCGGCGATGAAGCCATCCGACCAGTTCATTCCCGCGCCGAACCTGTCGACAGCCACCGCATTGATCCAGAGGCCACGCATTCCTTTCGTTTTCTTATGAACCCCGCCGCCACCGGTCCAGAGCCGACCGGCAAAGCTCCGCGACCAGACGGCGGTACCTGCCCGTGAGCCGCGCACGATGTGAGATCGGCCGCGCCGCCCGGCGGCGGCACACGCGTGATTCGGCAGCCAGGGCCGCGCCGCCCCGAGCGCCAGCGAAGTCGTCCTCTCCCTCACGGGCATCTGCCCTCCTGCGGGAGATTGTGAGCAGTCGGCAGACCAATCTCGTGACGGCGGCCCACCAGGCGCTCCTGAGACAGCTCAACCACGATCCGGAGTTCGCGAAGCGTTACCCGACCCTCGCTCTTCAACCGTATCGGATGGGAGACCAGCTCGGCCTGCGCGTCGGGACGCGTCGGGAGGCAGGCAAGAGAAAACAGTATGACTGGGCGAATATTGGCGCCGTGCTTCGGCTGGACCAAGGCGTGGCGCCGCCCGGTGCTCGCCGTCGGGTGGCCGCGCTCTGGGCGGCCCACGACGTGCTCATTACCGCGCTCATTCCACGCCTTCTGTCCGTGCTGCCGAATGTCACCCGCCACGATGTCGTGACGCTCCTCCGAGATGCCTGGCCGTCCACGCGCGGACTCCGGTCGAGTCCTATGTTCGACCCCCGGCTCGTCCAGGCCGCGGCGACAGCGCTCGCCCGAGAGAACCCCGACTGGGGGGCGCGCGCCATCCGCGCGGAACTGGCAGCGCGCTTGAACGTGTCGGGACGCACCGTCGCGAGCCTCATCAGAAAGAAGTAGGAAAGAAGTAGCAGTTCTTTCCTCACCCCTCCAGCGCCTGTCGGGTTTTTGGTGTGTGATGGAGTCTGCGCTGTGTAGACAAACCCAAGGTGCAAAGGAGAGAACCCCATGATTGACGCAAATGCTTGGATCGACGCGAGCCCGGGACAGGCGGCTCAGCCCCAGCGCCGCGGACCGAAGACGGCGGCGGGCAAGGCCCGGGTCGGCCTCAATGCGCTCACGCATGGCATCGCCAGTGCGAGGCTGGTGGTGCCGGGCGAGAGTGCGATGGAGTGGGAAGGGTTCCGCCAGGGCGTCGTGGACGCCCTCGGGCCGGCCGGGCCCGTCGAGTTGGCCCTGGCCGAGCGCGTGGCGACCGCCCTCTGGCGCCTGCGGCGCGTGGCCACCTACGAGACGGCGGCGATCGCGGAACGGCAGCACCTGGCGACGCCGAGCGCCCGCCTGCTTCCGCATCCCCTCGACACCGACAGGATCATTCGCTACGAAGCCCACCTGACCCGGCAGGTGTACCAGGCCCTGCATCAGTTGGAGGCGATGCGGGCCGAGCGGCGGGGGCAGCCCACGCCGCTGCTTCGGGTGGACGTCCAGCATCACGCTGGGACGCTCGAGGCGGTGGACGGGTCGACCGGGTGAGGCCATGAGCAGGCCCGCGGCCACCGACGCGATGCCCCAGGGACGCCCGGTCCAGACCCCGGCCGACGTGCGGCACGTGCTGGCCACGGAGATCGAGCGCGTGGCGGCTAACCCGGATCTGGACCCGATCAAGAAGGCGCAGGTCCTCGCGCAGTTGATGCGGGTGGCGCTGCGCGCGATGGAACTCGAAACCCTCGACGCCCGCGTCGAGGCCATTGAATCGACACTAAAAATCCGAAGGGAAGCCCGAGCACAGGAGGATACGCCATGAAGACGCTAGCATCGCAGTACGCGCAATTCACCCCCGAGGAGCGGCTCCGGCTCACCCTCGCCGCCGCCGCGCGCGGGGACCGGCCGGAGGTCCAGCAGCTCATGCGCAGTTGCCCGCAGACGCCGCGGGTCGTCGCAGACCCGGATTACACGCTACGATTCATCTCGATGCAGGCCGCGGTCAGCGGCCTGAAGAGCCGCTGGCTGGAGGCCTCGGCGCAGGTCCTGTGGTTCGTCCTGCTGGACGCCGCCCTCTCGGCCAAGGACGTTACGCTCGTGGCCAAGTGCACGGCCTACTGGAAGCAGGGGAGCGCCATCTGGCTGGGCATCGAATCGGGGCTCACGAGGTTCTGTGCGGAGGCGGACCTTACGGTCGACCAGGTGCTCTGGCTGGCCAACGGGCGCTCACCGGTCATCGAATGGGCCCGCGACCTGCTGGATGGCGCCGCGCTCGCCGACCCGGAATGCGAAGACACCATCCGTCAAGGGCTCCGTCAAGCGTGGCAGGGCGCGAGGGGCGAATGAACCGAGAACTGCCAAACGCAGCCTCCGCCCGCGCCGGCTCACGGAGCACGCAGCGATGCTGCTGGCCAGTGACTCGCGGATTGAGAGGCGGGGGACCACGGGGTGGGTTTGGGGCTGCCGGAATGTGAGAAGAGCAGAAACTACAAAACAAATTCAGGATTGCTGAGTCTCTAGGGATAACCCATTCTAATAGAATGGTTTTCGGCGACCGCTCGATCGATCGAGCCCGCGATCCCACGTCGTCAAGCGCGCCCAGGGGGGCTCGGACTTCGACCTCGACCGCCTGGTGGCGCTCTGTCCGCCGTGCCATGCCCAGACCGATGCCCCCTACGCGCGCGGCCGGCTGCTCATTATCCCGCTGGGCGCCGGGCACCTCACCTACGAGGTCATCCGAGGCGCTGATAAGTGGGCGATCCGCGGGTAGGCCCGTGGTGCTCCAGGGAACGAGAGGTGGCCACAAGTCCGATCCGGTCGTCCGGGCCCGACGCACTCTTGGAGGATGTCTATGACCGTGTCAGCTCGTTTTGAGGATGCCCTCGGGGTGGCCGCCCGACTGCACGCCGGCGAGGTCCGCAAAGGAACGACCATCCCCTACGTCTCCCATGTCCTTGGCGTCGCGAGCCTCGCCCTCGAGCACGGCGCCAGCGCAGAAGAGGCGATCGCCGCCCTCCTGCATGACACCGTGGAGGATGCCACGGGGGATCCCGAGGTCATCCGACTCGAGATCCGTCGACGGTACGGGCCGGCCGTGCTCGCGATCGTGGACGGCTGCACCGACTCGCGCCGCAAGCCGAAGCCGCCGTTCCGGGAGCGCAAGGAGTCGTACATCGCCAAGCTCGCCCAGGCCTCGGCGTCCACGCGCCTCGTCTCGGCCGCCGACAAACTCCACAACGCGCGCGCCATCCTGAGCGACTACCGGGCGATCGGCGAGGCCCTCTGGGCGCGCTTCACCGGCGGCCGGACCGGGACGCTCTGGTACTACCGCGCGCTCGCGGAGACCTTCCGGAGGCTTGGCCCGGGTCGGCTGGCCGAGGAGTTGAACCGCGTCGTGTCGGAGATCGAGCACCTCGCGTCCGCCCCGCCTGCCAGCGCCGCGCCATAAGCCATGGACGACGTCGACCAAGACCGACTCCCCAACGATGACCTTCGAGCCCGTGACGTGCCGGGCCGCGCCGCGCCCTGGGAGGCCTGAGCGTGCGCTCGTCCTACCGCGTCCGAGGCCGACGAGGTAAGAGATCGCGCAGTCGCGGGCCCGCTCGAGGGAGGACCACGTCGTCAAGCGCGCCCAGGGGGGCTCGGACTTCGATCTCGACCGCCTGGTGGCGCTCTGTCCCCCCTGCCATGCCCAGCCGGATGCCCCCTACGCACGCGGCCGGCTGCTTGTCACTCCGCTCGGCGCCGGACGCTTCATCATCGACGTCATCCGCGGGGCCGATAAGTGGGCCCTCGGGGCGCAGCGACGACTACTTGAGAGCCGTATGTGATCAGGGATTTGGAGCACCCTGGATTGCCTCGAGCCAGCTCTGATCAATGATGTTTCGCGTTCACAAGATTTTGGAGCGCCGACTCGAGCAGGACACTGAACGTTTCGAGACTTAGCGGACGCGGCTGAATCATTCAAGAACCACTAGGTTCGTATACGGTGTGAGCAACAAATATCGTTGGGCGATTACACTGCATCACGACTGGCTCATGATCGTCGCGATCTACGCTGGGAAGTAGAGGGACATCACCGGCGCCGCACAAGGAGGTCTACTCGCTCGGAAGGCTGGCGATGTACTTCGCGAGCATCTCGATGTCTTCCATCGTCAGCGGTTGCGCGGCCATCGTCATCTGCCCTTCGAGATCGCTCGTAGTCTCCGTCTTGTAGCCGCGGAGTCGCTTCAGCAAATACGGCTGATCCTGGCCCACCAGCCTCGGGACCGCCTGCTGCCCCATCAATCCCGGCCCGTGACACGACGTGCAATGGTGTGTGGCGGTGAGACGCTCGCCGGTCTCGCGCGTGGCCGCGTCCATCGTCGGGCGCCCCTGTCGCGGTCGCGACGGCTGCGCCGCGTAATACGCGGCAAGATCCGCCATGTCGTCGTCGCTCAGATTCGCCGCGATCGGGGTCATCTGTGGATCCCGTCGCTTTTCGTTGCGGAACATGAGCAACTGCCAGTGCGTATAGTACGCGGGATGCCCGGCGAGCGAGGGAGTGCCCGTGATCGTCGCATTGCCGTCGGCGCCATGACAGCCCGCGCACGGCTGTGACTTGCGCTGTCCCGACTCGACGTCGGCGGCGCGGACTGACATCGAGGACGCGATCAACGCGAGCGCGAACACACCCAGCGGTGCCAAGCGGGCTGATATCGAAGTCAAGGTACCACGATGTCGGAGGGCGCCGGTGACACCCCCTCCGACGCACGCTCAGCGTGAGTAGCTAATGCGGTAGATGGCCCCGGCGTAGTCGTCGGACACGAGCAGCGAGCCGTCCGGCATCTGGAAGAGGTACGCCGGCCGGCCCCACGGTTGATTGTTCTCCAACCAGCCCGAGGCGAAGCCCTCTTGCACGGGCGGTTGGCCCATCGCCAGCGTGACCGTCGTCACGCCGTAGCCGAGCTTCTGCGTGCGGTTCCACGACCCGCGCTCCGCGATGAAGATCCGGTTCTTATACTGCGGTGGGAACATGTTGCCGGTGTAGAAGATCATCCCGATCGGCGCCACGTGAGGCCCGAGCTTCAGCAGCGGGGGGTTGAACTCGCTGCACGCGTGGCCCTGGCCAAAATCCGGATCGAGGATGTCGCCCTGGTGGCAGTACGGATAGCCGAAATGCGGGACGTTCCTGCCGGAGACGTGATGCAAGGTGTCGTTCGGCACGTCCTCGCCGAGCCAGTCGCGACCATGGTTCGTGAAATACAGCTCCTTCGTCACGGGATGCCAGTCGAAGCCGACGCTGTTGCGCACGCCGCGCGCGACGTACTCGAAGCCGGTGCCGTCCGCATTGATGCGCGAGATGTTCGCGTTGGTCTCCGGTGGCATGACGATGTTGCCAGGGGCACCGATATTGAAGTAGAGCTTCCCGTCGGGTCCGAAGGCGAGGTATTTCCAGCCGTGCGGCTGGTGCTTCGGCAACGAGTCGATCACGACCACGGGCTCGCCGGGAGTGTCGAGCTTGTCCTCGATGCGCTCGTACTTGAGGATGCGGTTCTGCGCGGCGACGTAGAGCGCGCCGTCGCGGAACGCCACGCCGTTGGGGATGTCGAGCCCTTTGGCGATGACCTTGACCTCGCGCGTGCCGCCCTTGTCCACCAGCGCATAGACGTTGCCGACCACGCGGCTCGATACGAACATCGTGCCCTTGCTGCCCATGGTCATCGCGCGGGCGTTGCTGATCCCAGACGCCCAGAGCTCAACCGTGAACCCTGGTGGGACCTTGATCTTGTTGATCGGGATCTTCTCCGCGGCCAACGGCGCCGGCGGCTGCGGAACCGGCGCGAGCGCCGATTCCCGCATGGCATCAGGCTGCCCCTGTTTCCATGTCGGCGGCGGCTGTTGAGCGAAGAGCGCCGTCACACCGGCGCCCACGATGACTCCGGCGACGAGCGCGACCAAGAGAGCGCGGCCCAAGATGTCACGGTGCGGGGTCGTCATCGGTGGAACCTCGCGGGTTGAAGTCGAGGGATCGACGGACCGTTCCCGGCGGCACAAGGAATACGCGTCGGACTGCCGCTTGTCAATGGGCCAGCGAGCGATGAAGTCGCTGCGCGTCACAGGTCCTCCTCAGCGACGCGCGGCCCGATATTGGAGCACGGCATCCCCGTCGGTTTCTGGCACCCACGATTGCAGGTGGATTCCCAGCTCCCGTGCAAAGGAGTTGGATTTCCTTCCAACCGAGTGCGGAGGATGAGCCCGGTTTCGACCGGGGCCATGGGCTAGAGCCAAGGGAGCGGCGTTTCTCCGGCCGGGGCGCCCTGGATGCGAGCGCGCCGGTAGACCGTGCTCACGGCTACCGGCGCACCACCCACCTACTTCGGCTGCGGCACGATTCGCAGATACGGCTTCGGCGCCTTCCAGCCCCCGGGATACGTCTTCTTGGCGTCCTCGTCGGACACGGCGGGGACGATGATGACGTCTTGGCCTTGCTTCCAGTTCACCGGCGTGGCCACCTTGTGCTTGGCCGTCAGCTGGCAGGAGTCCACCAGCCGGAGCACCTCATCGAAGTTGCGACCGGTCGACATCGGGTAGGTCAGCATCGCCTTCACCTTCTTGTCGGGGCCGATGATGAAGACCGAGCGCACGGTCGCGTTGTCCGCAGCCGTCCGGCCCTGCGAGGTGCGACCCGATTCTTCCGGTAGCATGTCATACGCCTTGGCCACCTTCAGCTCGGGATCGCCGATCATCGGGTACGTCACCGCGTGCCCCTGCGTCTCCTCAATGTCCTTTGACCAACGCTTGTGATCGTCGACTGGGTCGACGCTGAGGCCGATGATCTTGCAATTGCGCTTGTCGAACTCTGGCTTCAGGCCGGCCATGTAGCCGAGCTCGGTCGTGCAGACCGGCGTGAAGTCCTTGGGATGCGAGAAGAGGATGGCCCAGCCGTTGCCGATCCAGTCGTGAAAGTTGATCTTGCCCTGGGTGGTGTCAGCGGTAAAGTTCGGTGCCTCGCTGTTGATCCGCAGTGCCATAGTGGCCTCCATCGGGTCCGCGTCGGTTGTGGAAGAGGTCGGGCCGAGCCGCCCGGAGACCATATCATCTGCGCGGCCGTGTCCGCACGGCCGAGCCCGAGGCTCGTTGTCCGTCAGCCTGGCTCAAAATGCCCCCGACGTCAACGCCAGTAACTCAGTGAAGGTAAGCAGGGATTCAACTCGTTGCGCGGGGGGCTCGGCACTGGGATCATCAAACCGCGTTCGCCGGGAGTGAGACAGTCTCGCGTTTATGAAGGCCTCTCGAGCTTCCCCAACACAACGGCGTACTGGGCCCGGAGCAATTTCGGGGCGTTCTCATACGACCGGATCCGTTGGGCATTGGCCGTGAAGGTAGAGCCGAGCTTCTCGACCTCGTCGGCCATCTCACCGACTCCCAGCACGCTCTTGCCATCCCGCAAGGCTCGGAGATCATCCGTTAGCATTCGCCTCAGCTCTTCGACGTTCATGAAGCATCCTCCCAGCAGCTCCGTCACCGGCCCGGCGAGGGCGGTCGCGAAGTTCCGGAGCGTCTCGATCCCGGGGGTGTTCTTCTCGAGAGTTGTTGGTGAGCAGCCTGACCCGCATCCACTACTCGTCCGGATCGAAGTCCCCGGGCTTCAGGGACTCGAGCCAGTCCTTGATCTTAGCGGGGTCGTCGCTCTTCCCGGTGCCGGCCTCGGTCTCCGTCGCCACCTCGACGGTCCGGGCCTTGTCAACGACCTCCTCCTTCACAAAGATCGGGGCGCCCACCCGCAGCGCCAGGGCAATGGCGTCCGACGGCCGCGAATCCACCGTGATGTCAGCGTGGCGGAGGCGCAGGTGGATGACTGCGTAAAAGGTCTTGTCGCGCACGTCGGTGACGACGACCTTCTGCACCCGCGCATCCAGCGACTCCAGAATCTTCTTAATGAGGTCATGGGTCATGGGCCGCGGCGGGGAGATCTTCTCCAGCTCGAGCGCGATGGCATTGGCCTCAAAGAGCCCGACCCAGATGGGCAGCGAGCGCGTGTCCTCCTCGTCGCGCAGGATGATCAGGGGCATGTTGGAGAGCGGTTCCAGCGCTACGCCCTTCACTTTCATCTCCAGCCACATGGTGCACCTCCTCGCCCGAGCCGGGAGTCCCGATATGGCCCCTGTGCTCCGTACTCCTCCGACATGGCGGAGCGCGTCGCCCCCCTCCGACCTGCCGTTCCCCCCGGTCCCGCCGCTACGTGAGCGGCGCACCGCTCGCCGAGACTACCCGTCGTCCCACTGTGCGATGACCGCACAGAGCGTGGTCCCGGCGACCTCGGCCACGATCCACGGGTCGGCCTGGGGAGTCCGGTAATAGGTCGGCGTCACGACCCAGAATTTCACGAACAGGCCACTCCGTTCGGCATCGTCGTACTTGAGGAGGACCTCGTCGGGCATCCGTCCCCGGTACTCCTCGATGGGCTCCATGGCCGTCGAGCGGACGTAGCCGATCCGGGTGGGGAGTGTCTCGGCGACCCGCTCCTGGACCAGCCCGATGGTGTACAGGGGACCATAGGCGACGCGAGCCAGCTCGATGCGCTCCATCACCGCCTGTCCCGGCAGCCGGAAGCGAATGGCGCGGACCCGCTCCGCCGCGTTGGCCGGTACCGTCTCGATTTCACCCTTCGTTGAGTTCATCGCTGCCCCTCCGCCCGGCACGCCCCGAGGCGGCCGGACCGCGGCTGTTCCTTGACCAATGCTTCGACGTCCTGCGCGGTGATCGCGGCCGTGCCATCCAGTTCCCTCCCCTCTGGCAGCTCGACGCCCGTACCTCCGGCGACGCGTTCCCAGTCACTGCGTGCTCGCTTGGAAAGAAAGCGGCTTGTTAGATCACGCCGGTCGGGCGTCGCCGCTTCACCCTACGACAGGCTTCCGACGATCCTGTCCATCTCCTCCCGGCCGAATGCCCGCCTCGTCATGGTCCGAACGTTCCCCGGCAGGGCGGTCCCGCGGGGCCATCGTCGCTGCCGTCTCGTCATTCGGCACCTCGGTCACGATCACGAGGTAGTCATCCTCGTACGCCGCCACCGTCGCGAAGTCAAGCCGCGCCGCGTCCGGCTGACTCGCACGAAATTGGACACGATGCGCCGACCGATCAGCTTCAGATGTCGCGAGGGGTCGGCACGATCGAAAGATCGGCGTTGACACCATGGCGTGTCGCCCATAGCATCAATCCGCTTTCCTCTTCCCCAACCGTCCCGACGCAACGGAGGCGGACATGGCCAAGTATCCCTTCGAGGTCTCCTACAC